>DASYKK010000385.1:0-37006 GCA_035995565.1 Candidatus Angelobacter sp.
ATCTCTCCTGTGGTGCTCACGCAGGCCAGGACCACCTTCGCCGTCCTGGTTTTTGGCCCCATCCTCTTACTACGATTTGGCCGCCGCATTTTCTCCATCAGTCGCAAGGACCTGTGGCTTTGCGCGCTGGTGGGAACGCTGGGTGTGGCCTGCTCGAATTTTTTCTATTACCTGGCTGTGCAGAAATCGACCGTCTCATTGGCGATCACCGTGCAGTACATTGCGCCTTTGTGGGTATTGATTTATATGGTCGCGCGCGGCAGGGAACGACCGACACTGCAACGCACTGCTGCGGCATTCGTGGCCATGACCGGAACTGCGTTGGCCATTGGCGTGTTTCAGACAGGAATAAAATTCAGCACTGTTGCCGTATTAGCGGCCCTGCTGGCGTCTTTCGGCTATGCCTTCTATAACGTTGCCGGGCAGGCGCTGGTCACGCGCAACCACCAGTTCACGGTAATGTTTTATATGCTGCTCGGCGCGGCGATGATGTGGACCGTTATAAATCCTCCCTGGAGGGTGATAGCCCAGAATTTCAGCGGACCGCAATGGGGATTCCTGGTTGTCTTTGCCTGTCTTTCCATGGTGTTTCCTTACATGCTCTATTTAAGCGGATTGAAATACCTTGATCCTACGCGGGCTGTGATCACCAGTTGCCTGGAGCCAGTCTTCGCCATCCTGTTCGCGATGCTTTTCGTAGGTGAAAGTCTTCGGGTTATGCAGATAGCAGGGATCGTAGCCGTGCTGGTTGCAACCGTGATGGTGCAGATAAAGCCGCAGTTCGAGACTCGTCCTCAAAAAGCCTAAAAGAAAAGGCGGCCTATGAAAAAGGCCGCCTTTGGGAGAGTAATAGCTCGCTTCAGAAATAATTGTTCTGATTGAGCCATTGCAGACGTGTAACCACTGGCTTGTTTAAATTCGCCCCATTGGTGCCTTTTGCGATGCCCGTTGAAGGGAACCATGGTGGTGCGAAATCGTTGGCAAAACGCTGATCAAACAAAACGTTGCGCTGCACCGCATTAATGTTCTTGATGTTGTTCTGAATGCGACCGCCTACAATCGTCAGCGTTTGGATCTGGTTGCCGATGTTGGTCAGGCCTCCGGTTCCCGCAGCGGAAATTGTGGCCATTGAAGCGTCAATTTCCAGGTTTCCGTTTGCCTGGCCATTCTTCAGTTGAATATCGCCAGAGGCAGTAAAGATTCCCAATGCCTGTCCCGAATCGTTACCGGTCAGAGTATCAATGGGATGGGCGGCGGTCGCAGGATTACTTGGCGCTCCGTAGACCGGTTCGTTCTTGTAAAGTAGGTCGCCCGTGATTGTGACGTTGTTAGCAGCAGTAATTGTCAGCGCGTTGCCGTCCTGGATGGCAGGCTTTCCTTGACCGGGCCCGCTTAAAGACGTGATATTTCCATCGACGTAAAGCATCGTATCGTAGCCAAGGTCCGTGCCAGCGGTTGGGTCGAACTGGTGTGGGACGCCGGAAATATTAAGTGTCGTGCTTCCGGAACTCACAACTGTGGTATTGGATACTGGATCGATCGTGATGGTGGTCGTAACGCTTGGCAAACCATTCGTGATGGTGTAGATCTGCCCCTTTCCAGTCGCAGTTGGCGATAAGGTCACACTGGCGTTTCCTTCCACCATGATGCCGCCGCCCGTAAAAGACGCTTTGCCGCTACTATCGACGGTATAAGGCAGGAATACGCCGCTTGAGGCCCCGCCGCTTGGATAAGCGCTCTTGTCTATTTTCTTCAGCACCTTGTTCATGTCTGAACTTGTAGGCTGCGAGCGCGGAGTACCGTCCGGGTTGGCTCCTTTGCCATCCAGCACGGCGCTCTGCTGGTTAAAACTGTTTGCCGGGAGCTTGACCTTCTGTTGGCCAGGTTTGAAACCTTGTGGAGCGGATACGTTTGCGGGAAGGGTCGTGGCGCCCGTGGGGCAGCCAGTTGACGTGCCTACTGTGGGTCCTGCCTGGCCTAGCTGGTCAGTGAATGTATATTGTCCCGTGCCAAAGTTCCACGATCCGTTCGTAAATACCGGGCCCGTAATGGTGCCGGGAACCAGAGTCGTTCCATCGCAGACATTATATTGGTCTATAAACATGCCATAGCCGGCAAAATTCAGCTGGGCAGGTGTAGGGATGCTGGCCGTAATCATCACCAGACCCGAGTCAACTAAGTTCGTTTTTTCTGCACCGAGCGACGTGCCGGTCGCCGTAATGGTGTAAGCATACGTGTAATTTACCGTCGTCGCGTTCGCCGGAAACGGAGTGCATGTGGAGCCCAGATTGGTCGAGCAGCTCCTTTCCGTGAACGTTATATTACCGGTGTATTTCCCTGGCCATGATTTTCCGGAAGTGCCATTCCCGGAGCCGGAGATCGTTCCGGCCCCATAAGGGCCATTGATCGCCGCCATTACGGCATCTTCCGTTGCCTTCTTAGGCAGAGGATTTGTACCTACAACGAAGTTGGTAGGATAAAGTGCTCCTCCAGGCAAAAAGAGGGGAGTCATAGCCTGCCGCATGATGTTGACCCCGGAATCAGCAGCGTAAAAAGAGCCGCGAAAGTTCCGGTAGTAACCGTTGATCAACATATCAGACCTGGATGACCACGCCATGGCCAGAGTAAGTCCGGTCAAAAGCATGAGGAGGAGCAGCGTGGTGATCAAAGCGACCCCGCGCTGATCTTTGCTGGCCCGGGACCTTTGCTTAAATTTACTGTTTTCACGTTGCATACTGTCTCCTTAATTCGTGTTCAGATTCCGCGGATTAATTACTACGGAAATGCCTTGTACCTGGTAGGGGCCCTGGTCGTAAGTGTTCTTAAATGTACTCACATTGTCGCTGTTCGGCGTTGCGCGTGCGACCAACTGGACCTGCAGGGAACGGATTGAAGCCCAGTCGCTGTTGTAATCGTCGGGGTCTGTGGTATATCCAGGGACGGGTACCGCTGCACATGGTTTTGCGTGTGGCTTTAAGCATCTCTGGCTGCTCCAGGCCCCGACCGTGAAACCAATGATCTGCTCAGCGATGATGTCCTGCGCGCCTCCGGCTGTGGTCCGTACCAACTTTGGGTTGGCCGCGTTCGTGGCATCCACAGAATATGTAGCTCCAGCAACCAGCTTGACGACATAATCCAAGCCAGGGCTAAACTTGTCCGTGAAACGGCCACATTCACCAATGTCATAGATATTGAGCGGATCCGCTGCAGGGGGAATGCCGGATGCTTTGCCTGTGCCTGTGCTGAGGCATGGCACGTTCTTGAGATTTAGGGCCGTTGTCGTCAATTGAATGTTCGCCGCATTGGCCACAGCATCGTTTTGGAGAACGACAATGGAAAAGTTAGGCTGGCCTGAGGGCCCGGTGGCATCCGTACCACCCTGGACGAGCATCAACTCCGTCCCCCTCTTGAGGCTGGCTGCCCATGTCGTATATTGGGCCGCTGTTGCAAGGGCTGGATTCCCGGGATATGTCAGATACACTGTGGTTGATGCGGTGGTGTCAATCCAGGCCGTGCCGAGTGCATCCGAGGATGGAGAAAGCGGCGGCAGGGCGGTATCTACTGAGAGAAGGGATAAAGAGTCGAAGCATCCAGGCCCATAAGTGGCGGTCGCATTGCAATTAGCGTTCGCCGCCTTGACGATGGTAGCACCCATGGGTGAAAAAGCTACTGCACTGGCGCCTGAATAACCCGTGCCCGCATTTACCACTTCCATTTGAAACTGCGCCACGGCATTTCGAAGAGTGATATTCAGCACGGTTTGATTTTGTGCCGTATTGAACAACGGCATGTGACTGCGGACCAGATTAATCGCAGCCCCACCAACAATCAGAAACAGTGACATTGCGACCATGAGTTCCACTAGCGAGAAGCCTGCCGCTGGCTTCGGTCCCGCGTCCTGTCGTAAAGGCGGGATCTGCGACACCTGATGCGAAACTATATGCGGGTTATTCATTGCCACGTCCATACCACTTAAATTTTTTGTATCAACCATTAGCAGCCGGCGCTCGTATCGCACGGTCGCACAGTGCTGGTTTGAAAGGTTGCTGCTCTTTCTATGGAGTTCCCGGTCAGGGGAATCACAATCACCGTGACTCGCTGCACTCCCGGAGAAGGTGTATCGGCTTCAACCACCCAGCGGCGTTGAAAAGTCAGCGAATCATTTGCCGCCACTGCTCCGTTTGCATCCGTCGCATCCGTGACGATGCCACTTCGGCTGGAAATCTGCACCTGATCGAAGTAGTTTGGACTGTTCGCGGTCAGGCTTCCCCCCGGCGCCAGAGTCGTTGCCTTGTAAGCGTTGTAGTCCAACTGGTTCAGATCTTCCAGTTTTTCCGACGCCAGCATGACTTCGGTTCCCAGGTAGCGCGATTGTGTCGTGTTGCCGAATAATTGGGCGAGGAGCGCCGCCAATGCCAGTAACCCGAATGCCAGGATGAAAACGGCAAACAGGACTTCAATCATGGCAAATCCGCTTCCGTCTTTTCGGCGGATTGGATGTGCACTGCGGATTGACTGCCTCCTACGGAGTGACATTGATGCTGCCATAGCTTGATACCGTGATCGTTTCCGGCGGTTTTCCGCCATAAGTGATAACCATTTGCATGGGAGCCGCGGTCGACGTAACCTTGCCGCCCGGGCTGAACGTTAACGTTATGTCCGCGTTCAAAGTGACTGGAGTGCCAGATCCGGACAGGGGCAACGCGCAGGCCGCTGCGACCGGAAGACATGCGTTCACAAAAGCGCCGCCCACGGGACATTGATTTTGTATTTGATAAGTATTGGCTGCTGCGAGAAAGACCACCCGGTAAGGGCAGCCTCGAAAAATAGCTTGATAGCGCGTGGACTGAATGACGCCGGTGACTGAAGAAATCGCCCCCCGAAGCCTGAAATAACTGGTTACGTTACCTACAAGGGGGACCGCCATAGCTGTCATGACCAATACGATCAAGCATACGAAGAGCAACTCGACGACGGTAAACCCGCGAAGGTTCCCGCTATCGGTAACCCGATACTGCCGACGATCCATCACGATCTCTCCTTCACAGCCAACGCAGCTTGGCTGGATGCCAGTGTTGTACTTCAATCGAACTGAGTCATTCAACTTACTAAAGGACCTCTTGCCGGCCATGCCTAACAGGCCGCAACCGCACTCTTAAGGTTTTCTAAACATCTGATTCACAATGCTTTGTTTGCGTAGCACGAGCCGTCTTGCTGTTAAGCGACCGCATTTCGCAAAACCGTTCGCTGGAAGACGTCTTAACGTGGGGGAGTTCTAAAAGTACTTCGGGGCGAGAATCAGTGTCAACGTGCAAGGGACACAAGAGGAAACCAAAGTAATAGCACTTTCGCGGCGCCAGGTCTTAAGACACGCCTCCCTAACCGAGAGGTGACGGGTTCAGGCAACGGATTTCCGCAATGTCGGCAACGTCTGTAGAATGGAGCAGCCATGAATATCCAGCGTTTTGCTCTCGTTTGCCTCGTGTCCGTGCTTTTCTCGGCAGCTTCTTTTGCCGGAAAGAAACCTGCGGCGCCAGAGCAAAAGACCGCGTCCTTGAACATGACGGTAATCCGCAACGCGAGCGGCAAACCAGTAAAGAATGCGGAAGTGGTTATTCATCTGATCGATAACCATGGCAAGCCCAAGCAGGAGGGCCTGGAACTGAAGACCCATGATGACGGTAAGGCGGAGGCGACGGGCATTCCCTACGGCAAAGTGCGCATTCAGGTGATTGCCCCGGGATTCAGGACATTCGGAGAAGACTTTAGCGTCGATCAACCCAATCTGGAATTCACCATTAAGTTACAGAAACCGGCCGAGCAGCTTTCTATTTACAAATGATTTGGACCGGCATTCGGGGGCAGAGCACGAGTGTTGGCGCGCCGGCGCTTATTCGCAAGAAGCACCGGCTTTGCAGCGGGCAGGGAGTGTCGCTCCTTGACAATCTCGCGCAGGAATGTCATTTCTAGTAGCTTTATCTAGCGCGCATATTGAAAAGCAGAGAAAGGTCTTTTGAAGGTCAGGGTCTTTTTTCACGGCAAATGCTTTGACGGGACGGCCTCGGCGGCGCTGTTTTCGCGCTTCTACCGCGAACGCATCCGGTCTGACGTGGACTTTCAGTTCACCGGGCTGGTGCATCGGGCCGGTGCGCTCTTCAACGAAGCCGATTTTGACGGCGACGAGAATGCCATCGTCGACTTCAAGTATTCCGCTTCTCCGCATATTACCTGGTGGTTTGACCACCATCAAAGCGCGTTTCTCTCCCCGGAAGATGCGGAGAACTACCGCACCGGCGATAAGAGCCGGAAATTCTTCGATCCTGAATACAAGTCCTGCACCAAGTTTCTCGCGCATATAGCGGAGCAGAAATTTGGTTTTGATCCCCGTCCGGTGGAAGAGCTGGTGCGCTGGGCTGACATTATTGACGGCGCCCAGTTTAAGAGTCCCCAGGAAGCCGTGGAAATGGCCGAGCCTGCAATGAAACTGACCATGGCGATTGAATCCACGAATGATCCGGATTTTCTGCCCCGCCTGATTCCTTATCTGGTAAGTGAGCCGCTGGCGCAGGTTCTAAAAGAGCCATTCGTCGCCACCGTCGTTCCACCCCTGCTGGAGCGCCATCGCAAATCGATCGACATATTGCGCCAGCGCTCGGAGTGCAGCCAGGGAACCATCTACTTTGACATCAGCGACCAGGATCTGGAAGGCTACAACAAGTTCATTCCTTACTATCTGCATCCGGATTCGGTGTACAGCGTAGGACTGAGCAGCAGCAGCTTCCGTGTGAAGGTGTCTGTTGGGTCAAATCCGTGGACTGATCGGCAGAATATGGTCAATCTGGCCAGGATTTGCGAGCGCTATGGCGGTGGCGGCCATGCGCGGGTGGGCGCCATCTCATTTCCGCCCGACAAAGGTGATCTGGCCCGCACAGCTGCGGCGGAGATCGTAGCGGAATTGCGGGCGGCTGAGGCTGTGGCGGCCACATAGCTCGGCTTGCAACCGCCAACCATCGCAAAACCCTGTTCTTTTGGACTAAGGGGTAGCTTAATCCCTTACTAATCCGAGTTTGGGAATATTGGCTCCGATTCCTGAAAGAGCATTGATGCAGAGAAGATGGTTCGTTACCCTCAGAACAGTGCTCACCGGCGGGTGAGAAAACCATAAATTCTGGAGAGTAAGAGTAGTGCAGAACATATACAAATGTCTGGCTGCTGTCGCGGTCCTTGGTCTGTCTTTGACTGGGGCTGCCCAGCAGGGTAACCCAAAACTTTCGGCAAAACCTAAGGCCAGCGCGCCCGTCAACTCAGCCAGGCTGACGCGGGAGCAAAAGTTTGTGATCGATACGGTCCGGATGGCAGTTGCACTGCCTGCGCCGGACCAACAAGACAGGTTGCGCGTTCTTTCCACTGCCGCTGATGTGGTTTCGCCAATCGACAAGAAGTTGGCTCGGGGATTTTGGAATGAAGGCGCAAGGATTGAGAGTGAGCTGGTGCGGGTTGGTCAGACACCGGCCGTCTCCATGATGTCCAGCGGTCTGGTGGATTGCACTGCGGCCCTGAACTTTGTCGAGAATCTGCCGGACAGCGCTGTGCTGCGCGCGGAACAGTCGCTTATTGGCGCGATCACCAGCTGTCCCAGGCAGACACTGGACCCGGTTTCGCGCAAACTGGACGCGGGATTAGGGAAGGGCGTGGTGGCTTCGCGGGCGCTTATGGCGGTGATGGGAGCGCAAGGCCAGGGCTCGGCATGGTCACAACAGCATTTTGCGAAAATGTTTGACGCTCTGCCGGATCCGAAAGAGAACGGCGCCGAAGCGGAAAATATTGCCGCGATGTATATGCAGATGTCCGGATCGGTTGCTAAAGACATTGCCGCCAAGTCCGGCTTGCAGTTTCTAACCTGGCTGGCAAAGGTGGATGATTCTCCACTGCGCACATTGTCGATTCGCATCACTACAGAAGCGATGCAGCACGCCCTGGGCGCAGAAGGCTACAAGAAAGCGCTGGAATCGGACGTTGTGGCCAGCTCCACCGTGCAAACTGCCGGGGAGCAGCGTGAAATTGAACGGCCCCAACCGGAAGGAGTTTCGATTCTGTCCGCAATGGGCAACAAAGGCGCGGACCAGACGGAACGGCTCCGCGGTCTTCCCGCAACCCAGAGAGCGCGCGAGGCCGCGGCTCATGGCTTTGCCTCTGGCACAACTGGAGACAAACAACAAGCCGGCAAGTATTTTGACATGGCATTCAGCGCCGCTGATGAAGTCTGGGATGCGCGCACTCCGGAGGCGAATGCCGCAGCCGTAGTGCAGGAGATCAGCGAAGCGGCAGCGCAGGTGGATTCATTGAATGCATTGGCCCGCGCCCAGAAGCTGCGTGACAGTTCCGCCCAGGCGATTGCCATGCTGGCGGTAGCGCGAGTCGTCGCAAGCAATGGCGTTACCCGATGACGGGATATCCGATAAAAAGATCAGTTAATTTTTGAAAATTAAGGGCGCCTAATGTTGTCAGGCAGGTCAATCCATTGGTAGGCTATCAACATCTCAAATCTATAAGTCAGGGTCTCCAGTTGGTCCATATCGTCGATGTCCAATGCCCCAAGTGCATGCGTAAATTCAGGACTGTTCCCTCAGTAGTGGAGCATGCGGGCTGGGTCAACTGCTCGGTTTGCGGTACGCGCATGAATATCTCTGATCCTAAGCCGGTCACGGCGTTATCGCAGGATGGCAGCAGGGCCAAATAACGTCCGAGATGGATGTCGCCCTTGTTTCTGCCAGCGTGCGCACGAGTTGAGCCGGAAGCACACGTCAGCTTGCCCCAAAGTCACTTGTATGTGGTTGTTTCGCGTTGTGTACAAGGGGTAAATCAACTAAGCTTGCGCCAACAAGGTTCCTGGAGAGTTTACAAAATGTTTCACCCCAGATTCCGGCTGGCGATCTGCTCTACGCTTGTTTTCGCGGGTATTGGCGTGGGACAACGCGCCGTTCATGAACAGTCGCCACGCCAGGCCCTGATTGAGATGCTGTCCGGAGGCGAAGCTCCATTCAAGAAGCATTTGACCCTGGAGATGCAGAACAAACTTCAGAACATGATGAAGGGCTCGCCCGATAATGCACCCAGTCCGCTGCAGCTTTTGGCCGGCGCAAACTCACCCGGCGGCAGTAAAATGCAATCGTTTGATATTGGGCCGATTCTGTTTGCCTTCAACAATCCGCAGGAGCATGAACGCTATGAAGTTGAGATCGATAGCGAAGAACAGCGCGGAGAAGAAGACACCATGGGCCTGTCCCTGCATCTGGTGCGCAACGGCGTGGAACGTGAGATTCCAGTGGGACTCAGATTCGTGGTGAAACTCAAGCGCCAGACTAATATGTGGCGGTTGAACGCGGTTACAATGAGCGCAACGCTGCCTGTAGGTGATCCCCGAATTCTGGAAAAATCCTGGTGGGGCCCCGTAATGGCTGCCGCCGGTGTAGCGAGCGACGACACGACCGCCACCTCGGCTGTGGTCATTGACGAACGCCCGAAGATGAATCCCTTGCGAGCGGTCCGGATGATTGGCATGGCGGAAAACCTTTACGCCCAGACGCATCCAGGTGCCGGCTATACCTGCAGCCTCTCCAACCTGGTGAATATCGGTAAAGGGATGGATGAAGAAGGTATGTATAAGTTTATGGATGCCGAATTTGCGGGCGGCCTTTACAACGGCTACAGGTTTACCATCACTGGATGTGAGCGGGCCCCGGCAAAAATCTTCCGCGTTGTTGCAGAGCCGGTGGGAGGTCGCGGCAAGGCCTATTGCTCCGATAATACGAATAACCTGCGCGCCGCCGACGATGGTCGCGGAGCCACCTGCTTGGTAGCTGGAAAAATCGCGCGTAAATAAACGGAGGAGCAAGCTCCTCCGTCCACCTTGCTGCCGTTTCTCATTAGATCAATCAGGATTTTTGCACTTGCAGATGGTTCTCCACTGAGAAGACGCCAGGGACGCCTTTCGCGCGAAGCTCGGCAGCGTCTTTATCCGCTTGAGAATTGACTACGCCTTCCAACGTAACGTGACCGCCCTTCACGATAATGTGGATCGGTGGGACCGAACCCATGGAATAGCGGAAGAGACGTTCATCGTTGAAAATAGCCCGCGCCACCTGCTGGCGAATCCGGTCGTCGTTAGAAGAAGGTGGCAAGATCTCAATCTGGTTGTTCACGCTGTCCACGCCTTCAATGCGTTTCACGGCCTTTTCTGCCGAATCCTTCAAAATCGCATTCTCCACCTGCCCCATCAACGTGACTTTGTTGCCGTCCACTTTGTATTGAAGATTGTCAAAAATGGTCAGCTGCGGCAGCATTACCAGCTCGTGATAAACCTCGCGTGAGATCCTTTCCTGCATGCGCTGCGGACCGCTGCCAACCTGCGCTGTCCCTTCGGAACCACCGCCGGAATTCTGGGCCACGCAAATTCCCGACACTCCAATACTCATCACACCCGCGAAAAACCAACCTAAGCATTTCTTCATGGTTTTCTCTCCTCCGGAAGTACGTCGAATTTTCTGCCCACTTAGATGCAGCGGCTGAAGTTCGTGTTTGGTCGCTGAATTGAGACTTGCATCCTGCCGGTTGGGCCGGTATTCGCACGGTCGAGCGACCACGGCGGTACCTAGGGTGAATCCCCGCTTGTGGGGGTTTTTCCCGTAAGTACACTCGTAATCAACTTCCCCCAAGCCCAGATCCCTAAGAAATGCACGCAGAATGACGCACAGTAACGTGGTGAATTACTGAAGTACCGTTGTCACTTATGAGGATTCGCTTAAGAATGCCTACAGTGACGTTGGGCCGACGACTATCGATTAGATGTCCCCGCGGCCGGTGACTGACAGCTTGAGGAGAAGCTTAACAATGAAAAAATACTTTACTATCTTTGCGCTGGGGATGATGGCATTGTCCACAGCAGCATTTGCCGGTACCACGGCGACTAACACGAACACGGTGTCGCCGACTTTGCAGATTTCGGCCACCATCCAGAGTGCCGTTCAACTGACGCTCAGCACAGGCACGGCCGCAACACCGCATTGCGCGGTAGTGGCGACGGGCGGTACACCGGACTACACCATGAGCTTTGGGACCGTCGACGCTCTGGGTATCAATAACGGCAACTGCAGCAAGTTCGCCCCGACAACTCCGGGAATCACCAACGCAATTTATTGGTCTGACTACAATCTTACCCCGGTCTACACCAGTCAGTCAGTGACAGCCAACACCATCAGTGCCCAGGTTACGACTGATTTTCCGGCCCCGAACAACATTTTTGTTGTGCATGACAGCGCCAATTCCAGTACCGTGCCGGCCAGCGCTGCTGCGTTTACCGCGATTAGCACGACATCTCCAGGCACTATCGTTACCAATGCCGCCACCGGCGTGGCGCAGACACGCTTCATCGGCGTGGCGGTATTACCGGCAAACGGCGCCACAACAACTGGCGCTAAATCGGCCACGGTCACTTTTACTCTGACGGTTCAGTAACCGGCAGGCTGTTATCTGGCCTGCAGTCGGCGGCCGTTAGTGAATTGGGACAATGAAAGTATGCAATTGTGAACATCGACGCCCGCGCCTTCCCGTCGTCAAGTCCGGCGGGAAGGTATGCGGGATGTCGTGCGTCAGGTCGCATTCGGCTCTCGTCATCCTTTTTCTTGTACTAGTGGGCGCGTCACAGCAAGCTCACGGTGCTCCCAGTTTCCAGCTGCTGCAATCGCCGGGAGGCATCGGCGGAGCTCAGATCGGCAACAATTACCTCATCACCTTCGGAACGATGAACGCCCTTGGACTGGGCACGCCCCAAAACGGTCTGACCGTTGCGGCGCTTAGCAATGGGGCACTTTACTTCAGCCAGTACCAGGTTCAATTTCAAGGGTTGGGCGGCAATCAGAACGCCAAACTGACTGTATACGTGAGCACCAATTTTGTTCACCCCCTGGCGCAGGTCATTCAGAATTGTCCCAGTACAGCGGCGTGCAACACATCAGGCGGATACAGCAACATGTCTACGGTTCAGGGTGCGCAGAGTGTCGTGGTCGCATCCATGAACAACAATACGGCCACCGTTGGTTTGGGGATTTTCCTTCCTGACAATAATGGGGCCAGCGCATTTACCGGCGTGGACAACACCGGCATAATCACATTTACGATGGTCGATGTTTCAAATAACAATGTTCTGCAAACGGCCACCGTCTCTTTTAACTCAGCCCCGCTCAATACAGTGGAAAACGCCGTGCGACTCACGCTGGCCACAGCGCCAGGTGGCTTAAGCGTTACGCCGCAAGCTGACTATTCCATGAATTTTGGAAATGTGAACGGATTAGGCTTCGGCGCGGGTCTTACCACGGTCGCAGCCGCCGGAGGCATTGTTTATTCAACACCATATCTTCTGCAGCCGGCATTTACCGATTTCAATTCCACGACTGCGACGATCAAGGTTTTCGTCAGCACCAATTTTGCCCATCCCACGCTGCTTCAGTTGCGCGATGCTGCGGCCAGCGCCGGTCCATACAACAACATAGGAATCACTGCAGGAACAGCGACACAAATTACAGGCGCTGCGGCCGACCGTACCCCGCTCACCCGCTTCCTCGGGCTCTTCGTCTCCAATGTGAACGGAGCAACATCTTTTCGAGGAAGTGACGCCGCAACCTTGACCTTCACGATGACGGTGCCTTAAATGATGAACCCTAAAACAACACAACGCCACTACCTGTATCTGTTTGCTGCCCTTGTCAGCTTTACCGCGGGCTGCCTCCAGGTGCAGGCTCAGTCCCTTGGCCTGGCGCCGGCGCAAGTCGTGGAAAAATTCAAGCCTGGGGTTCCATTCGAGTTTGATCTTTCTACAGTCAATACCGGCGAAACTCCCGTGGACATGAGTGTGGAAATCACCGACTTCTGGTTTGACGCGAACAATGAGAAGGTGTTCTCCTCGCCCGGAACATCGCCCCGGTCGGCAGCCAACTGGATACAGTTTGTCCCCAACCACTTTGAAGTAGGCCCGCATGGCACGCAGAAGATGAAAGCGATTGTGACGCCTCCGTCGGACGCAAAGGGGGGCTATTACGCGGTGCTGTTTGTGCAATCCAAGCCGCAGCTGTCTTTCCCCAAAAATGACGGCAAAGGCGTTTTCACCAGCATGCGCATTGGCTGCCTGGTGCTGCTGCGGGCTGAGACCACGGAAGATTACAAGATCGAACTAAGCGATGTGAGAGTAACCCCACCAGCCGAAACTCATGGGCTAAGCGTGGATTTTGACCTGTTAAACGCCAGCAACACGCATGTGTTTCCCAGGGCGCGGGTAGCGGTGCTTGATGCAGATCGAAAGATGGTTGCCAAAGCTGAAGGCGAAGAAAAGCGTTTTCTCCCCGGACAGAAGAATTCCATGCACGTGGAATGGAGTGGAAAACTGCCGGCAGGAAATTACACCGCCCTGCTCACGGTGGCTTACGGTGAGGACCATATTGAGACGCAGCAAATTGCGTTCAGCGTAGCAGAGTAGAGATTAGGAACTTGAAGTTGCAACGGCACATAGCGCGGATCGTCGGATTACTGAGCAGCCTGCTCGTGTTGATCGCGCTTGCTCCCGCCGCAGAGGCGCAACCCATCGATGGAAATGGTGTGCCTTCACTCGTTGAAGTTTACTGGCAGTGGTCGCGCACCATCACCACCCCGACGCTCACCAACATCATTGTTCTCGACCAGGAGATCGCGAGGGTTGAAGTTGCGGTCGACGGCCTTCAGATTTATGGGTTGGAACGCGGCGAGACGGTGGTGTTGGGCTACTTGCATGACAAGCCGGTAAGCATCCGGGTGCGGGTTGTGCCGCGGCCTCAAGTTACAATTTCACCGGCTCAGCTTCGCCGCCAGAACGAGATGGCGCAGGGAAGCTTTGGCTCTGCCGTGCAGATCGCGAATGCTGGCGGACAGACCACGACAGCGGTTGTCAACGACTTCAACTGGACACAACTGGCCGGTAGCCAGGGACGCCTGACCGTCGCCACACAGATTGAGGACAACGATATTCAGGGCGGTCATGCTTTCAACATCCGCCATGGAAGCGTTGCTTACCACAGCCCTGGCATTGACGTGAGCCTGCTGGACAACCTGGTGAGCCTTACCGACAATGGCTACGAGCGTCATCTGAGTCCCTACAGCTATTCTGACTCGGTTGAGTTGCGCGGCGCCGGCGTTACGGTTCGCCACGGTGATAATCAGTACATGTTTTTTGGCGGTTCCACGATTCCATTTTACTTTCTTACGCTAGGATCCACACGCGATATTGGCGGATTTTCATTCCAGCGCAAGCAGTCGAAAAAACTGAACTTGTTTGCCACCACCAGTTACATCAATTCTCCGGCGGACATTCTCAACTCTACCAGTGGCCGTCAGGATGACTGGATGCAGACCGGCGGCCTTAACTATCAAGCCAGCAATAAATGGACATTTCAGGCGACCGGCGGCGTGAGCACGCATGGCGGGATGGGACGCGGTGAGATCGATTACATCAGCCATCGCCTCACCTTCTTTGCCGCCGGAGGAACGTCGTCACTTCTGTTCCCGCTGAATCGGGTGCAGTCACTGTTTTCCGGAACGACTTCGGCCAAGGCAGGACTCACGCTGAGCACCAGTGATCGCTTTACCGAATCCGTTTATTATCAGCACACTATCACGCAGTCGTTCGGCAACATCCTGCGTGGCGGCAGTTCGGACTATTTGTCTCCGTCGTTTTCATGGCGCGTTAATCCGAAGGACGATGTCAGCGTCAGCTACACGTTTAGCCATAATGACGGCGGCTTTGCTACCCAACCAACCATCGGAAACCGTTTTGATACCAACTGGCAGCATCAACTGACGCCGCATGTTGCCAATACCGCCCGGTTCACGGTCGGCTCGGTACAGGACCCATTGCAGCTCAGCTCAGAAGATGAGTTTGCTGTGCGCGATTCAGTCTCATTTCTCATCAAGGGCGGAAGCATGACGGTGGGCGTTGAGCATGATCGCCGCAATCCGTCGCTGGTTAAGAAGCTGGGATCTGAGCTTGAACTGCTATCTCCGGCACTGCAGCAGCTGTTCTTGCAGGACCCGATATCGTTCGTGCAGTCGAACAACGTGCCGCCTGAGGTCAAGGCGCTTCTGAACGCGCAAGTGCCAATCAGCACGTCGATTTCCGCATCGGCCCAGCTGCGCATGGGGAAGAAGCTCAGTTTCAATCCTAACTTTGCCTTCGCCCGCGCCTCGAACGGCAAGACCGATTCCTGGACTCCATACGCTGGGTATGCAATGTCTTATCAGGTGCGGCCATCGCTTGATTTCAACTCCGGTTTGACCAACGTATGGGTGCTGGGAAGCACGGCCAATACTGTCCAGCGTACAACGCTGATGTACTTTGGCTTTATCAAGCGTTTCAGCGCTATGCCCGGCTCGCTGCTTCCTACGCGCCGTGCCGGACGAATCATTGAAGGCCGCGTCTTCCGAGACAACAACGTCAATGGCGCCTTTAACTTTGGTGAACAGGGTCTGGTTGGCCTGCGTGTAAGGCTTGATGACGGCGAGGTTGCGGAAACCGATGAGCAGGGCCGATACAAATTCACTGACGTCAGCCAGTCCGAGCACACCGTATCCCTGCCGCTGACACAGTTTTCCGAGCCGGTACGCATGACCACTAAAAACCAGGCCTCCGTCGATTTGATCCGGCAGAAGATTGGCATGGTGAATTTTGGCGTCGTAGATTTTGCCCGAGTCACAGGAAGCGTATTCAATGACCTGAGTCTTGATGGCAAACGGTCGCCGGACGCGAAGGGCCTTCCCGGCGTGCATCTGACTCTCGACAATGGACAAACGCGGCGGAACATCGTTGCTCAGGACACCGGAGACTTTGAGGTTGACGATGTGCCGCCCGGCGATTACCGAATCACCGTGGATGCGAGCACGCTGCCGGCTAGTTATTCACTTCCTGAAGACAGCTTTACCCTGCACGTGACGCCCGTCTCGACCGTGGTGGAGAATATTCCCGCGCGCGCTATGCGCTCGATTGCAGGAAGAGTGTTTGTAAAAGTTCTGGCGGAATCCACTGCCCAGCCGGTTGATTCCGGCAAACTTAAAATTGGCGGAATGCCTGCCGGATCCGTTCGCAGCCAGCGCGGCGGCCAGGCCGGCGGACGCGTGAGCCAGACAGGACGCGGCCAGGCGCAGGGAACCACCGGCGCTTCTGCTGGTGGAGATTACAACCTGGTGCCGATTGCGGGCGTCCAGATCACAGCCGGACATGGCGTTGCTAAGACAGATGCGAATGGAAACTTCCTGCTGCGCGATCTGCCAGCGGGCGACCTGACGGTGACGCTGATTCCAGTAAAAGACCTACCGGAGGGAATGAAAGTCCCCATTGGCCAGGTAAAAATGCCGGCCGATCCTATTCAGGTGCAGGGTGCAACCATCGTGATCAGCAATCCCGAATTGGCGCCCTATCTGGTGGACGCTCCGAAGCCGTAAGCACCTCGTCTGTTGTTTACCGTTTTCCGTGAAATAAAAAGAAGAGTTCAATTACCAGAATCAGGACCACGATAAATTCCAGAAGGAATGCGCGCGCCTGGTGGAATTCTTCGATCATGAAATCGTAGAGTTCATCGGCGGTACGCAGCTTCTCCTGCACCAGAGCCTGATAGTCGGTGACGCCAATTTTTATTGCGCACAGCTTGTAGACCCGGGCAAAAAACATGTCGCCGACAAACTTAAGGGCGTTATTAGTACGCTCTGTCAGTTCGGTCACATCCAGCAGCACTGTGCGCAATCGGGCGGCAGCAGACCGCATGCGCCATCCATACAGAAAACCCTTGCGTGTTTCAACGAAGTCATAGACCCGCCCAAGTTCGCGTGTCAGTAGCTCGTCATAATGCCTGAACTGCAAAAGCTGCGAGTTCGCATATTCCAGCAGCCTGATGGTGGGCTCCGCTCCGGCAGGTGTGTCGAAAACAAAGGCTGCGTTCCATCCGGCAACGATCAGGTCATTCGGGTAGTACGACATGTAACCTTGAAGCACTTCCGTCCGCTCCTGGTCGGCCAGGGGTGTCAGTTCTCCGCGGACAATCTGGCTAATCTCTCTTCCATGCTCCTGCAGAAGCGTGGCGCCATTGGTGGTTCCGGGAACGGAATGGAGATGAATTACGGAATAATCTTCATTGAGCCAGTTCGCGTAGGGCTTTACCAGCGCGGCGCTGACTTTTGTTAACCGCTCACGAATAATGTTGCGGCAAAGGTCGTCAAAAAGCGCGCCTGAAACCCAGCTGCCTGCGAGTTGCTGAAGTTCATCCCATGAGCCGGAAAATGCGAAACGCAGAAGCACACTCACGACACCGTAATCGTAGTATTGAAGCGTGACTTCAAACCGCTCGCCGGTGGAAAGAGACAGAGGAGGCAAGGCCTCAATGACCGGAGGCCTCTCAAACCGTACGTGGGCCGGCGCGGAAGCTTTGAATTTTGCCGATAGTGGCGTGCCACCAGTCAGCGGAGGAAGATCAGAGAGCCTGATCTCATCGGCAACGTCATACAAGTTTAAGACGACGATAGAGCCCTGAAGGGCGGACATACTATTGTCCTGACTCGCTGGGAATGTCTACGCGGATCGTTTAGCTGCCCGAATTTGGTTCACCGATCGGGCCCACCGGCTACTTCAGGACCACTACTTCAGGACCACCGAAATGATCCGCACTTGCTCCTGCCCGGCCGCTTGATTGCTCTCTACCAGCATCGGGCGCACATCTTCCGTCACGGAGAATTCCTCATGCCGAGGGTTAAGGTCGTACGAGACGGAATCTTCATGCCGGTCGCGATCTTTGTCGTTGTCATTGTCGTGAACCTCTGCCGCACGGACCACATTTATGTTGATATGCAGGCTGGCCTGAGCGCCCGTATTTTGGGTTAGTGCATTCTGCGCGGTTAAGGGTAGGCTCAACAAGCAGGCGGCAAATAAGGCGCAGCAAATTCTGAAGGGCTGCATGTGGGGGAAAGTACAAATGAACATGCGCATAATCTTCCTTCTACTCTGATTGCTATCGATGGAACGGCGTTGTGCCTGGGGTCTAAAAAAACGGAGCTAAAAAACCTGGTTCGGCGACGGAATTGCAAGGCCTGACGGAACAAGGCAATCATCATAGCTAAATCGCTAAGGAGCGTCATCCGCTGCCTGTGGATTTCTCAGCCAAAGCGCGACAATTGCGAATATTTCTTAGTTACTGATTCTAAATAAGGAAATTTTTGGGGAACTTTATGGCCCCTCGAGCGTTCTAAAGGGTGTCCGATTCCGAACAGCACATTGCGTTAGCGAACACCGAAAGAGTGGAACTGAAGGCATTAAGATTGAATAAAGCCAATTACTTTCAAGCAGTTACACTGAATGCTAGTTCGGTACAAAACGTGCGATTTCTGACGGTGCCACGGGTTCAGGGCATTTGAAAGCGGTGACCTTTCTGCGGGTGGACGTTGTCCCCTGATAAGGAGTTGGGTATGCGTGAACTGAGAAAAGCAGGTTTTACCCTCTGTGTGGGAATGATCCTGTTAGTTCTTACCGGTTTTGGCCCTAAGCGCAGCACCACAGCATCTGGCGGCGGCGAAACCGACGCCATGATGCGTCATGTCGCCATGCTAAGGGCGGGTAAGCCGCAGCAGAAAGCAGCCGCCGCATACTGGCTGGGGCAACAGAAGTCCGCTGCCGCGGGAGCTGTTGATTCGCTCCTGGAATTCCTGGGTGACGCCACTGAAGTTGACGCCAAACAGTACCGCCAGCGTCCGCTGGAGAAAATGACACTGGGCGAAGAAGTGGCCGCAGCCCTGGTCAACATTGGACATCCCGCCATTGAACCCCTGATCCGTATTTTGAAAAATTCTCCACAGGCAGAAGCGCGCAAGAACGCCGCCTGGGCACTGGGTGCGCTGCACGATACCGGAGCTACCAGCAGCGAGATTTAAGAACCTCTCTTTCAAGAACGCGAGGACGAAAAGTGATGGGCGCCAATCGTGGAGTTGAGCCACTCTGTGCGCGGGCTGTGAGAGCCTTTTGGATTGGCCAACATCCGCTTGTGTGATATTCGCTCCTGTAGTGCCGTACCCGACTGAATAAACAGGTAAATCCATGGGAACTTTTCTTCAAGATCTCCGATATGCCCTGCGCATGCTGCGCAAGAGTCCTGCCTTTACCATTGTTGCGGTTTTGACGCTGGCGCTCGGCATCGGCGCAAATACGGCCATCTTTAGTCTGGTGAACGCTGTCATGCTCAAGATGTTGCCGGTCAAGGCACCCGGGCAGCTGGTGGTAGTGGGTGATCCCCAGGATGTTCACACGCGGCACATGGGCGATCCGGAAGTTGCATCATTTTCCTATCCGCTGTATCGAGACATAAGCCAGGGAAACAGCGTCTTCAGCGGATTGCTTGCATCAAGCGAAATTCACCGGCTGCGGGTCACGGGTGACTCTGCCGGAGAGATTTCAGGGAGCGCCACTGGGGTTCTGGTGAGCGGCAATTACTTTGGCGTGCTGGGAGTGAATGCCCTTTACGGACGAGTGATTACAGCGGACGACGATTCTGGAACAGGCGCTCATCCCGTGGTGGTGATGAGTTATGGCTTCTGGAAAAACAAGCTGGGCGCGAATCCCAACACGGTTGGCCAGACCGTGCGCATCAATAATTATCCATTCACTATTATAGGTGTTACGCCGCCCGGCTTTTATGGCGATACGGTGGGCGACGCGCAGGACTTCTGGATGCCGGTAACGATGCAAGAACAGGTCATCCCGGGACGGAAGTGGCTGGATACCTATAACGCGAACTGGTTGCATTTGATTGCCCGCCTGAAGCCGGGTGCCACCGTCGAAAGCGCAGCGGCCAACGTGAACCTTGTGGTCCAGCAACTGGTGAGCGGGCCGCTGAAGGCCAAATTGAGCAAAGATGATATTGGCAATCTGAAGGCGTCCAAGGTCCAGGTGAGCGCCGGCGGAGGCGGCTTTTCAGACCTGCGCGGAGATTTTAGACAACCGCTGTTTTTGCTGATGATGATTGTCGCGCTGGTGTTAGTGATCGCCTGCGTGAATGTTGCCAACCTGCTTCTGGCGCGGGCGGCTACCCGCCAGAAAGAGTTCGCGGTAAGAGTGGCGATCGGCGCGGCTCCCGGCCGCGTCGTCCGGCAACTTCTGACAGAGAGTATTTTTCTCGCTTGTGCCGGCGGAGCGTTGGGTCTGCTGCTGGCGCACTGGGGCACCGGAACTTTGTTGATGCTGAGCAAGAATCAAGACCTGGAGGCATCGCCCGATCTGCGTGTCTTTATGTTTACAGCCGGCGTGTGCCTGCTGACCGGAATTCTCTTTGGATTGATTCCGGCACTGCGATCACGCAAAGTGTCAGTGGCTCTCACGCTGAAGTCTGGTTCACAGAATGGAAATAGCGCTCAGGCCGGTTGGAACTGGGGAAAGGTGCTGGTAACCGGGCAGGTCGCGCTATCACTTCTGGTGCTTTTTGTTGCCGGGCTGCTGGTGCATAGCCTGCAGAATATCCGTAACGTCGACCTGGGCTACAACCGCGAACATCTGCTGCTGGTTTCCACGGACCCGCTGGCGGCGGGATACAACAAAGCCAGGATCACAAACTTCGCTAATGAGTTGGCAACGCAAATCGCGAGTTTGCCTGGAGTCCGCGCGGTGACCAGTTCGAAGAATGGTCTGTTCAGCGGAAGTGAATCCGGAAACAGCATTAAGGTGGAAGGCTATACCTCAAAGAATGATCCTGACCTACAGGCGGCTTTTGACGAGGTTGCTCCAGACTATTTCCGCGCCGTGGGGATACCAATGCTTCTTGGTCGTGATATCGGTCTGCAAGACACAGAGGCTTCGCCCAGGGTAGCGGTCATCAATGAAGCCATGGCTCGGTTTTACTTTGGCCAGACGAATCCTATCGGAAGAAAATTCGAGATTCAGGACCCCGAATCCAAAGGTGGGCCCGTGGAGATCGTGGGCGTGGCGCGTGACGCTCGAGACCATAAACTTAAAGGTGAAGTGGGACGCCGTTTCTACATCCCACTGGCGCAAGGGCTGGGTACGATGCCCGGCATCAACTTTGTGATCAGGACCGTGGGCAACCCTGTTGCGGTGGCGGATTCTGTTCGTAAACAGATCAAGGGACTTGATGCAAACGTTCCGGTTTATAGTGTCCGTGCGCTGAACGAACTGACGGAGCGATCTATCGGCAATCAGATTCTCATCGCGCGCCTCTCCAGCGTGTTTGCCGGGCTCGCGCTGCTACTGGCTGCAATTGGGCTGTACGGAATTTTGTCGTACTTAGTGTCAGGGCGAACACGGGAGATTGGCGTGCGCATGGCACTGGGGGCGCAACGGGGCAGCGTACTGAAAATGGTTTTGCGCGAAGCAGGAAAGCTCGTGCTTCTGGGCATTGTGATCGGAGTGCCTGCAGCGATGCTGGCTGGCCGCTTGTTTTCATCCATGCTGTTTGGGCTAAAAGCGACAGATCCGCTCTCCATGCTTTTGGTTGTGGCCGTACTGCTGGTGATCACCCTGCTTGCCAGCTATATACCCGCACGTCGCGCCACAAAAGTGGATCCGATGATAGCGCTACGCTACGAATAGGCAGGCCCAGTCGGCACCCAAAATGGTAGCTTTGCACCATGAATGAGAAAATGGATGAGTCGGTAATTGAGTAAATTCGTAGTTAGAGATGTAAAGTGCCAGAGCTCTAATTTGCTGTGAAAATCGATTCGCTATTTCTACAAAGGACAAATGATTCAACTTCGCAACATTGAAAAAACGATCAAAAGCCCTGCAGGTACAGTGTGGCTGCTGCGCCGCATCAACGTCGATATAAAGGAAGGCGAGTTTGTCACCATTATGGGCCCTTCCGGCGCAGGGAAGACCACGCTGCTGAGCATTATCGGAATGCTGGATGATGGCTGGGCAGGCGAATATGTCTTTGCTGATCAACTGGTGCACAAGCTGGACCGCAAGAAGCGGGCCGAGCTGAATCGAAAATATGTGGGCTTCGTGTTCCAGAGCTATCACCTGCTGGACAATCTGACAGTGCAGGAAAATATTGACGTGCCGCTCTCTTACCGCGATATTCCGCGGGCGCAGAGAGCGTCAATGGTGGCGGATATTCTGGACCGCTTTCAGATTGTCGGTAAGAAAGATTTGTATCCCAACCAGCTTTCTGGCGGACAGCAGCAATTAGTGGGCGTGGCGCGCGCTGTAGCGGGCAATCCCAAACTGATTTTAGCCGACGAGCCGACCGGTAATCTGCATTCCGGCCAGGCCAGGGAAACCATGGAACTGTTTCGCAGACTGAACCAGCAGGGAACTACGATTATTCAGGTAACGCACTCTGAGTCTAACGCGTCGTTTGGCAGTCGCATTATCCAGCTTAAAGATGGATGGATCGTGGAAGATTCGGCCGTGCATCCGGGCAGCGCAACAGCTTAGGAAAGCAGGAGAAGGTTTGGTGTCGACGAAAGCGCAGGAATTCGTGAGTAGCACAGCGACGCGGTCTGAGCCGGTGCGCATACTGATTGCCGACGATCAGGCGGACGTTCGCGAAGCGCTGCGCTTGCTGCTGAAAGCTGAAGGCTTCTTAACGGAAACGGTCAGCAGTCCTGCGGCGGCGCTGGAAGCGGTGCAGACGAATGAATTCGACATCCTGCTGATGGATCTCAATTACCAAAGAGACACCACGTCGGGGCAGGAAGGAATTGACCTGCTTTCTCGTGTGCAGCAGGCGGACAGCAAGTTGCCTATCGTAGTAATGACGGCATGGGGCAGCGTAGAACTGGCCGTGGAAGCGATGCGGCGTGGCGCGCGCGACTTCATCCAGAAGCCCTGGGACAACCATCGTCTGCTCAGCATAATTCGCACGCAGGTAGATCTGTACCGCATCATGCGCCGCGCAGAGCGACTGGAAGCGGAAAACAGTCTGCTGCGCGCGCAGAATCGTCCGGTATTCATTGCGGAATCGAAAGCGATGGAGCCGCTGCTCACTTTGCTGAGCCGCATTGGGCCAAGCGATGCCAACGTCTTAATCACGGGCGAGCACGGCACAGGAAAAGAAGTTGTGGCGCAGACCTTGCATGCGCTTTCCTCGCGCAGCGGACGTCCCATGATTACCGTCAACACCGGCGGCCTACCGGAAGGGACGTTTGAGAGCGAGCTGTTTGGCCACGTGAAGGGCGCATTTACTGACGCACGCGCGGATCGGGTTGGCCGCTTTGAACTGGCGGACCGCGGGACGCTGTTTCTCGACGAGATTGCCAACGTCCCTATGAAGCAGCAAGCCAAACTTCTGCGCGTGCTGGAAACCGGTGACATGGAGCGCGTGGGTTCGTCCAAGACGCACAAAGTCGATGTCCGCGTGATCTCCGCCACCAATGCTGACCTGAAACTGGAAAGCTCTGAAGGCCGCTTCCGTCCAGATTTGCTTTTCCGACTGAACACCGTTGAGCTGCCTATTCCTCCGCTGCGCGAACGCAAAGAAGATATTCCGCTGCTGGCGGCGCATTTCCTTAAGCTGTATGCGCAGCGATATCGCAAGCAGGTGAAGGGCTTTGAACCTTCAGCATTACAGAAGATGCTGGAACACGCATGGCCCGGCAACGTGCGTGAACTTGATCACGCTACGGAGCGAGCCGTTTTGATGAGCACCAGCGACCACATTCAGGCCGTCGATCTTGGCCTGGAAAGCGAGCGGGCCGCTTCCAGCCGCATTGAAGACCTGAGCCTGGAAGAAGTTGAGAACCTGCTGATCAAGAAAGCCCTGGCGCGCCATTCAGGTAATATCAGCCATGCGGCGGACGCGCTGGGTTTGAGCCGAAGCGCGCTCTATCGTCGCATGCAAAAGTATGGCGTCTGATCCAAAATCTCAACCCGCTCGCAGCTTCGCTGCTGTCAAGCCGCACACCCGGATCAAGCTCAATTTCGATACTCGCATCCTCCTGATGACATTGCTCATCAGCCTGCCCGGCGCTGTCGTGGCCGAACTTTTTCTCTGGCTGGGCAATCACTCCCTGGAATTGAAGTGGACCGTCACACTGTTCATCGCGCTGGCCTGGATGATCGGCAGTTCCATGCTGCACGGCCAGGTGATCCGTCCTATGCAGACGCTATCCAACATGGTGGCCGCCATCCGCGAAGAAGATTTCTCTTTCCGGCTGCGCGGCGGAGGCCGCGAAGACTCTCTGGCCGACCTGATCTACGAAATCAACTCGCTGGCCATCCGACTGCAACAACAGAAAGTCAGCGCGCTTGAAGCCACCGCATTGCTCAAAAAAGTCATGATGGAGATCGACGTCGCCGTCTTCACCTTTGACCAGCAACAGCGTCTGCGCATCGTCAACCGCGCCGGCGAGCAGCTTATGGGACGCATCGCTCCGCGCATGCTGGGCCTCACCGCGGAAGAACTTGGCCTGAAAGAATTTCTCCAGTCGCCAGGCCCGCAGACCGTGCAGATGACGTTTCCCGGCAAGTACGGACGCTGGGCCATCAGCCACACCGCATTCCGCGAGAATGGTGTGCCGCACCAGTTGCTCATCATCTCCGATCTCAGCCGCGCACTCCGCGAAGAAGAGCGCCAGGCCTGGCAGCGTCTGATCCGCGTGCTGGGCCATGAGCTAAATAATTCGCTGGCGCCCATCAAGTCCATTGCTGGAACACTCAGTTCGCTCACCGCGCGCGCCGCCCTGCCAGAAGACGTTGCTCAGGACATGAAGCAAGGCCTGCGCGTGATTGAAAACCGCGTTGAATCGCTCAATCGATTTATGCAGGCTTACACGCGGCTGGCACGCATGCCTGCGCCAACGCGTACCCATATCGATATCGGTCCCCTCGTCCTGCGCGCTGCATCGCTGGAGCGTCGCCTGCAGGTCCAGACCCTCGACGGCCCATCCATCACTATTGAAGCCGATCCTGACCAGATCGAGCAGGTGCTGATCAACCTGATCCGCAACGCCGTCGACGCCTCGCTTGATCCGACGCTCAAACATCCCGGAACGGTTGAAGTGGGCTGGCGCACCAACGCGCGCAGCGTTGAAGTCTTCATCCGCGACCAGGGCCCCGGCCTGCTCAACAGCGACAATCTTTTTGTGCCATTCTTCACCACCAAGCACGGCGGCAGCGGCATTGGATTGATCCTGAGCCGCCAGATCGCTGAAGCCCACGGCGGCGTGCTGCAACTTGCCAACCGCGCTGACCGGACCGGATGCGAAGCCGTGCTCGCTCTGCCGATCACGTATGACGGGACGGCTGGGTAGTACCAACCTTGTCGACCGCCGATACTCGTGTGGCGCCGGCGCCCTCGCCAGTGGTTTTTGTTTTCCGATCTCCCCATACTGGTGTGGCGCAGCCGCCCTCGGCTTGTGTCTCTCTTGCTTTCCGACCTTGGCTGTTCTCCGTGTCTCCGTGCCTCCGTGGTGAGCTTTTGGTTTTCCGATCAGCGTTTATCCGCGTCAATCCGCGGTAAGGCTTTTGGCTTTTTCCGACCTTAGCTGTTCTCCGTGTCTCCGTGCCTCCGTGGTGAGATTTTGATTTTTCCGATCAGTCCCAGCGATCTTGGCAATCACCGTTTTCAGCTCAATCACTTCCAGGGGACACTCCTCCCAGTTATGCTCCCAGCACACAATCAAGTCGCAGCCGTTCGGATCGTGCCCATGCCGCAGGAAATTCCTGCTCTCCTGTTCCAGTTCCACTCTTACGCGTTGCAGCTTGTCTCTTTCCACCATCCGCAGGGCCTCAATATCCGGAAACGCCGCCTGCACGCGCAATACAAGAAAGCCGAGCCGGTCCGCGATTGCTCCAAACAGAAAGAGCACTCCAAACTCATTCGTCGGCGCAAATACCAGTGCCCCGCACTGTATCGGCGTACCGTACGTGGGCTGGCCCGGCATGGTTTGTGCGAACGGTCCTGCAAACGTTAGCGGGCTGGCCGGTTGTGGTTCGCGCGCATCATTCACGAGCGCCAACACATCTTTCCATTCCTCCACCAGCCCACTCTCCTCGGCAAATCTTTTCAGTCCGCCCGGCACAAAGTTCCAGCTCACAAACCGGGTTTTAAGCGGTCTCACGCTGTACTGGCTTAACGCTCCATATTCCTTCATCGTCGGCAGTTTCTTCAGTGACCTGGCTACCCGCGCCCAGTCATGGAACAAATTTTCCATGTCCACTTTCTTGTTGCCCGACGATCTTTCCAGCTTGCATTCGCGCAAAGCTTGTTGAAGCGTCCCAAAGTTCCTGCTCAAATCGCGGCGGCTTACTCCACCGTGGGTCATCAATTCCTCACGTGTCGGTACGCGCCCCAGATTCGTCGCGCACCTCAAAACGGCTGCAATTACCTCTTCTTTACTCATGTTTTTTCTCCGGAGAAAGGTCTGATTTTGTGGCGCCGGCACTCTTGCCGGTGATGAAAGCGTGAATGGGCAGAAGTCATCCCAACGGGCTCCGTCCGCGCGCGCTTTTCGCGTGGATGGATAGCGATTGGCGTAGACTTCAGCAATTTGCGTTCCGTAGCCTGCCCTGAGCGACCCTGAGCTTGCGAAAGGGGAGTCGAATGGGCGCCCTTTGCGGTTAATGATTTTGCCTTTTCTGAGATATGGGAAGGGTTTGAACACACTTCGGCCCGCAAGTTAAGGGGCTGTTTTCAAACCACATGAGGCCGCGGTAACTGTGGACCCTACGATAGCCCACAGACTGCAGGGTTGCTGGCCTTTCCGGGCGTTTCAAGCTTTCCCGCCGATGCCGCTCTCGGTCTTTCACTGCGGAGTATCGGTGAAAATAATACGGCAGTCAATAGGATTTTCGGGCGATGCCCGCTCGGAAAATAGTACATCTTGACAAACCAACACCCAGAAACCATTCAGATTTTTGCAATCAATTTTCCGAACAGCTTTATTTCGGGGTTCGGGAGGATCGTGTGGCACAGCCGCCCCCGGCTGTGTTGGTGGAAGAGCGGCCATTCATGGCTGCGAAAGATCATTCTCTACCCCTGTCATGCTGAGCGAGTCCGAAGGAGCTTGCGACTGAGGACGAGTCGAAGCATCCCGACATCGCCTCCCTTGCCACGCGGATGTAGGGAGTTCCTCCTACATCTTCAAAATAGCGCTGTGCACAATTTGGAGAATTAAATAGGCTGCGTTGATGCTCCGAAAAGATTAACTAGTCCCTATCAGCAGGCCCTCAAGATAACTCAATTTTTCAGGTGTCGTGTTTTATTCGCTATCGTGAGCGAAAATCAGATATCCTAGTCTCTGGAGTGGCTTAGAGCTTGCGACCACCTCTTCATGCCACAGTTAGGAATCATGGCGGACGATTTAATCTTAGGGCTTGATGCTTTTATCCGTTCGGTTGGTATTAACAAATCCACCCCTCACGCTTTGTTGCTTGGAGCTGGAGCGTCCATTAGCTCTGGTGTTCCTTCTGCGGAAAGCTGCATTTGGGAGTGGAAACGTTCGTTGTTCCTTACTAGGAACGCAGGGCTTGAGGCCCAGTTTGCAGAATTGTCGCTGCCGTCTGTTCGCGGCAAGATCCAGCAATGGCTCGATGTACAGCGCGTGTATCCGCCGAATGGTAGCCCCCAAGAGTATGGCATCTTTATACAAGAGTGCTATCCAATCGCCGAGGACCGCCGGGCATTTTTCCAAGAAAGAGTAATACAAGCCCTTCCACACACAGGCTATCGCCTCCTCATCAAGCTTGCGGAAGCCGGAATCATTCAATCTGTTTGGACTCCGAATTTTGACGGGCTGACCGCTAAAGCAGCTGCTAACTCCAAATTGCTTACAGCGATTGAAATTGGTATAGATTGCCAAGAGCGCTTCGTCAGAAAGCCCAAGAGAAATGAACTGGTCTGTATTTCCATCCACGGCGATTATCGTTACGACCAATTGAAAAACACAACCGAGGAGTTACAGGAGCAGGAGAAGCTTCTGCGTGGTCAATTGATTGATCAGTTGCGAGACGTTCCTTTGGTCGTCGTCGGTTACAGCGGGCGGGACGCATCACTAATTGCCGCGTTGCAAGAAAGTTACAGCAGGCCCGGGACAGGGGTCTTATATTGGTGCGGTTTTGGTGACGCTGAAATATCAAGTCCTGTGAGGAGGCTACTCGATACCGCACGAGCAAATCGGCGAGCTGCCTATTACGTTCAGTCTGCCGGCTTTGATGATTTGATGCTTCGTATGACTCTGCATTGTCTGAAGGGCGACTCCGGGGAAGAGGCGCGCCAACTCATTATGGCCGAGGCTCCTACGCCGACCGAAGAACGCATAAATTTCACACTTGCAGAACTCCCCACCTGCGGCATCATCAAAAGCAATGCATTCCCTCTAACGCCGCCCGGGGAAGTTTACGAATTTGATTTAGTGAAATGGCCGACCGAAAAAGTGTGGGAATATTTCGATGCTTGCACAAGAGGAAGGCGCCTTGTGGCGGTTCCGTTCAAAAAGGCATATGCATTCGGAACAATTGACGATATCCGTGCAGCTTTCAGTGGGCGTATTGCCGATAAGATCGAACGAGTACCAATAAATGACATTGATCTTCGTAAAGAAGATGGTGCACTCACCTCTCTTATTCGAAAGGCACTTGTTCTAGCCATGGCTGCACGAGCGGGCGTAAATAGCGATGGCAGAGAAATGCTTTGGGACATTATGCCCGCTGAACGTCGCAAAGCAGGCGGAAAGGAATACCTCGTCCATAACGCTGTTCTCGTTTTCCTTCGGAGAGTGGGGGGTAAGAGCTATGTCATCCTTAAACCTACCGTGCGCATTGAGAGCCCTATCGGCGAGGACGTTCCGGAAGAAGTTGAGCGGAACCTGAAGATGGCAATTTTAGGCTGGCAACATAACAACAAATTCAATCAGGCATTAGAGGGTTGGCGCACACGCCTTTTTAGTGATGAACCATTCGAATTTCCAGAGAAATGTGGTTCTCCTTTTAGGTTTCATGTGAAACGCGCTCCGCTACTTGCAAAGATCATGAGTCCTGACAAGCGCCGACAAATCCAGGTTAGAGACAGACTCAAACCGGCCATCACTCATGCGGCTGTTGAACTAAACGAACCGGGTCTGGTGTTTTCGAATAGCACAGGGACGGCCATGGTCTGTGACCCGCATCCGGTGCGGGGCATCGTTCGGAATCGCCCGTTCGATTATGCTCTAACCGCTCGCAAGATCACGTCACCAATTCAAATCGCCGTCATCTGTCCTACAAGAGAGTCAAAGAAGCTAAGCGATTATCTCCAGCGACTTCATCAATCGATCGATCCCGGCAACAACGAAAAGGACTATCTGCTTCGGTTCAGTGGTTTTCAAAGCGCCTTTGCTAGCGGCTTACAGTTACCCACTCCAGGCGAGAATTTGTGGGTAACATGTCCTGATATAGATCCAAATCTGGATGCACAAAAAGGCGCGCTCCAACTCAGTCACAACATCACAACATGCTTGAATGCTCTGAAGGCCGCAGCACTTCCAAATGTCACGATTATTTTCATACCCACAAGATGGGCTAGGTGGCGAACATTTGAGACCGACTCAGAGCGGTTTGATCTTCACAATTTTGTAAAGGCATTCTGTGTCCCACAGGGCATTGCCACACAATTCCTTGAAGAGGATACTTTGGACAACTCGCTGCAATGCCGAATACGGTGGTGGTTGTCGCTTGCTCTGTATGTAAAGAGTATGCGGACGCCTTGGGTTCTCTCGTCGCTAGATAGCGATTCGGCTTTTGTCGGACTTGGTATTAGTCTCGATCGCAAGGCAGAGAAAGGCAAGCACGTCATCCTGGGTTGCAGTCACCTCTACAACGCTCAAGGACAGGGACTTCAGTTCCGACTAAGCAAGATAGAAAATCCGATTTTTCGCGGACGGCGAAACGCTTTCATGTCGTATGACGATGCCCGCCGTGTGGGAGAGACTATTCGACAACTCTTTTGGGAGTCTCGTTTCAAGCTTCCAAATCGTGTCGTCATTCACAAGCTAACACCATTCCTTAATGACGAAAGGAAAGGGCTACAGGACGGTTTAAGCGGTGTTAAAGAGATCGATCTGCTGGAAATCCACGTAGATGACGCATTGAGGTATCTATCTTCGATCCCGCAAACGAATGGAACATTCAAAGAAGACGGTTTTCCTGTAAAACGCGGGACTCTCTTGAAACTCGATCGTGATTCAGCCCTTTTGTGGGTGCACGGCGTTTCGCGCGCCATTGATCCGCGGTTCAAGTACTATCAGGGAAAACGCCGCATTCCAGCACCTCTTGTGATTCGTCGGCATTCTGGCCGCTCCGATTTGACCATGGTCGGTGACGAGATTCTCGGCCTTTCAAAAATGAACTGGAACAGTTTCGACCTATATACCAAGGTTCCAGCGACCGTTGAATCATCGAGGCAGATTGCGCGTATTGGGGCGCTACTCGAGCGGTTTGGATCAACATCTTACGATTACCGTCTTTTCATGTGACCCACGCCCACTCACCCGCAACGCGATTCTTCGGCGTTGTTACCGGCGACAAGGACACGCCTGCTAAATCCCTGCGTGCAAAAACCGACGGTTCCCGATTCTATTCAGGCCCATGCGGGTGAAGAACTCATCCTGATGGCGCGAGCCACTGGCTACCAGATCTATGTCTGCCGGCCCGACGCTGACGGCAAGCCGTCATGGGCGTTGAAAGTGCCGGGGCCGAGTTATTCGACGAGCAGGGCAAGTTAGGACACAAAAGAAATTCTTCCTTGCGCCGCAGGCCAGCGCGCAGCACAGCGGAGCGCCGTTGCTTTGTCCTTTGTCCAACGCGCGTGGAAACAGGCTGAGCCTTTTCGTTGTCGCTATATTTTGTGGTGCTCAATAGATGCCTAACTTCGGCGCTATTTTCCAGTCCAAACCCCTGTAGCAATTACGCCGAAAGGGGCGAAACAACGAGTGAAAAGATTTGCCACAAGAAGCGGACTGGCTTTCGCTCTGGTGTTGACGCTCGCAGGCGTTGTTCTGGCGGAACAAGATGGTGTTTCCAAAACGGCGCAAATCTCTGCCGGCCAGCACGTGACGATTCTCAATACCGACCACTATCTGCAGCAATACCTGGACGCGGCGCGAAACAGGCCCGCGACGGAATATGCTGCGTTGTATGCGAAATACGTCTATGGGCCCGTCCTGAAGGCATGCGGCGAAGGCGGTGAATACTATGAGTACGGCAAGTACAATCTGACCCGCCCCATTGCAAACCTTGGCGCACTGGCGCGCGAACTCGCGGCCCTGCGGCGCGCGCATTTCTTCGGCAGGATTGAAGCGGCGCTGCGTAAATCGGCCAGGTTGTTGCCCGGACCGGATACCACCGTCTATGTGCTGGCTGCGGACCCCGATGCCGCCTATATTCGCACGGACTTGCACGGCACGGCAGGCTACACCTTTGGCGCAGGAAAGATCTTGCTACAGGTCGCGCCCACTGCGGACTGGCAGGAATGGCTGCCATATACCGTGACGCACGAATACCACCATAGTGCCTGGACTTGGAAGCATTATGCGGACCAACCAAGTTGGCCCCTGCTCCATGGCATACTTTTTGAGGGCAAGGCAGATGTCTTTGCCCATACAGTATTTCCAAAACAGACAGCGACGTGGGCCAACACCTTGGCGCCCGTTCAGGAGGCCTCCGTCTGGCAGAAAATGAAACCAGAGTTGGCATCCACCGACTTTCGCGCGAACGATAAGTTCCTGTTTGGCAGAGAGGGTGTGCCGAAGCTCGCCGGTTACACTATTGGGTTTCACATTGTGGAGAGCTACATAAAAAATCACCCCGCAGCTACGATTGAGGAGTGGAGTGCCCTTAATGAGCAGCAGCTTCTAGACCAAAGTGGATATGTGGCTGGAACAACTGGAAGGTAGCTCAATGTCGAGCAGGCCGTGCGAGGTGCATCCACGCGATCTCTGGTGCATGAATATTCCCTGGGACGAATGTGATATCGAGGGGCGAAATCGACTTGAAATTGCGCTTCTGCAAGAAGTGCAAGCAACACGAGCCGGCTAGAATCCCTCCGATTCAGCCCCTGCGGGTGAAGAACTTGTTTTCATGGCGCGCGCCACGGTTTCCAGATTTACATCTGCCGGCCCGACACTGAGGGCCAGCCGGCATCGACGATGAAAGCGCCATGCGCCACCTCCGACCCAGCCGTATAGTCGCTAGTCGATGGAACTCAAACCGGGCGCAAAACTCGGGCCGTATGAGATACAGAGCCCTCTGGGTGCAGGAGGCATGGGCGAGGTGTATCGCGCGCAGGACACCCGGCTTCAGCGTTCCGTCCCCATTTTCATTGCCGCCAAGGCTCTGCGCCGCCCATTACGATTGATCACGCAGTGGGCGGCAGAAAAGGAGCGGTAGCAAAGGCATTTACATCCCTACTGGCACGTCAACGGTCCAAAGGGCGTTGCCGGCTTGGTCAGGGCACTGGTGTTTGGATAACTGAACGCGTGATTGAGAGCGGTGGAAGGCGATTTCTGTTCAAACCACTGCAGCAGCGCCTCGGTCTGGGGATGATAGGTAAATCCGGAAACGTGTACAGGGAAAACAGCGTTGGTCAGCACCTCTACCGGGTCTCCAACCTCAAGGTCATTCTGGCAGGTGCCAGGCTGATTGGGGAATTGCCAGGCCGGAACCAGGTTGTCGACGAAAGGATCATTGAAGATCTCAGAGAGTTCGTGGCTAAGGGCGGTTACGTCCTGGAATCCGCCGCTGAAAACACCCGGCGAAATCCAACTGGCAAAGGCAAACATCCAGCGTGACTCTTTCGGCGTGCCATTGTCGGTGAAGTAGGTATGGAAGCCCAGGATGCAGCAGGCTCCCATGCCGCCGGAACTGTTCACCGAATAAAGGAACGTGTTTGGGAAAAGCGCCACGTTGACGGCGTTGGTGTTAAAACGTCCGGCGTTGATTTCGTTCACTACGATATTGGAAATCTGCTGGTTAAAGAACTGATCCAGAAGGAAGACCACAGTGCGGCCGTCGGAGGCTTTGCTGGTGAAGTACGTTCGCACCTGCGTTTTTTTGCCATTCAGAGTGATGGGCGTAAACCGGGGAACGTTGAGGGTGAGAGTGTGAACGATCGCCGCGGGTCGCAGCGCAGTGTGCCAGGTCGGCTTCATGAGGTGGAAGAATTCTGCGCGTTGCACCGCGTCGGCAAATTGTATCCCCGCACCGCTGGAATAGTTGGCCGCCTGGAAGTTGGGTGAATTGAGAGTAGGTGTTTGAAATGCGCCCACCGGAACCGTGGTGAACGTCGCCAGATTGGCGTTTTGCAGCCTCAGTGATACCGCGACGATATGCGTCGGAATGTTAACCGTGGCTCCGCTCGTGGGTGCTGCGCCCATCATGGTAAATGGCCATGTCTTGCCCCGACTGGGGAATGATCCCTGGAAGTTGGGCACAGAAATCACATTGGCCAGCGCAAAAGGCGTTGCTTGCGCGTTAGGAGCCAGCGCAGCCGATACGTCAGTGTTCAGAAAATTCGGCAGGGAATGAATAGAAAGCGGATGCAGCCGCTGATACCTGGGTGAAGGTGTTGTAGTAGAGGGAAGATCTTTCACGCTGGAAACGTCAGGCAGGTCCTGAGCAATCAAGTTAGCGGTGGCGAAGATAACCAGTAGAACAGCAAGGAAGAGAAGGATTCTGTGAGTCACGGTGGAACTCCTGGGGCCGGAATACCGTGCTTCGCCAGACGCAACCGGGCGTTGAGGCTGGCTGCACACAAATTAGGATGCAGAATGTTCAGACGCGGAATTCGCGTTTGCGCCGCAGGCGGAGCTGCTGGATTGCGAGGGTCTGGGTGCGACTTTGTCGGCATTTTGTTGTCGGAGCGGCAAGGTGGCGCCTGATAGAATTTCGCCGTGCAAAAGCCAACCGTTCCCGATCCCATTCAAGCCCCTGCGGGTGAAAAGCTTGTGTTCATGGCGCGCGCCACGGGTTTCCAGATATATGTCTGCCGGAACAACACTGAAGGCCAGCCGGCGTGGACGCTGAAAGCCCCGGAAGCTGAGCTATTCGACGAGCAGGGAAAGTTGATCGGCAAGCATTTTGGCGGTCCTACATGGCAGCTCAACGACGGCAGCCAGATTACGGGCAAGATGGCAGCCAAAGTCGATGCGCCTGATCCGAAGGCGATCCCGTGGCTACTGGTGACCGTGACCGCGAATTCTGGAAACGGCGCGCTGAGCGGTGTGACGTCGATCCAGCGGGTGAATACCGTGGGCGGGCTTGCGGCTGCATCAGAATGCACGCAGCAGAGCGGGGAAGTAGAGTTTAAGAGCAGTTATTCCGCGGATTATTACTTTTACGCCCGGCGATGATCAGGCCACTGTCCTCTTCAACTGCCCGCACGCGGCGTAAATGTCCCGCCCGCGGGGACGACGCACAAACGCCGGAATACCCGCTTTGGCCAGCAGATCTTTGAAAACTTGAACGCTCTGTTCCGTCGGCGTGCCGAACTGGATGCCCGGCCCGGGATTGAGCGCGATGAGATTCACTTTGCAGCGGATGCCGCGCAGCAGCTCGATCACTTCGCGGGCGTTAGCAGCGCTGTCATTCACGCCGTCGAGCAGAACATATTCAAACGTGATGCGTTCGCGGTTGCGGAGAGGGAAGTCTCGCGCGGCCTGCATCAGCATTTCCAGGTTCCACTTCTTGTTGATAGGCATGATGCTGCTGCGGACCTGGTCGTTTGACGCATTCAGCGAAATCGCCAGTTTGGGCCGAACTGGCTCGGCGCCAAAATCATGGATGCGCGGAATAATGCCGGAAGTTGAGACCGTCATACGCGATTCCGGAAAGCCCACACCTTCCACCAGCAGCCGCACGGCCTTCATGAAATGCGGATAGTTCAGAAAGGGTTCGCCCATGCCCATAAAAACGATGTTGACGCGCTGGCGCTCCATATCAACCTGCCGGTCATTCAGCACGGCGATGACCTGGCCCACGATTTCTCCGGCGTTCAGGTTGCGTTTTACGCCCAGCAATGCGGTGAGACAGAACTGGCAGTTCACGGCGCAACCTACCTGGCTGGAAACACAGATGGTTGCGCGATGCCACTCGGAGTCGCCGGCTTCAGTGCCATCGCCAGTTTCGCCATCATCGCCTTCGGGCATCCAGACAGTCTCTACAGTTTCTCCGTCGGCCATGGCGATGAGGTAACGGATGGTGCCGTCAACCGATTGAAAACTTCTCTCAACGCGCGGATGGCGAATGTCGAGACCTTCTTGTTGCAGGGCCGCACGGAATGGCTTCGGCAAGGTAGTAACGCAGTCGAGCGCGGCGAGCCGTTGAGGGTAAAGGGCGTCAAAAAGCTGGCGCGCCCTAAATTCGGGCTGCCCATGTTTTTGTGCAATACCGCTAAGCTCTTGATAATCAAGGCCTAGAAGGCCGTCTTGGAGAGCATCAGGCATGGGGAAGTCAGCTACACCTTAAATTTTACACGCCAGGGGCCAAAAAGCATCGTAATCGACTAAGGTCTACTTAAGTTGTTGATTTATATGAACATATAATTACCCTTGCGACCAATTCCAGTGTGTAAGAATCAAATGTGAATCACAGATGGAAACCGCAGTATTAACCCGACCCCCTTTGACCGAGCCCAGAAACATTCAACGCGAAGTTCTTCCTAACGGTTTAATCGTGCTGAGTGAAGAGATGGCCCACATCCGTTCCATTGCCATTGGAATTTGGATGAAGACTGGTTCGCGCGATGAATCGCCTGAACTGAATGGCATTTCACATTTCACCGAACACATGGTCTTTAAAGGGACCAAGACGCGCACGGCGCGTGACATTGCCCGCCAGGTGGATTCCATTGGCGGCAATATGGACGCCTTCACCGGCAAAGAGACCATCTGCTTCAATATTAAAGTCCTGGATGAGCACTTGCCAATTGCCATCGACATTCTAAGCGACTTAGTACTCAATCCAACCTTCGATCCCAAGGACATTATCCGAGAGAAGGGCGTAATCCTCGAAGAGATTAAGATGGATGAAGATAATCCGGATTATCTGGTGCATGAGATTTTCACCCAGAATTTCTGGAAGGATCACCCTTTGGGCAAGCCGATCCTGGGGACCAAGGAAACTGTCCGCTCATTTGAGCAGGAGAAGGTCTTTAACTTTTATCGCCAGCGCTTCTCGCCAAATAACATGATTATTTCGGCGGCAGGCAATCTGAACCATCACGCCTTTGTACAGCTGATCAAAGAGCGCTTTTCCGGGCTGGACCGCGTACCCAACGGCTTCCATTTGCCGGCGCCGGCCGTAACACCGGGGGTAATTACCCGGAACAAGAAGTCTCTGGAGCAGGTACAGCTCTGCCTGGGCGTGCCGTCACATCCCATCTCTGACGAAAAGCGCTACGTCTCTTATGTGCTGAATACGGTCCTGGGTGGCGGCATGAGTTCGCGACTCTTTCAGAAGATCCGCGAAGAGCAGGGCTTGGTTTACTCGATTTACAGTGATTTGAATCCTTACCGCGACACCGGGTGCATGGCTATTTACGCCGGCACGTCAGTGGAATCAGTGCGGAAGGTAGTGGACCACGTTCTGGCTGAATTTCAGGAGTTGAAGTCGGCGCCCATCGCAGCCGACGAGTTACGTCGCGCCAAAGATCAGCTGAAGGGCGGCCTGATGCTGAGTCTGGAATCGAGCACGTCGCGCATGTCCAACCTGGCTCGCCAGGAAATGTATTTTGAACGTTTCTTCAGCCTGGACGAAACGATCGATCAGATTGAGTCGGTGACAGGCGAAGAAGTGTGCGAAATGGCGAATGCTCTTTTCCATCCCGACAAAGTTGCCGTGACCGTGCTGGGAAATCTGGATGGGTTGAAGCTGTCGAAAGAGAATCTGGTTTTTTAGGAGCATGAAACAGCTGCTTGATTTGCTTCTGCTGCTTCTGCCTCTCTCACTGATCCTGATATATCTGGTGCG
>DASYKK010000386.1:0-5281 GCA_035995565.1 Candidatus Angelobacter sp.
CGTCCCCCAACCCGAAATTGCCGCAGTTCAATCAAACGCTCAACTCGGCACACAGTTTTCCGTTCGTAATCCCGCGACGCAGGAGATCATCGGCACGCTTCCGAATCTTACATCTGCTCAGATCGCAGAAGCGGTGGCCAAGGCAAGTGCAGCTCAGATTCGCTGGGCTGCCACGCCCGTGCGAGACCGCCTGCGCATTCTCACTCGTTTTGGCCAGCTTCTATGCGACCAGAAAGAAGCTGTCGCCGCCACCATCAGCCGCGAAGCCGGAAAGCCCCAGGCCGAAGCGCTCTCCACGGAAATCCTTGTGGTTCTCGACACGGTTAAATATCTCGCGAACCATGTGCCCGCATTCCTGCGGCCTGAGCCGGTAGCGCACGGCAATCCCATCATGAAGCTCAAGAGCGGCCAGCTTTTGCGCCAACCCTACGGAGTGATCGGCATCATCAGTCCGTGGAACTATCCTTTCAGCCTGCCGTCGGTGCAGACGCTTACCGCTTTGGCCACTGGTAATGCGGTGGTGTTGAAGCCATCGGAGTTCACACCATTTTCTTCGCTGGAACTGGAAAAATTATTGCGCGCCGCAGGTCTCGACCCAGACTTGCTCCAGGTCACCACTGGAGATGGCGGCGCCGGAGCGGCGCTGCTTTCAGCGAAGATCCAGAAAGTTGTTTTTACCGGAAGCGTAGCTACAGGCAAACGCGTGGCAACGGCCGCAGCAGCGCGGCTGCTGCCGGTGGTGCTTGAGCTGGGCGGAAAAGATCCGATGATCGTGCTGGAAGATGCCGACATTGATGTCGCATCGAGCGCGGCAGTCTGGGGCGCATTCATGAATGCCGGACAAACCTGCCTTTCCGTGGAAAGATGTTACGTGCATGAAGAAATCTACCCGAAATTTCTGGAAGCGTGTGTGGCCAAGACGGGAAAGCTTCGCGTCGGCCCCGGCACAGATCCAAATAGTGACGTCGGCCCGATGATTCATGAACGCCAGCTGCGCACAGTCCAAACGCATGTAGACGAGGCTGTTGCTCGCGGCGCGCGCCTGCTAGCCGGAGGCAAACCTTTATCCAACCTGGGCCCAAACTTTTTTGCGCCCACCATTCTGGCCGACGTGGATCATTCCATGACCATCATGCGTGAAGAAACTTTCGGGCCCGTGCTGCCTGTGTGCAGCTTCAAGGCAGAAGACGAAGCAGTCGCCCTGGCCAATGACTCCGAATTCGGGCTGGCGGCCAGCATCTTTACCAGCAACCGCAATCGCGGTGAAGCGCTGGCCCGGCGCATTGATGCCGGCACCGTGATGGTGAATGATGTGGTGGCCTGCTTCGGCATCAGCGAGGCGCCCCACGGCGGAGTGAAAGCCAGCGGAATCGGCCGCACGCACGGCAGGTTTGGGCTGGAAGAAATGGTCTGGCCCAAATACGTGGATTCAGATCGCCTGCCGCGCATGAAAAAGCTCTGGTGGTACGGATATGGCTCTGCCTTCGCGCAACAGATGGGCGGATTTATCGAGCTCCTATTTGCAAACAAATTAATAAACCGCCTCCGTGGAGGGGTGAAAAGCACAAAATCCTATCTCCGTCGTCGCTTGCTTTAAGCGTAAAATCGGTGATGAGCCAGTGGAGCTTTACAAAGTAATGTTGAAACACTCTCATTTGATTTACGACTGGAACTCGCTACCCGGAACTGAATTCGCACCCAAACAGCGGGTCATGCTGGACGATGAGTCCCTGCGCGACGGCCTCCAGTCGCCTTCAGTGAAAGATCCGCCAATCGAAGAAAAAATCAAGATCCTGCATTTAATGGAAGAGCTGGGCATTGACTTTGCCGATATCGGCTTGCCTGGCGCCGGTCCGCGCGCAGTGGCGGACGTGGAGCTGTTGGCCCGGGAAATCGCTACCTGTCGGATGAAAATCAAGCCCAACTGCGCCGCTCGCACCCATGAGAATGACATCCGTCCGGTGGCGGAAATCTCGCAGCGGGCCGGAATCGCGATTGAAGTCGCATGCTTTCTAGGTTCCAGCCCTATCCGCCGCTTTACTGAAAACTGGACTGACGACTTTTTGCAGCGCACCACTGAAAACGCAGTGACGTATGCCAAGTCTCTGGGGCTGGAAGTGATGTACGTAACCGAAGACACTTCGCGTTGCGATCCGGAGACGGTGAAGCGACTTTACTCAACGGCAATTAACACCGGCGCTACCGCTATCGTGATTTGTGACACGGTTGGCCACTCCACGCCCAGTGGCGTGCAGGCGCTGCTCCATTTTGTCCTCGGCGAGGTCGTGAAGCCTTCCGGACAGAAGATTCGGGTGGATTGGCACGGCCATTCCGATCGTGGACTGGCGGTCGCCAATTCTCTTGCCGCCCTGGCCGCAGGAGCAGACTGCGTTCATGGTACGGCGCTCGGCATCGGCGAACGGGTGGGCAATACCCAGATCGACCAGATGCTGGTCAATTTGAAACTGATGAACGTTTCGCCATGGGCGGAGCAGGACCTGACAAAGCTGAAGGAATATTGCATTACGGTGTCGCAATCCACTGGTGTTCCCATCCCGCGCAACTACCCGGTCATGGGAGAAGATGCCTTTCGTACAGCGACGGGAGTACATGCCGCCGCTGTCATAAAGGCATTCCGCAAAGGCGATATTGAGCTGGCTAATTCCGTCTACTCCGGTGTACCCTCACACTACTTCGGCCTGGAACAGATCATTGAGATTGGCCCGATGTCAGGCAAATCGAATGTAATCTTCTGGCTGGAGCGTAGAGGCATGACCGTTTCTGAAGAGCTGGTAGACCGCGTTTTTCAGCGGGCTAAAGCTTCAGACCGCTGCCTTACGGAGGAGGAAATTCTCGCGTGCTGCCAGAAGGTTTCGGTCGATACCTAGCCTGATTACAGGCGAGTGCTGGCCAGAGCAGGACGCAACTATTTTCCGCGGCGCGGGTTTCTTGTAGTAACACTTTGAACTTCCCTTTAAAGGAGAAAGAATGAAGCAGCTATTTGCAATCGCGTGCACTCTGGTACTTGGCAGCGCCCTGAGCTTTGGCCAGGCGACTCAGAATCCGCCAGCGGGCGACACCAGCAAGCCCAGCACATCAACCTCCACCAAGAAACATCATCACCATGGGAAAAAAGGCAAGAAGAACAAAAAGAATGCCGGCGCCGATACGACCGCCGCACCAGCAGCCAGCCCAACACCCAAATAAATTGCTGTCCGTCCTTACGCAAGCGGCCTGATGCAGGCCGCTTTTTTTAGGCCTAAAACGGAGCTTTCATTTTCCAGCTACTCTGCTTAAAATGTTGCCTAACAATTCTTTACAGGATTGACCGATTCCAAAAAACCGACACCTCTGAAGGAGACTGAATGAAGAAGCTACTTACGATCGCGTTCGCCATGCTGCTCGGGGCTACTCTCTCGTTTGCGCAAGCGGCCGGCACGGGCACCGCCAGCAAGACTGACTCGACCACCACCACCACGACCAAGACAAAAACCAAGGGTGGTCATGCTCACAAAAAGACCAGCAAGAAAAGCAAGAAGACCACAGAAACGACGACTCCGGCCCCGAAATAGCTTTCTGATAAATTTGGATAAAAGCGGCCGGTTCCGGCCGCTTTCTTCTTGGCAGCTCATGGCTGCTGCTTCACCCCACTCCGCGTTTATACCCCCACCACAACCGGACAGCCTGCTGAACTATTAAGAGATAAGGGGAAGCCCGCCGCCGTTCGTGCCAGTTTCGCGCGTTCACGCGTCGGGGTTATATAGTTATTCGTGACAGATGGCCACCCGCCCACCCATTGACAGCTCCCGGACTTCCGCACAACGCGAAATCGCTCGCATCGCGGAAATGCGGGACGTGCACGCAGCTTTTTCCTATCTCCACAAGCAGGAAATGGAGTTTCGCCGGTGGCAGCGCGAGCTTACAGAGATCCCGGCGCCTCCCTTTGGCGAGGCTGCGCGCAGCGAATGGTTGCGCCAGAGATTTACCGCGCTCGGTCTGCAAAGTGTTCAGGTCGACGAACTGGGGAACGTCCTCGGGCTGCTGCACAGCACGCCCGATGCGCCACTCATCGGCATCAGCGCGCACCTTGATACGGTGTTTCCTCAAGGTACGGCGCTCCAAGCGCGTGAAGAAGGCAATAGGCTCTATGGGCCCGGCATTAGTGACAATGCGGCGGGCGTAACGGCTCTTCTGGCGATCGCCAATGCACTGAAGCGGACCCAGCTCAAACCTGCAACAAATATCCTTTTCATCGGCAACGTGGGAGAAGAGGGCGAAGGCAATCTTCGCGGCATGCGGCATCTGTTTTCCGCTTCGCCATGGCGTGAAGCTATCAGTTCCCTGCTGGTGATCGATGGGGCAGGCACAGACACCTATGTGAATCAGGCCCTGGGAAGCCGCCGCTTTGAGATCACCTTTCGCGGCCCGGGAGGGCACTCCTGGAGCGACTTTGGCGTGCCCAATCCAATTGTTCTTCTTTCACGGGCCCTGGCCAAGTTCAGCGAGGTGCAAGCGCCTGAGTTGCCGCGCACCACATTTAATGTGGGCGTGGTTTCGGGCGGGACATCGGTCAACTCCATCCCCGAGTCGGCAACCGCGCGCGTAGATCTGCGTTCAGCCTCCATGGAAGAACTGCAAAAGCTGGAAGACCGTCTGCGCGAGTGCGTGGCTGAAGCCTGGAGAGAAGCTCCCCTTTCGCATCGCTCGGGCGAACTCAAGGTCACACTGGCTATTGAGAGCATTGGCGACCGTCCCGCAGCAGAAGTGCCTGCCAATGCGCGCATCCTCCAGATCGTTCGCGCCGCAGACAAGCATTTGCGGATTGAATCATTCCCCCGGCTGGCTTCCACTGACGCCAACGTTCCTCTTTCGCTTGGAATTGAATCGACCACAATCGGCGCGGGCGGCGACGGTGGCGGCGCGCACACGCTGCGCGAATGGTTTGATTGCAGCAATCGCGACCTGGGACTGAAACGGATTCTGCTGGTTTTATTGGCTTTAACCGGAGTGCATGAATGAAAATTCTGTTGTCTGTTCTGATGGTGTTCACAATGGGAAGTTACGCTTCTTCGCAGCAATCGCAATCTCCCGCCGATGTGATTTTTATCAATGGTGATATCTACACGGGCGTCGGCGACGCGACTGCCATTACTAGAAATGGCACCTTGCCTCCATTCACGAGCAATATCTCCCGACGATCTGCACAGGCTCTGGCCATCACGGCTGGCAAGATCGTCACCGTTGGCTCGAACGATGAGATTCACAAACTCAAAGGACCCAA
>DASYKK010000387.1:0-5101 GCA_035995565.1 Candidatus Angelobacter sp.
AACCATGGCGATCAACTCGCGATTGCCGCCCCGATTCATGGCTGCGTCCAGGTCAATGAGCTGGACCAGAGGAAAGCTGGAGAATCGCTCAATCCAATATTCAAAGTCGTCGAATTCCAGCGCCTTCTTATCCCCTTGGACTAACTGAACAATCTTGCCGCCCATAAGATCAATGGAAGGTATCAGCACGGCCACCTCACGGGAATGCCTGCGCTGAGAAGTGTCTGCTTGAGCTCGGCGACGGCATGTGTCCCGAAATGAAAAATAGAAGCAGCGAGCGCGGCATCAGCCTGGCCAGTGGTAAAAACTTCAACAAAATGCTGGGCGTCGCCTGCGCCTCCAGAGGCGATGACAGGAATCGAAACAGATGAAGCGACAGCCGATGTAAGCTCACAGTCAAAGCCGGTGCCAGTGCCGTCGCGGTCCATCGAAGTCAGAAGTATTTCGCCCGCGCCACGGTCTTCCGCTTCACGCGCCCATACCAGTGCCTTCTTGCCGGTAGCAGTACGCCCGCCTGAGACAAAGACTTCGGCGGTGTCTGCTGTACCGGTTCCGCGTCGTGCATCAATGGCGACAATCACCGCTTGCGATCCAAATCGTCCGGCGATCTCGCCGATAAGCCCCGGATTGGCAAGCGCCGCAGAGTTGATGCTGACCTTGTCTGCACCGGCATCAAAAACCTTGGCTGCATCCTCCAGCGTGCGAATGCCGCCGCCAACGGTGAACGGCACAAACAGGTCTTTCGCGGCGCGGCGTACGGTATCGACCAATGTCTTTCGAGCTTCGGATGTTGCGGTGATGTCGAGCAGCACAATCTCATCGGCGCCGGCAGTGGCATGCGCCAGCGCCAGCTCCGCGGGATCGCCGGCATCGCGCAACTGCTGGAACTGGACGCCCTTGACCACGCGTCCGCCATCCACATCCAGGCAGGCGATGACGCGCTTGGCCAGCCGGTCAGAGAGCACAGAAATTCTCCAGGATCTTCAAGCCGGTTTCGGCGGATTTCTCCGGGTGAAACTGCACGCCGAAAATATTGTCCCGTTCCACGGCGGCAGAAAAAGCGCCACCATAACTGGTGCAGGCCGTAGTTTCGGCCATCACCGGCGCACGGTAAGAGTGGGTGTAATAGACAAATGCGCCGCTATTCACGCCTCGGAACAAGCACGATCCTGTCCGGACATCAATCTGGTTCCAGCCGACATGAGGAGATTTTACCGAGGCAGGGAAGCGCGAACACTCGCCGGAGAACAGCGCGGCGCCCGGCGTTTCCGGCGCTTCGGTACTGCCGGCGAATAGCCACTGCATGCCAACGCAGATGCCAAGAAATGGTTTGCCGCTTCTGATGGCATCGAGCACTGGCGCGCGTAAGTGTTCATTCAATGATTGGCAGCGGCTGAAGTGTCCGACTCCCGGCATGACGAGTTTCTCGGCGGTGGCAATCACCAATGGATCGGAGGTCACCTGGGGGTCTGCGCCTAGATGCTCCAGCGCTTTTTTTACGGAGCTGATATTTCCCGCGCCGTAATCGACAATCGCGATCATAGAAGGCCCTTGGTGCTGGGCAGCATTTTGGCTAACTGCTTATCGCGGGAGCAGGCGACGCGCAACGCGCGTGCAAAAGCCTTAAAGAGAGCTTCAATCTTATGATGGTTTGATCGTCCGTAAACGGTTTTTAGATGGACATTAGCTCGAGCGCCGCGAGCAAAGCCTTCAAAAAAATCGTCCACCAGTTCCGATTGCAGATCACCCACAAGCCGCGTTTTTACCTGTGTGTTTACCACTGCGGCTGCGCGTCCGCTGAAGTCGATTGCCGCCAGTCCAAGGGTCTCATCCATGGGCATCAGGAAATATCCGGCGCGCATGATGCCGCGCTTATCGCCCAGCGCGCTGTGGAATGCTTCACCCAGAGCGATGCCCACGTCTTCTACGGTATGGTGCTGGTCAACGTCGAGGTCTCCAGTGGCTTTCAGCTTGAGATCAAAAGCTCCATGACGGGCGAAGAGTTCCAGCATGTGATCGAGAAAGCGGATGCCAGTGGAAACTTCGTAGCGGCCACGACCCTCAATGGTCAATGCGAGCTGGATCTGGGTTTCCGTGGTGATCCGGCGAATCGCGGCCTTTCTCATCGCGTTACCTGCTTCGCGACTGAAGGCTGATGGAGGACGTTTTTCAATTCTGCTATCAGTCGCTCCATTTCCTGCTGTTTGCCGATGGTGATACGCACGCAGCCCTCGCAGTCGGGACGGTCGCGCAATGAGATTCCGCGCGCGCGCAAAGCTTCAAGAACGGTTTTTTTCTCGTCTCCGAAGCGGCAGAGAATGAAATTGCCGTGGCTGGGCCAGCACTTGAATTTGAGCTGCTGAAGTTCATTGCGCACCCATTCACGGCTGGCAAGCACCTGGGCAACGTAGTCGGCCACAAACTGGCGATCAGCCAGCGCCTCCGCCAGACACTCTATGGCAAATGCATTCACGTTGAATGGGGAAGCCATGCGGCGCAGCACCGACATCTGTTCCTGATCGCCGGCAATCAGACCAAGCCGCATGCCAGCCAGCCCATAAGCCTTCGAGAACGTTCGAGCGACAAACAGATTTGGTAGTTTGCCAACCCGGTCTAGCATGGTCTGGCCGTAAAAATCGAAGTACGCTTCGTCCAGCAGGACGGCGGCGTCAGGCGCGGCCTTAATCACTTGCAAAATGTCGGCGCGTGGCACATCCACTCCGGTGGGATTATTCGGATTGCATATAACGACGATCCGAGTTTTGTCGGTCAACGCATCAAGAACGCCCTGGAGTGGAAAGTTGAACTCAGGTCCCGCCTGTACTCGGATGACCTTGGCATTCTCCATTTGGGCAAACACTTCGTACATGCCGAACGTTGGGACGACGATAACGATTTCGTTCTCCGGCTCCAGATAGGCGCGGCAGAGAAGATCAATGGCTTCGTCCGCGCCATTGGTGAGCAGAAGCTGCCGTGGCGCAACACTGAGAAAATCGGCCACCAGCTCTTCTCCGGCGTCTCGACGCGGATACTGAGCCAGCGTATGCGCGTCCATGCGGTTCAATTTGGCCAGAACGCGCGGTGAGCAGCCGGTGGTGCTCTCGTTCATGTCTAGACGAAGATCGATATTGGTACCGCTGAGCGGAGAATGGTATTCGCGCATCTCGCGGACGCACCGCCGCGCCTTAAGCATTTGCCGACCTCACTCGAATAGATTCTGCATGCGCCTTCAGACCGTCGGCTTCCGCCAGCGTGATGACTGCGGAAGTGATGCGATCCAGTCCGTCACGCGACAATTGTTGAACCGAGATGGTCTTAACAAAATCGTTGACCCCAAGTCCACCGCGAACGCGAGCCACGCCGCCCGTGGGCAGAACATGGTTGGGACCGGAGGCGTAGTCGCCGGCCGCCTGCGGAGAATAGTCACCGATAAAGATTGAGCCCGCACTGCTGACATGCATCAAATCTTCTTCGCTTACGGTGATGTGCTCGGCGGCAATGCGGTTGGCGAATTCCAGAGCCTGCTCGTGAGATTCTGTCACTAGAATTGCGCCGTTTTCTTTGAGGGAAACCTTTGCGATTTCATTATTGGCTGCTGCCAGCTTCACTTCATTACTAACTTTTTCCGCCAGTGAAGTTGATGACGTGATGAAAACCGCGAGCGCATCCGGGTCGTGCTCTGCCTGGGCGACGAGGTCGGCGGCGATGAAACGCGGATCGCCGCGTTCACTTACAATTACAACTTCAGTCGGGCCAGCCAGAAAGTCTATCCCGCAATCAAAAGCCACCATCTTCTTTGCTGCTGTTACAAACAGATTGCCCGGACCAACGATCTTATCAACCTTGGCGATAGTCGCTGTCCCATAGGCCAGCGCGGCAACTGCCTGCGCGCCACCGATTCTGTAAAATTCGCGCACGCCAAGGAAATGCGCGGTGGCCAGCGTTTCCGGTGCCGGGCGAGGAGAAACTACGCGGATCTCTGGAACGCCAGCCACCTGGGCCGGAATTACGGTCATGAGCATAGTGGAGGGCAATGGATAGCGGCCACCGGGAACGTAGCAGCCTGTCGATCGCAAGGGCCGCACTACCTGGCCGACGTTGATCCCCGGAGCCACGGCATTGCGCCACTGCTGCGGCTTTTGCCATTCACAATACTGCCTGATATTTCCGGCCGCGATTTTCAACGCGTGCTTGAATTGTTCTGACACTGCGCTCCACGCCTGTTCAAGTTCTGCATCGGCAACTCGAAGAGTCTGCTTCAATTTCAAACCATCGAACTTCTCTGCGTAGCGGCGCAAAGCCCGGTCTCCATTCCCGCGGACGTCGGCAACGATCCTGCCCACCGTCTTTTCTACGCGAGCCAGGTCGGCGGCCCCACGCTGTTCCAGCATGTGAACATAGGCTTCCGCTTTGCGGCCGCGCAGCGGACGCATTACAGCACCACCTTATTCAAAGGATACTCGACAATTCCTTCGGCTTTGGCGGCTTTGAGCTGGGGCATGATCTTCCACGCCGTGGATTCCTCGATGATTGTGTTCACCGCCACCCACTCCCCGTCGCTCAAGGTCGAGATTGTGGGTTTCTGCAGTGCCGGTAGCACGGACAACACGCCGGCAAGGTCCTGTTTGCGGACATTGAGCATCAGACCGACGCGGCCCTGGGCATAGATGGCGCCGGAAAGCATCAACGCCAGGTTTTCAATCTTGCGGCGCTTTTCATCGCTGGCCCATGCTGTTTTATTGGCGATGAGTTGAGTATTGGACTCCATGACGGTTTCAATAATGCGCAGGCGGTTAGCGCGAAGCGAACTGCCGGTTTCGGTGATCTCAACAATCGCGTCAGCCAGTGTGGGAGGCTTTACCTCAGTCGCGCCCCAGGAAAATTCAACTTTTGCGGGCACATTCCGGGAGGCAAAGAAGTTGCGCGTCACGTTGACCAACTCCGTGGCGATGATTTTTCCGGCCAGATCTTCAGCCTTCTTGAACCCCGAGTCTTCCGGCACGGCAAGCACCCACCGCACCTTGCCAAGGCCTTGTTTTGCATAGATCAGCTCTGCGGCGGTCTGCAATTCCAGTCCGCTTTCAACCACCCAGTCTCTGCC
>DASYKK010000388.1:0-4172 GCA_035995565.1 Candidatus Angelobacter sp.
GTAAAAGTGGCCACAAACAATGACAAGCAGCTTGTGACACTCACGGGCGACGTAAAGACCCAGGAAGACAAAGCCAAGGCTGAGGACCTAGCCAAGAGCGCCGCTCCCGGTTATGTGGTTTCCGTCGAAATCGGCGTGCGGCCGGAAGGCGTGGAGAGCGCAGCCAAGAAAATCGATTCCAACGTGGATGACGCGATCGAGAAAGACTTCAAGGCGGTGATTATCGCGAACCGGTTGGAAAAACAGCACATCCGCTTTGACGCCAAAAATGGCGTGCTCACCTTGAAAGGCGATGTTGATACGCCAGGACAGCGCCAGCAGGTTGAAAAACTCGCTGCCACCGTTCCAAACGTACAGCAGGTTGTAAATGAGTTGGATGTAAAAGGCGCCAAGCGCAGATCATCTTAATCGCAGCTCTCCAGAAATAAAAAAGGACGGCAGAAATGCCGTCCTTTTATTTTTCAATAGGCCGGTCAACCTAGATCAGATTCCTTCGCCGTCCGCGCCCGATCCCGTCCACGCTTCCTTATTCACCACGTAGGGCATTCGGGTTCTGTCGCCGCCATAGTTTCCTTCCAATACGTCGAGCAGCCCTTGAATGCAACGTCCGGCCATGCCTTTGTCGGGATCAGTGGATAGCCGCGTGATCCGCCCGGCGCTGGCAAAGTGGTGAAAGAGGCGGCAGCGATCTTCGATCTCCGGGTCCAGCAGCGGTGAGTCTGGGGGCAATGGCTCCTTTTCAAAGACATCCAATGCAGCTCCCGCGATCCAGCGTTCTTTCAATGCTTTCGCCAGGGCTTTTTCGTCGACTACCGGACCGCGTGATGCATTGATCAGGTAGGCGTCTTTGCGCATGAGCTTCAACGTGCGCTCATTGATCAGATGGTAGGTAGGTGACTTGCCTTCGCGAACCAGCGGCACGTGCAGGCTCACGTACTCGGCCTCCGCGAGTGCTTCTTCCAGGCCAACATATTTGATCCAGTTCTTTTCTTTTACCATGCCAAGTTTTGCCCGCAAGTCCATAATCTGTTGCATGTGTGCGGCAAACAAATGATTTTGATAAACCGGGTCGTAGCAAAGCACGTTCATGTCAAAGCCAGTGCATTTCTTGATAAGCGCCAGGCCAATGCGCCCGGTGCCAATCACGGCAATCGTCTTGCCGGAAATCTCGTCGCCCAGGAAGGGAAGAAACGGATGCCATGCGCCCCACTTCTGGTCACGCACCAGCTTTTCACTGTCCCACATGCGGCGTGAGAGCGTACCCATCATCAGGAAGGTGAACTCGGCCGTCGCGTCATTCAAAACTTCCGCCGTGTTGGTAAAGGGGACCTTGTAGCGGTTAGCGTCGGCGCGATTGATATTGTCAAAGCCCACGGCGACCTGCGAAACAACCTTCAATGTGCCTTTGCCCGCTTCAAATACCTCTGCGTCAATGGGATCGCGCAAAGTTGTGATCAGCCCATCGATGCCCGAGCCGACCTTTTCAACGATCAGGCTCTTGGGCGGGGCTTCCGGTCCGGGATAGATCTCAAGATCATAGCCACGCTCACGCAGGAGGTTTTCCGCTGCGTCGCCGATGTGGCAGGTGGCAAATATTCGGAATTTATTTTTCGACATAGATGGATTGGTCCGAACCACTGATTTTTACAGATGAAGGGTCATAAGGCAAAAAACTGGCCACGAATCACGCGAATCTTACGAATCGGGAATTTGATTCGTGTTCATTCGCGGAAATTCGCGGTGAGATTCCAGGAGAAAATCAGCAGCGAGCCCGACTAGCGAGGCGAGCTGCTTGCCTCGGGTGCAGAAAAAACTCTACCCATGCTTGGCTCTCAAGCGGTTTGGAGCGGAGCGACAGAACAAAATGATCTGCGTTTATCTGCGCAATCTGCGGCTACAGGTTTTTCGTCGCCCAGTCGCCAATGCGCTTGAGCGCTTCGTCCAGGTTCTCCATGGAATTCGCGATGCTGAAGCGCAGATAGCCTTCGCCGAGCTGGCCAAACGCCGTACCGGAAAGACATGCTACCCCCGCTTGGTTCAGCAAGGCTTCCGCCAGCTTCTTGGATGACCAGCCTGTCTTCTGCGTGTTGGGGAAGGCGTAGAATGCACCGTGCGGCAGACGGCAGCTGAAGCCTTTGATGTTGTTCAGGCCGGCAATGAATTTGTCGCGCCGCGCCTTAAACTGTGCGCACATATGTTCCACTGAAGCCTGGTCGCCCTTGAGCGCTTCCATGCCGGCGACCTGCGTGAATCCGGCGCTGCATGAATTCACGTTGGTCATCAAGCGGCCAAACTGCAATGCCAAGTCTTTGCGCATCACGCCATAGCCCAGACGCCAGCCGGTCATGGCATACGTCTTGGACCAGCCATCCAGCATGATCACGCGGTCTCTCCAGCCGGGCAGCGACATCAGCGAATGATGGCGGCCTTCAAAGATCAGGCGGCTGTAGATTTCGTCGGAGAGCACCATGATGTCACGATCACCAATGGCTGCAGCGATGTCTTTTACGTCCTGCTCGGTGACCACGCTGCCCGTGGGATTGTGCGGTGAATTGAGCACGATCAGCTTGGTGCGGTCGGTGATTAAGTCGGCCAATTCATTCGGATCAAGGCGGAAATCTTTTTCTTCCCGCATCTGTAACGGTACCGGTTTCGCGCCGGTGAAGTTGATCAACGACTCATAAATAGGAAACCCCGGGTTGGGATAAATAACTTCATCGCCTTCTTCAACCAGCGCGGTAAAAGTGAAGTAGATGGTCGGCTTGCCGCCCGGCACGATCACTACTTCGTCCGCGGTTACGGGTACGCCATGCGTCCGCGTTACTTCTGCGGCCACGGTTTCGCGCAGCGCCGGCAATCCGGCCGAAGGCGTGTAATGCGTGTAGCCTTTGTGGATGGCGTCAATGCCGGCATCAATTACGTTGGTCGGCGTATCAAAATCCGGCTCGCCGATTTCCAAGTGGATGATGCTCTTGCCCTGGGCCTCAAGCGCGCGGGCTTTGGCCAGTGTTTCAAAAGCGGTTTCCGTTCCCAGGCGGGCCATACGCTTGGCCAGCCGCAATTCTGTTGGGGTAGTAACTGGGGTCATTTTTTATTCTCTTTTTTAAAAACGGATTACTCGTTGACCGCTTGTTCCTGGCTTTGCGATCGCAGCACGTGAGCCACGGTATATGGCACTCGCCGAGTTGGTTCCTGGAAGTTTCGCACCTGAAGATCACCCAGCAGGCCCAGCGCCAGCATCTGTCCGCCAAACACAATCAACACGGCGGCTGAGATCAGCAGAGGGCCGTGCTCGCCCATCACGCTGATGTGCCAGATCAGCTTGGACAACATCATCCAGAAGGCAACGCCCATCCCCGCAATCAGTGAGAGCATGCCTACGGTGCCAAACAAGTGCAGCGGCCGGTACATATATTTCAGCAGAAAGCGGATAGTGATCAGGTCAAAGAAAACGCGGAAGGTGCGGGAGATGCCGTAATGCGAATTGCCCTTGGGTCGCACGATATTCTTAATCGGAATTTCGCAGATGGACGCGCCATACCAGGATGCCAAAGCAGGAATAAAGCGGTGCAGTTCGCCATACAGCGGAAGCTGCTGAATGATCTCTCGCCGATAAGCTTTGTATGTAGTACCGAAATCATGAATCTGGACGCCGCTCAATTTCGACATGGCCCAGTTGGCCACGCGCGACGGCAGCCGCCGCAAAACAAAATTGTCGACACGCTCTTTGCGCCAGCCGCTGACCAGGTCGTAACCCTGTTCCAGCATTTCCAGAAATTTTGGGATGTCGTCAGGATCGTGCTGCAGGTCGCCATCCATGGCGATCACAAATTCGCCCTGCGCGTGCGCAAATCCCGCGGCCAGCGCCGAGGTCTGGCCAAAATTGCGTCGCAGTTTGACCACGACTACGCGGCTGTCAATGGTCACTATCTCGCGCAACAGCTTATAAGTGCGATCAAGACTGCCATCGTCGACAAATACCAGTTCAAACGTGTCTCCCGTCGCTTCCATGACCGCTTTCAAGCGGTCATAGAGCGCGGTTACGCTCTCCTGCTCGTTGTGAAAGGGAACTACGATCGAATACTTCGGCATCTCTCCAAAATTATACATCTGTTGTTTGCGCCTTGCGTACCTGAAAATACGCCCCAAGAAGGTGGGTTTCCCTAATGTTT
>DASYKK010000389.1:0-5022 GCA_035995565.1 Candidatus Angelobacter sp.
AAGAAATCGCTGTGTGAGTTGAAGAAAAAGCTGAGGCGAGGCCCAAAGTCGTCGACGTCCAGACCTCGGCGGCGTGCCCATTCCACATACTCAACACCGTCGTAGATGGTGAATGCAAGTTCTTGCAGCGCAGTGGAGCCCGCTTCGCGAATGTGGTAACCGCTGATGGAAATGGAGTTGAATTTGGGAGTGAATTTGGCGCCAAATTCAAAAGTATCGATGACCAGGCGCATCGATGGCGCGGGAGGATAAATGTATTCCTTCTGAGCGATGTATTCCTTCAGGATGTCATTCTGGAGCGTGCCCGACACTTTCTTCCAGTCAGCGCCCTGCTTTTCCGCCACCACCAGATACATGGCCCACAAGATGGACGCTGGCGAATTGATCGTCATGGAGACGGTGATCTTCTCCAGGTCGATTCCGTTGAACAGGATCTCCATGTCTTCCAGCGAATCAATCGCCACACCGCATTTGCCCACTTCGCCTTCGCTCGCCGCATGATCAGAGTCATAACCCATGAGCGTGGGCAAATCGAAAGCGACAGACAGGCCGCCGCCGCCGCTGGCCATCAAATACTTATAGCGCTCATTGGTTTCTTCCGGCGAGGCGAAGCCGGAAAACTGACGCATGGTCCAGAGACGTCCGCGATAGCCGCTGGAATGAATGCCGCGCGTGTAAGGCGCCTGGCCGGGATAGCCAAGATACTTCTCGTAATTCCAGTCCTCGGGCAGATCAGCCTGGGTATAAAGCCGCCGAATAGGCAGACCGCTGATCGTGGTGAACTGCGCATGGCCGTTTTCATCAAGATTGATGCCGGTGGCCGCGCCGATCGGTTTCTCCGGCGCTTTCTCCAACGTTTTGGCCAGCGTAGTCTCGGCCCAGCGTTTTTCCGACTCAGACGGGTGGCGGCCTTCAAAGACTTCCGCAACAGGACTTTCCGCAACGCCGCTCGGGTCTTTTTTCTTATTCACGAAATCTGCCATAGAGCCATCCTACTCTCATCATAGAAGATGCGGAAAATACCGGGCAAGCGGTCGCTTCCCCAAGAAAAACTGGCAGCCTCTTGCAGGGCTGCCAGCTCCGTTTTTAATGGTCGATCACGATTCCTGTCAGTTTGCCTTTTTCAAAACAGCCATATTTTTCTCATCAGCATTGATCTGGCTAAAGAGCTTCTTCAGATCGTCCATTTTGTCGAGCGGCACGACAGTCGTCTGCATCTTGTACTGTCGTGTGTATTTGAGGCTGTTTCCTGTCTTCTCCGTCTTGCTTACATACTCACCAAAAGGATAAGAGACCCGGGCGGGCTCAGGCAGCTCATCGACCTGAAAACCGTCCGGCAGGGTAATCTCTACTTTGTCGCTACGCGTGAAGGGAGCTTCGAATTCGTAGGCGTAATGCCGAGGCTTGCTGGCATCGTAGTATCCGGCCATTTCACCTATCACACGAGGGCGGACCAGCAACAGAGGACCGGCATTCTTGGCATAGTGACCGACGCTAAATTTATAGTGCAAGACCAGATCTTTCTCGATGTCTTCCGCATTCACAATGTCAAAGCTATCTACCTGAAAATTTGCGACCCAGCGGCCGAGCATATGCTCGATCACCTTTTTGCGGTCTTGCAATGAGATGTCTTTCAGATTGCGCGCCGCGGCGGCGAAGTAGCCGGTAAGCGATTCCTCGACGTCCCCTTTCAAGGTGCCGTCCGCCAACAGGGTAAGGCTGGCCGTACGGTTGACGCTGTTGAATTCAGCCGGGCTCAAGGGCAGATGAATCAGTTCGCCTCCATTTTCAGCCACCAGCAACGCGTAATTGTCCTGCGCGTAGGAGGGAATCTGCCCAAAGGGCACAAGTTCCGAAGTGGGGTCGAAAATCAAGAGGTGGCCAAGTTTCGGGTGTTCATAGAGTGCAGGCAAGTTATTTTTATAACTTGCTTCCGGCAATTGGATGGCAATGATGACGTGGTTGAAACCCAGGTTCGCCGGCGACTTGTCGGTATACACGCCGCGGTCTGTCTGGATCGGCATGAGGTAGGACTTCACTCCGATTTGGCTGAGCATTGACTTCAACAGGGCCGCCTTATCCTTGCAGTCACCGTAACGGTGGGTGAAAACCTCGGAGGCCGGATGGGGCCTGAAGCCGCCGATGCCGATTTCAATGGCTGCGTAACGAATGTCCTTTTGTGCGAAGCGGGCCAGCGCCTTAATCCGGTCAAACAGAGGCAAGCTCGCCGGTGCCAGTTCCTGCACCTTCTGTTGCATCGACGGGCTGGCTTCAAACGATCCAGCGTGCATCTGCGCGTGCCACGCAGCCAATTGGTTCCAGTCCTTGTAGGTCTGGGAGCGAAATTTCTCCGAGCTAAACGAGACGACCATGTGGCCCGCAAGGGCCCGGCGGGGTGGCTGCCGGTATTCTGACTCTATCTTGGAAATGTTGGTAATCTCCCACACATAAGAATCGCCTTGCCGGATCGGCTGCTGCTCCGCATGGTTGACCCAGTGAGTATTCATTTCCCAGCTTGAGGGCAGGCGCAATGTGTAGCGGGCACGCTCCACCGGCATAGAGGACTGAAAATCCCATTCATCCTCAAAAATGTTAGGGCGGTGCTTGCGCTCGAATTCAATACCAATAACGGTGCCAACATCGGCCCCGGGCACGCTAATGATCTTTGCCTTGAGGTCCGAATACACTTCGTAGGTGGACACGCTGCGTTCGAAAGCTTCCTTAGCTTCATACTCCTGGCCCTTTGCGGTAATGCTCCATCCCCGCAGAAAGTTGACCTTGGTGTCGTTTCCAAATTCGATTTCGAAGCTGGCGATGTCTCGTCCCTCGGGCCGCAGAATACGGTAAGCCCGTCTTCCGTGCTCAACGATCTCGCCCTTATCGCGGACCGTGGTTTCATCCTCTTGCAGCAACTTCACCGCGTTCACGTCATCAGCGTATTTCCTGGGAGTCTCCCGGGCCAGGATGCGCAACCAATCGGGCACTTCCGCTATTCCGGACAACGAAGAGCCGAGGAGCGTGAGCAATATACCGGCGTTAGTCAATCTTCTGAGCATTTTTTACTGCCTCCACATGAAGTACAACCTGCTGTTCATCGCCGGCCTGAATCCTGGACATGAACTCCTTGAGTTCCGCGTATTGTGACAACTGCACAAAAATGGCGTTGAAGCCCAGAGCGCGTTCAGATACCAGTTGCTTGCCGTCCGATACGCTGACGCTCTGGTAGCGCGCGTACTTGAGCGCAAAGTCCTGCTTGGGGGGAATGCTTTCCAGCGTGTATCCCGCCGGAAGCTTGATGACAACCCGGTCACGCTCGGTGAAAGCATAGGGGAAATACACTGGATATTTGCGCTCGGCATGCTTGAAAGCGTCCTTTTGTTGCGGCTGGAAAAGCAGCGAAGGGACCAGAAGACGCTTTCCCACAGACGATGAGTAGCCCGCAACCTCCACACTAAAGCGGGCCACCAGTGACTCTTCGGGCGCTTCCCATCCCTTCACATCGATCATCTTTACGATTGAGCCGTCCGGCAACCAGGACTTGAGTTCGTCTTCCAGATCCTTTTTCTTTCCCGCCTCGTCCCTGTCCATGCCGTCTATACGATGTTCCAACGCTTCCTCGCCCTGGAATTCCACAGATATCTCTCCGTTTAGAGAGCCTTCCTCCGTGAGCGCCATGTTGGCGACGCGGTGGGTCAACGATCGGGCATTGGTCAGCGGAGGCACCATCACAAAGGCGCCGCCTTTCTTATCAAACTTCAGTGCGTCTGTGGACGTATTGGCCCAACGCAGCAGACCGTAAGGGCAGAAGCGGACACCCGGTTGCAAGTACACATCCTGGCCATTGACCTTTATCAGAGCGATCCAGCTGTTCAGGCTTGTGAGAGAGAGGACTTTAGGCGAGAAGAATGCATTCCGGCGGTTGGAGACCAGCAACAATTGCGCATCAAAGCCAGCAGAGCGGGCCATGCCTACGAAGAATGCCGTGATGTCCTCGCTATCTCCGTAGCCTCGCTTGACAATTTCTCCCAGATTCTCATTTTCCTTGATGTTTTCTTTCTTCCGTTCCTCCTGCGTGCGTGCCCGCTCATAGCTGAGATTTCTGATCTGCTGGGCGCGATCGTACAACTTACGCAACTTCTTTTCCGGATCAGTCTCGCTGCCGATAGCTTCTAAAGCCGCTTCCCTGATCTCCTTGCGGTTGCCGATATACCGTTCGATAAACTCGTGCAGGAATTTACCAATCTCCTGCCAGAATCTATCCGCATTATTGATGTCTTCCCGCAAATAATAAAAGTTGACGGAAGGCTTATAGTTCTCTTCCGGGGGCATATTGGCTTCTGTCTGAAAGGCGGGAACATCCTTCCATTCCACTACCCAGCCTCCTGATTTGCTGACGGGTTGCGGGTCCTTAAGATTTCTTCCTGCCCACGACATTCTTTCACCCCAGTGACGAGGCTGGAAGCTGAGGTACTCCCTCACCGTGTATAAGTCGTGCTGAAGGACCCAATGGTCAGAAGTGTAATTCTTGGTTTTGTACTTGTATTCAATGATGCTCCCCACGGTAACTTCCGGCATGGTGAACGTCTTGGCGTTCCATTTGATGCCTCGACCCTTGTAAATTGTCTTGTCGAAAGGTTTCCCCGTGAACTCCACAATGGAACCATCCGGATGAATAGTGCGAGCCTTCAAATTTCCCACGTCAAGATTGAACCCACCCGTGATCTCCACATCCGCGTATTTCTTGCCGCTTTCGGTCAAAATCTTGATGCGGTGATACACAAACTCGTAGGCCATGGAATCGTCTATATAGTTCGCATAGTACAGCTGGATGGCCGATGCGCCGGGATCTCCAGGAACTTGTGCCACATGCAAGTCTTCCTGCGTAATAGGCTGCCAGTCTTCCTTTTGGGCCCAGGCGGGTACAACGAAAACTGTCAGAAGAACAAGCAATAGGACTACTCGGACAAGGTTCACCGTAAGCACCTCAGTACTGGATGGGGGGATTTGTTGCAGACTATATAC
>DASYKK010000390.1:0-3909 GCA_035995565.1 Candidatus Angelobacter sp.
CCGTATATGGCTCAATGTCGAATGTAACCGGAGTATGCAGGACGTAGTGGTTGTAAATCTCCGTCAGTCGCGGAAGGTCGGCTCGGTTCGCCGGACGAATGCTGATGGTCATCGAAAAAGCGATTCCTTTATACGCATTAACCTGGGTACAGCAACTCAGGCCGTGGTGGACTCCACTGCTTTCGTGGATGCGGCTACCATCGGCAGGCGGGCAGCGCCGATTAACCCTGCATCGCCGCCCAGCATCGCCCTTGTAATCATGGTGCCGCGAACAGAGCGGCTTGGCTTGTTGCCGGCCTGAATATTTTCAGTGGGCGCCGTGGCGCGATACACAAAAGAGTTTCGGCCCACCGTTTCCAGCATCAGCGGAGCAAATGCATCCCAGGCGCTGGCTACTCCGCCGCCAATCACGTACATGGGAAAGTTGAAGATGTTCACCATGTCGGCAACCACTGTGCCCAGCGCTTTGCCCACGCGCTCAAAAATTGCGCGTGCCGCCTCATCGCCCTGCATCGCCAGCTCATAGATGATTTTGGACGTAAATTCCGGGTCTTCCTTCAGGGCGCGGGCCATCTGCGGCGCAAGGCCCGCGGTGATCGTTTCCTGCGCCATGCGCTTGATGGCTGTAGCCGAAGCATATTGTTCCAGGCATCCGCGGCTGCCGCACTTGCAGGGATGGCCCTCGGGCTCCACGTTAATGTGGCCGAGCTCGCCAGCCATTCCGGTCATGCCATGCCAGATTTGTCCGCGCATTACCACGCCGCCGCCCACGCCCGTGCCCAGTGTGAACATGCACATGTCGTCCACGCCCGCGGCCGCGCCCAGCCACTTTTCTCCGAGGGCAGCCGCATTAGCGTCATTCTCCAGTACTACGGTGGTTCTCAGGCGGCCCTGAATTTCATCGCGCACCGGATAGTTATGCCAGCCGGGCAGGTTCGGCGACTCGCGCAGCATGCCTGTCTGCATTTCGATGATTCCGGGTACGCCGATCCCAATTCCTGCCAACTCCCCGGCGCCCCGCTGCCTGGCGACAACCTCCTGGATCGCGTTGCACATTTCGTCAATTACCAGATCGCGTCCGCGCGCGACCTGCGTGCCGGTGGTAATTCTCTCCAGCACCTTGCCATCACTATCCACTGCGGCAATCCGCAGGTTAGTGCCGCCCAGATCAACTCCGATGGCCAATGTCGTCATTTTGGGTTATGACTCTCCTGAAAGCGCAGATGATGCCCGCATCAGATTAATAGCTTACCGCAACGATTGCGAGTTTCTGCGGACGGTTGAAGATTCAAACTGAACCGTCTATCGTGTCCGGCATGCAAATTAAAGGGAAAGTTGTGGTTGTGACCGGCGGCGCCAATGGAATCGGGCGGGCGCTCTGCCTCAGGTTCGCCAAAGAAGACGCCAAATTTATTGCGGTGTCTGACATAGATGAAGGCAATGGCAAGGCCGTAGCCGATGAGATAGAGAAAGGCCGAGCGGGATTTTTCTTCTGCGATGTATCGCAGGAAGGCGAGGTGAAAAAACTGGTTGAGTCAGTCAGCAGCGCGGCTGGCCAGGTAGATATTTTCTGTTCGAATGCGGGAATTGCCGTGGCCGGCGGACCGGACGCCTCAGACCGCGATTGGAAGCGCAGTTGGGACATCAATACAATGGCCCACGTTTACGCGGCGCGCGCCGTATTGCCGCAGATGCTCGCGCGCAACGAGGGCTATCTGCTGCAAACCGTCTCTGCCGCGGGATTGCTGACCTCGCTGGGCTCCGCGCCTTACGCGGTCACCAAGCATGCTGCGCTGGGCTTTGCCGAGTGGCTGGCGATTACTTATGGCGAACAGGGGATTCGTGTTTCCGCGCTTTGCCCCCAAGGGGTGCTCACGAACATGCTGAAAGCGGACCATCCTGGCACGAAGATGCTGCTGCAGGGAGCAATTGAGGCTGAGCAGGTAGCTGATGACGTTGTAAAAGCGATGGCCGACGAAAGATTCATGATTCTACCTCATCCGGAAGCCGGCAAATTTTTTCAGAACAAGGCCAATGACTACCAGCGATGGATCAGAGGCATGCAAAAACTGCAGAGGAATCTAACTATCCAATAAGAGCATTTACCGCAACGGGCGCGAAGAGCGCAAAGAAGAACTGGGGGCAGGGGGCTTTTGCTCCTTTGCGGACTTTGCGTCCTTCGCGGTTAAGTTTTTGTTTGATGCAGAGATTACTTCTGGCACTTTGGACAATAATGCGTTCCCCGTCCGCCGACCACGATTTTCTTGATCGGGGTTTTACAGGTCAGGCACGGCTTGCCTTCGCGACCATAAGCCCGGTGCTGGATCTGGAAGAAGCCGGCTTCACCATCGGCGTCCACGTAATCGGAGATGGACGATCCGCCGGCTGCAATTGCCAGGCGCAGCACTTTTTGCACCGCTGCATGCAGCTTGCGCAGCTCGGATTTCGTTAGTGTATTGGCTCGGCGGCGTGGCCGAATGTGCGCGCGGAACAGAGCTTCATCAGCATAGATATTCCCCACGCCGTGCAGCAGCTTTTGATTGAGCAGCGCGGCCTTGACCGGCGCTTTGCTGGCGTGAAACAGTCGCGCAAATTGTTCTGCGTCGATAGTGAGTGGCTCCGCGCCTGGCCCGCTGAAACCAGCCTGCCGCACTTCCAATCGGCCGAAGCGCCGCGGATCGACAAATCGCAACTCCCGTCCTGACGCAAGTTTGGCCACCAAATGAGTGTGCTTGGGAGTCTCCGTTTCAGGGGGCGTCACCAGCATTCTGCCAGTCATCCCCAGATGGACGATCCACTGGCTGCCGTTCGCGGCTTTTTCGCCGCTTAGATCGAAGACGATATGCTTTCCCACGCGCCGTACCCGCTCCACCTTCGCGCCTTCCAGAGCGCCGGAAATTTCCGCTGCCGTGGATTTAAGCGGCTCAGGCTTGCTGCCGACCCAGACTGAGTCAATGCGGTCTCCGGCGACGCGCTTGTTGAGCCCGTTAGCAATCGTTTCGACTTCTGGTAGCTCTGGCATCTGCATAAATCATCTCATGAAGGGCGGAAGTCGATTCAATCTCCTCAGGCAAGCCGGGAACGTGAGTTCGAATTGATCGATCCTTAGCCCACAGCAGTTACAATTGAACCGCCAGCACGGGAGGCATTTGAAACTCTTCGACAAAAAAACCGCCCAGGCGTTGTTGACCATTCTGGTCTTTGTTTTGATACTTGCTTTCCTGTATGTCGCCTGGCGCGCGCTTATCACTTTTCTCTTCGCGATTTTCTTTGCCTACATACTTGAAGCTCCTGTTTCAAAGCTGCAAACCTGGCTGAAAGGATCACGTCCGGCTGCTATTGCCGTGGTGTATCTGTTGTTCATTGCCGCACTGGTGGTTACGTTCTCTCTGGTTGGCCCGCCGGTAATGGACGAAGTGCAAAAGCTGACGCAGCAAACCCCGGAAATGGGTAAGAAGATCAGCCCGGGCAATCTGGTGCACCAGTTCGGCGCCAAACATGGCTGGAATCGTGACACTGTAGATTTAATCGCTCGATACCTGGATGAACATCAGAGTGAGCTGATCGCCACCACTCAGAACTTCACGTTGCGCGCCGCCAAGTCGATTCAAAACATGTGGTGGCTGCTGCTGGTCCCGATTCTCGCCATCTTCTTCCTCAAAGACGGACACGAGTTGAGCCAGAAAATCATTAATTCAGTGGAAGATTCCCGCAACCGCCGAATGGTTGCGGAGACGGTGCAGGAAATGGATTCAATGCTGGGACACTTCATCCGCGCCCAGTTGACTCTTGCCGGACTCGCCATGGTGGTGGTGACCTTTGGGCTCTGGATCATGGGTGTGCCATACGCATTTGCTTTGGGGCCGGCTGCCGGCGCGCTGGAATTCATTCCCGTAGTCGGACCGGCTC
>DASYKK010000391.1:0-8878 GCA_035995565.1 Candidatus Angelobacter sp.
GGTGAGCGGCTTATCCAGCGGATAAGCGGAGCCAATCTCAAGCTTGATGTTTTCCGCGGTGCGTTCGCCGATGAGCAAATTGTATTTGCGCTTGAGGTAATTCATGATGGCTTCATCCATCTGATTACCCGCCATGCGCACCGAGCGCGAATAAACGATGCCGCTAAGCGAAATGACGGCAATGTCCGTGGTACCGCCGCCAATATCCACCACCATGTTGCCGCTCGGCTCGGTGATCGGGAGTCCAGCGCCAATGGCCGCCACCATTGCCTGCTCCACCAGGTGGACCTCACTGGCTTTGGCGCGATAGGCAGAGTCCATGACGGCTCGTTTTTCCACCTGCGTAATTTCAGAAGGCACGCCGATTACGATGCGCGGATGCACCAGCATTTTCCGGTTGTGCGCCTTCTGGATGAAATAGTTCAGCATCTTTTCCGTGACTTTGAAGTCGGCGATCACGCCATCTTTCATGGGCTTGATGGCCACGATGTTTCCCGGAGTGCGGCCCAGCATTTCTTTGGCTTCCTTGCCCACGGCCTCCACTTCTCCGGTGTTCTTGTTGATCGCCACGATGGAGGGCTCATTGACGACGATGCCCTTGCCCTTGGCGTACACCAGTGTGTTGGCGGTTCCCAGATCGATCGCGAGATCGCTGGAAAACATGCTGAAGAGCGAGCGCAAATTGTGAATGCGCGAATTCTCTGACTTGAAACCGTTTTTCGACATACCAGATTCTTTCTTCTATTGAATGACTTCCGTACGAACTCAGGCCTGCCCCAGGCGGCGGACTCGTTACCGTCCCAAGGCCTCGGCCCTTCGTGCTCAAACTGTTCGGGGACCTATAACTGTGATACAGAAATCAAAACCGGGCAATAAGCGATTCTACTGTATTGTGACCGACCTTGTTTCGGTGTGCACCTTGCCTTTTTCGTTCTGTGCCGTAACAGTTATCAAGTTTTCCCCGCTGGGCAGGGGATTGGTGAAATGGCGGAACGCTCCATCACTGGCCACCACCGCTTCCCTGCCGTTTACCATCACCCGGGCGTTAGGTTCGGTGTGCCCTTTCACTTCTATCACGTGCCCCATCTGCACGAAGTCTCCCACTTCAAGCGCCAAGGTCCCGGTACCTTTGGGTACAATCGTGAACTTGTATGTTTCACTTTCGATCGATTCTTTGCCATCCTGCCCAATTGACCGGACCTGCCAATAATAAAGAATGCCTTCCTGCAGGTTCGTGACCAGTACCTGGGTTGCCGCCTTTTTGTCATCCACCCCGGGCCCGGTAAACGATGCGTTCCGGCTGATCTTGATATGGTATTCCCGCACGTTGTCTACTGGAGCCCAGGAGAAATTCACGCCCTTGGAAGTCTGATCGATGAACACATTCTGCATGGGAGCCGGCGAGATCAGCGTGGGTGGTTGCAGTTCCTTGGTCTTGACCATCTCCCTGGAATTGCTGCTGAATGATGCCTTGGTATAACTCTCCAGAGGGACTGTCTGCCCCTCGCGGGTTACCTCGCCCGAGCCCTTTTTCACCATAATCTCATGTTGATCGGTTCGGACATCGTTGTTTACTTCCGCGGAACTCTCAGAGGCGATGGTGGCTGTTGCGTCGCCAACAATCACCTGCGATTTGGACCCCATGGCCAGCGTCGACGTGGTCAAATCTACTTTTCCCGTCGTCACCTGGACCGCAACCTTTGTCTGCTGCGCCGCGTTCACAGAGTTCTCCTGGATGGTGATCAGCGATCCCGGCTTCACGGTATAGTTGGTGCCGTCCGTGAACACCACTTTAGCCATTCCTTCCGGCGAGGTCTGCACCACGTCGCCTCTCTCCAGAGCCAGGGTGTAATCGGCTACCACCCATGCATTCGTGCTTCCCTTGCGGACGCGTACATTCCCGTCGATATTGGTAAAATGGGCCTGCTGTGGACCTGGATCGGGAGCCAATCCGCGGTCGTCCGCGTTGACTCCCATCTTGTTCAGTAATTTTCCCAGACTGATCTGCCCCGAAAGAACCACCTTGGTTGCTGTATCGGGGAAAGCAAAATACATCACCACAGCGGCAAGGAGCACTACGCCAAGCACCCCCATGAGCACGCTGCGATAGGTGATGGTGACGTATGAAATCTGAAATGCGGATTTTCGCTTTTGCGCCACAGACTTTAAATGTGGGGAGTTACCGGTGGCTAACAGATTATCACAACACTTGTCGCCACTGGCGGCGCCCCCGCGCCCTGATTAAGGTCTTGGATTTACGTTTCAAACACCCAAAACCCCCGTCAAATCAGTAATTAAAGCAGAAACCTGGCCCACCGGCAGTAGCCAGATTGGTTCTGGGAGTAACCATCAGGTCATGCACCTGCAATTCGCATCTCGCTGAATTGCCTAAACTCGATCTAATACCGTAAAAATGAATCATGTCACCTAAGACTGGTTCCCGTCCTCAACTGCTTGAGGACTTACTCGCACGCATACAAGCCCATACGGCAAAAATAGGAATCATTGGCCTTGGCTATGTTGGACTGCCACTGGCTCTTCTCTTCAATGAGGCCGGCTTCCCCGTAACTGGCTTCGACATTGACCCGGAAAAGGTAAAAGCCCTGAATAACGGCCGGTCGTATATCTACCGGATCCCGAAAACGGAGATTGCGGCTGCCGCTGCCAAGGGGTTCTGGGCCACCGATGAGTATGCCCACGCCCAGGAGATGGATGCCCTCATCATCTGTGTCCCTACGCCGCTCAACGACTATCATGAACCTGACCTCAGCTATATTCGCGAGACCGCCAAAGCCATAGCGCCGTACGTCCATGCAGGCCAGTTGATTGTTCTGGAGAGCACCACCTATCCCGGTACCACGGATGAAGTGCTCATTCCTGGGCTTGAGGCGGGCAGCAAAGCCAAACTCAAAGCCGCCCGCACTGATCAGGACGATCCCAAAACAACTTTCCTGGTAGCCTTTTCTCCCGAGCGTGAAGATCCCGGTAATGACACCGTGGCCCGCAAGGATATTCCCAAAGTTGTGGGCGGCGTGAACCCCGCTGCTTCTGAAATTGCCGGCGCCGTTTACAACTCCATCTTCAATCGGGTGGTTCCCGTCTCGAGCCCGGCCGTAGCGGAAATGACCAAGCTGCTGGAAAATATTTATCGCTGCGTGAACATTGCACTGGTGAATGAGCTCAAAATGCTGTGCCTGCGCATGGACATTGACATCTGGGAGGTGATCCGCGCTGCCTCCACCAAGCCATTCGGCTTCCAGCCGTTTTATCCCGGCCCCGGACTTGGCGGACACTGCATTCCCGTGGATCCTTTTTATCTTTCCTGGAAGGCCAAAGAGTTTGACTTTCACACGCGCTTCATCGAGCTAGCGGGCGAGATCAATTCCGCAATGCCCTATAACGTCGTTGATGCTGTAACTGCGGCGCTGAATCGCCACAAAAAATCCCTGAACGGATCGAAAGTGTTGGTGCTGGGCGTGGCCTACAAGCGTGATATCGATGATCTGCGCGAATCGCCCGCGCTCACGATCATTGAAGAGTTGCAGCGCCGCGGCGCCGACGTGGCCTACAACGATCCTTATTTCCCCAAAGTCGGCCGCGGCAGGAAGTACAACCTGCAAATGACCTGCGCTCCGCTGGAAAAGCTGGGACAGTATGATTGCGTCCTGATCGTGACCGACCACACAGACTACGACTTTAAGAAAATTGTCCAGGAATCAAGGCTGGTGGTGGACTCGCGCAATGCAACGAATGGCATTCAGTCAGAGAAAATTGTGCATTGCTAGAGAGCAGTCAGTCTTCAACCATCAGCAATCCGCAAAGAATAAAAGCAGCCGCAGATTTCGCAGATGAACGCCGATCAAACATTAGCCGCGAAACACGCGAATCAGTCTTTGCTTCTCTGATTCGTGTTCATTCGTGAAATTCGCGGTTGGTTTTTATCTACGTTCATCAGCGTAAATCTGCGCAATGTTTCTTTCGCTGACCGCTGATGACTGAATGCTGCTTATATCGAACTCATATTCGACAAGAACTGTCCGTTCGACGGCGTCTTGCCCAGTTTGTCGATCAGCAATTCCATGGCTTCCACAGGTGATAGCGGGTTCAACACTTTGCGCAGCACCCAGATTCTCGCCAGGTCTTCCTTGGGAATGAGCAATTCTTCCTTACGCGTTCCGGAACGCTGAATATCAATCGCCGGGAAGACGCGCTTATCGACCAGCTTGCGGTCGAGAATGATTTCGCAGTTGCCCGTGCCTTTGAATTCCTCAAAGATCACGTCGTCCATGCGGGAGCCCGTGTCAATCAGGGCCGTCGCGACGATAGTGAGTGATCCGCCTTCTTCAATGTTGCGGGCCGCGCCAAAGAAGCGCTTGGGACGCTGCAACGCATTCGAGTCCACGCCGCCGGAAAGCACTTTGCCCGAAGGCGGAACGATGGTGTTATAGGCCCGCGCCAGGCGGGTAATGGAATCCAGCAGGATCACTACGTCGCGCTTGTGTTCGACCAGGCGCTTGGCTTTTTCGATCACCATCTCAGCCACCTGCACGTGGCGGGCAGCAGGTTCGTCGAAGGTGGAAGAGATAACTTCGCCCTTGACCGAGCGTTGCATGTCCGTGACTTCTTCCGGGCGCTCGTCAATCAGCAGCACGATCAGCACAACTTCCGGATGGCTCGTTGTTATGGAGTTGGCGATGTTCTGCAACAGCATGGTCTTGCCGGTGCGAGGCGGAGCCACAATCAATCCGCGCTGGCCCTTGCCCAGAGGGGTAAGCAAGTCCATCACGCGCGCGCTCACGTTTTCTTTTACCGTTTCCAGCTTCAGGCGTTCCTGCGGATACAGCGGCGTGAGGTTGTCAAACAGGATTTTGTTGCGGGCTTCTTCCGGCGATTCAAAGTTGACTGCCTCAATCTTTACCAGAGCAAAATATTTTTCGCCTTCGTGCGGAGGCCGCACCTGGCCGCTGATGGTATCGCCGGTCTTTAAATCGAATTTGCGGATCTGCGAGGGCGAGACGTAAATGTCATCTGGTCCCGGAAGGTAGTTGTAGTCGGGGGAGCGAAGGAAGCCATAGCCGTCGGGCAGGATTTCCAGGACGCCTTCTGCGAAGATGTGTCCCTCTTTTTCACTCTGGGCCTGCAGGATTTTAAAGATGAGGTCCTGCTTGCGGAGACCGCTGGCGCCAGGGAGGTCAAGAGTGCGCGCGATCTTGGTAAGCTCAGTAATATTTTTTTCTTTGAGTTCTGCGATTGTCATTCGTCACCTACGGGAGTTTTTCTGCTTTGATAGGAAGGATTGCTGTGAATCAGAGGCGAGAACTACGCCCTCGGAAAACCTGAGGGCCCGCCAGGCGGCCTGGCCTGGCGGGATTTTTTCAGGAAAGTCTATTATGCAGCGCGACGCTGTGGTTGTGCAACCGGCTCGTGTTTCAGTTCGATAACGGCGTTCGGCTCGACCGCCTTACCTACACGAACCAACACGTCATTCATCGTCTCTTGCACACGCGTGTTGGGCTTGTGGAACTTCCGTGTTGCCTTGGAAATCAATTGACACAAAAGATAACGGTTCTGCACTGTGTCGAGTGCTTCATAAATCAAGTCAGAGCGCATGACTGTGTTTTTCTCCTTAAAATAAGTTCGGTATATTTACTTTTGATTCTTTCGGTTACGAATGAATTCAAACTTTTTACGCGTCTGTCCGGACGGGCACAGAGCCACACAAACTTTTCTTGCCACTTTCGCGGGGCAAAATACATCTGTTGTTATGGGGAATCCCAGAGACCCTTGTGCGATTATTAGACGCAAATACAGGTATCTGAGTTGCTTACTTTCTTAACTTTGCTTGAAGTGGCGACTCGGAACAAAGTCGGGCACGAAGCCCATCCGTAAGACGTTCTACGGTAAAACGGCGGTGGGCCAAACGTCAAGAGTTTTTTGCGCTGCCGCTCTGATTCTAAGTCCTTATTTTCTTATAATTTACTCATATTGAAGCATTTCCGAAGGTTTCCTGCTGCTTATCCCGGTAACTTGAGAGGTTCTTTTATGACCGACCCCCGCTATCCCATTGGCCGCTTTAGCCCTGACCACAGCCCAACTCCAGAAACGCGCAACCGCCACATTGAGCAGATTGCCGGCACACCATCGGTCATGCGCAGGGCCATCTCCGGATTGACAAAAGATCATCTCAACACGCCCTATCGGGACGGCGGCTGGACCGTCCGACAGGTCATACATCACGTGCCGGACAGCCACCTGAATGCCTATATTCGCTTCAAATGGGCCCTCACGGAAGACGCACCCAACATCAAGCCCTACGATGAAGCCGCCTGGGCAAACCTGAAAGACTCTGAACTGACCCCCGTGGATGTCTCACTCACGCTGCTCGAATCTTTGCACGCACGTTGGACGGTGCTGCTGCGGACGCTCAAGGCGGAAGACTTTCAGCGCAAGTTCAATCATCCTGACTCAGGTCCGCACGATCTCGACTGGATGCTCGGTCTTTATAGCTGGCACGGAAACCATCACGTGGCGCACATCACTAGTTTGCGTGAACGGATGAAGTGGTGATCTCGCCGTAGATTTCTCAGATAGCCGCAGATCAAAAAACAAATCAGCCGCGAATCAACGCTAAGAGACTCGAAATCAAATTCCAATTCGTGTCCATTCGCGAAAATTCGCGGCCGGATTTTTGAGCTGATCTGCGCTTGTCAGCGCAAATCTGCGGCTAACCTGGTCTACGGAATGAACCCCAGATCCTCCGGCAACGCTCCCGTGATCGGCACTTCAAACAACGGACCCGGTCCGTCAGGATCAATGGTCAAAGCGCCATTGGTGGTAAAGAAAACGGCAATTTGCGTTTGCGCACCCACAGCAACCAGGCCGGGGGCTCCAGCCAGGTTTGTCAGGAAGGTGTGCGGGTTCTTGGGGAAAGTGGAATTCGCGGCGAACGCCAGATCATTGCGGAAGAACGTTGCGCGATCCTTGAGGTCGCCGGAACGAATCAACGCCGTGGCCGTGGGGTTTGGCACCGTCTTGTCGCCGCGGGCAAACTGAATGATCACTGGCTTCGACAAGTCGCCGGGCAAAGGAGACTTGTTCATGAATGGCGCCCAGGCAACGGGATCCCCGGCTTGTCCCAGCCATCTGCTGGTGTCTTCTACTGTTTGAATCGCAATTGCTCCCGGCACGTTGTTAGTCACTGGGGGAAGATTGCGCAGGGGGCTGTTGTCATTGAAGAAAATAGGCGGTCCGGCGTTGAGCAGCGATGGTACGCGCACCGCAAGCGACTGGGTCAGCAGGAGCTGGAATGACGGACTCAGTCGGACGATGTCAATGATCGCGCCGCCGGGAACATTTGGGACACCGGCACGGACGTCGGGTTCAATACCGAGGAAAATAGTGCCGTAAATTCCGCCAAAGGACTGGCCGGCATAGTAGATCCTGCTCGCATCCAGGTCGGGAAGGCCATCGCCATCCGCGTCAACACCGCCCTGAATGGCACGAACTAACTGCATCAGATCGGCGACAGTCTGTTGAAGAGCGTCGCGCGATCCGATGGTACCCTGTGGGCTGGCAAAGAAGGTTGAAGATCCCTCTGCACTGGTGATCTGGCCATTGCCATCCTGGTCAAAACCGCGGCCGCCCTCAGGCAGCGTAACGCTGGTGGTTCCCTGTTTCACTGTAAGCGTGCTGTTGGGGCCAAATCCGTGACCAACTACGTTGATTGATATGCTCGCTATGCCGTTATGGGCCAGCGTGGAAGCTACGGCAAACGGCGCCCCCTGTTTGCTGTCAGTAAATCCATGGCCGAAGATCGCCACCGGCCAGCCATTGGTTGGGCGCGGACCCGAAGGAATGAAAAGATTGAAAAAGATATCTTCGGTGCCCTGCGCGGGAACAGATTGCCGCGTTGGCACTTGGGGAATGAACACTCCGGCATTCTGCCAGTGTTGTCCGGAAAATTTTCCAAAGGCCATCGTGCTGATGGAACCGGGGAAAACCTGCAATGCACCCAGCAGCGCATTCAAACTGTTTGGAATGAGAGGACCAACCGTCAGCGCCTGCACATTCCAGGTGAGTCCGGTGACAGTATTCAACGGAAAGACCGTCTTCTCGCCGCCGCTTCCCAGGTTGAAATTAACCGCCGGTGCAGCCGCTGCTTTGACCTGCTCGCGAATGCTGCGTAACGTGGCCGTGGCGCTTTCAGTGGTAAAGAAGCTGGCAGCGGCTATGTTGCGTCTGGAAACTCCAAGCCGCTCGAGTACATCTTCATCCAGCGCGCCCTTCAAGGCTTGCTGATACCGCCTCAGGAGCCGGTCGGCATTCTTGCCATCCCCTTCGCCATCGCTGTGCACAAACTGGGAAAAGTTCGCGGCTGCGGCAATGGGATTGCCGGTCGCGTCACGGACGCCGATGGTCACAACCAGAACATAGTTGGAGTCTTCATCCAGATGGTCGTTCGACTCGGCGAACAGAGTCAAACTTGCCGGATCCCAGACGATCTGGTTGATGCCAATGACCTGCGGGGTGAAGTGCTCGAACTCCTCTTCGCCCAGCCCGCGTCCGGGCAGCTTTACGAGAAAAACAGTATTACTGTTGACCGTGCTCACATCGATTGCGCCGTCAAACGGAATGGAGAGGCGTGGCTGAAGGTTGAATCCGTCCAGTTGGTTCAACAGCGCCAGATCTGCGCAGTCCGACGGGCGCGAAGCGCAGTTGGGTAGTGGCAGATTCACCCGCAATCCCGTGAGTTGGTGCCGATCTGACACGGTAAAGCGATCGCTGGGAAATGGCGATGTCGTGTTTGATCCCAGGTTGAAGAGCGGATGAGTCTCGGCCAGAGCCAGAGCGGGCGTGAGAATCGCGACCGCAACCAGAA
>DASYKK010000392.1:0-9688 GCA_035995565.1 Candidatus Angelobacter sp.
CCCATCTGAAATAGGAATCCAAATCCCCTGGATGGAATATAGTTTGAAGACGATGCTTGGTCGAGAATAGCATAGACATGCTGGGGTTCGGCAACCTTCATTTAACCGGTGCGCCACCTTCATCAGGTCTAGTTCGCTATCCCCAATGTTCTGCTATGACCTCGGCGCGCGTCCTGCCGCTTCTTGCGCTTTTCCGTAAATCGCGAGCAACAGGGCTACATTGGCGGCGCCGGTGTAGCGGGCTTCAAATGTCTGCCTGGCTTTGTCCCGCATTGCGCGCAGCTGCGTCAGGTTTTGCGAACACCACTCTACTCTCTCGCGCAATTCAGCAACACTGCCGGGCGTGAAATGGAAGCCTGTTTCTCCCTGGGCCACCATAGTCGCGGGCGGCCCGATCCTGGCTGCTACCACGGGAGTCCCCACCGCAAAGGCCTCCATAATTGTGCGGCCCATGGTTTCGTACCATTCAGAAGGAAAGACCAGAAACTCAGCGCTACGCATCAGGTCCAGAACTTGCGGCAGCAGTTTGGCGCCCAGGTATTCAATTCTGCTGCATTCTCGAGTGGTCGCAATCACAAGCTCCGCCAGAGGGCCTTCACCCACAACTTTTAACGGAATTGCCTCACTTGCGCTCTTCCATGCCTCTAGCATCGTGGCAATCCCTTTTTCAGTACTTAGCCGGCCGACATAGAGCGCATATCCGCCTCCCCCGGCACCCGGCTCGGGACTTGGATGGATAAAATTGGGCTTAACCGCGATTTTCTGCGCCGGCAAGCCGCCAGCGACACATATCTCTCGGGCGAATTCAGATACGGCGATATACGCCGCGACGCGCTTACGCCATGTGCCAGCCAGTTTGTGCGCTCCCACCATACTTGCGACAAGCGCGCTGGCGGTGCGGCTGTTGCGATAGCAAGCATGCACTACCCCATGCCAGGGCATGAAGCGGCCCAGGCACTCCTGGCATAAATGTTGGTCGCGAAAGAGCAGCGCGTTGACGCACATCAGCCGGTAGTTGTGCAGGGTCTGAACTACGGGAACCTGGTTGCGGGAAGCCGCATAGTAGACCGATGGAGACCAGAGGGGGAAAAAATTCTGCACGTGCAGAATGTCAAATCCGCCGGATCGCAATAGCTCATGGATGCGGCGATATGATTCCCGCGACCACACCGTCCGCAAAGCGGTTCGGGTATGGCCCAGCTGCTCTATGCGGCGATTATCTTCTTCCAGAAGCTGGACTTCATGGCCATGGTCACGAAGAAGCGCGGCTTCAGCGACGCTGCACTGATCCTCGCCGCCGGGGATCAGATATCTGTTGTGCAGCATCAGGACCCGCATTGCATCCTGAACCCGGCTCGCTGCCGCACGTAGACTGGCGCGATTTCACCAGCGAGATCAAGGTGTGCCATCGGGCCAGATTATCATATGCAGCTCAGCCGCCATCAAATGGACGACAGCCTGGCGCAATTACACTGCTAGGGCATCTTCCAAACGCTTATTCCGTACTGCTTACGGCGCAAAATATCCAGAGAGATCCAGTATCAGCTGCGCAGGGTTCGACGCAAATGAACTAATCAACCCGTTGGTTGTCGGGACAATCGCCAGGTTCGAAGTGATAAAACCGTCGACAGCGTTCAAAGTCGAAACCAGCGGTCGCGTTGTACCCTGCGGCCACAATGTAAGGAAGCCAAGCGAGCCTGGCGGAACGACCGTGGCGTTGAAGACGAACGATTGGGCGGCGGCGGGCGCGCCGCAGCCGCTTAACGCGACGCTGACGTCTATCGCGTTCGTGAACGGGGCACCGCTCGCCGAATTTCTTGTATCCAGCACCCGGCAAGGCGTTAGGCCAAAGAACGACAATCCTCCGGTTCCGGGCGGCGCGAAATAACCGTTCACGTCGATGACCAGGTCCGCATTGTTGGAGACAAACACTGAAACATCGCCACTGGCGCCTGCCGGCACAATGGCGGAGTTTGCTGTAACTGCACCCGTATTTGCATTCAGAGTTGAGACCAGCGGCTGCGCCTGGCCCGCAGGCCAAGTCGTCAGGAAACCAAGAGTGTTCTGTGGAACCGCCGTGAAATTCATGGAATAAGCCTTCGCTGTTGCAGGCAAATTACATGGTCCAGAAAGAATTGGAAAGGTCCGCGCCGCACCACCTGCTAGAGAAGGGCCGGCCAGTGGGCCCGCCGGAAGCCTGGTGTCAACCAGCCGACAAGGCGTCACAGGATAGAAGGCCAACGCCGTAACATCGGTATTCGGCACAAAATAGCCGTTGATATCGAGAACCAGTTCTGTGTCATTGGTGCTGAAGAAACACAAACCGCCATTTGTTCCGGCGGGTACGATGGCAGCCGCGGCTTTCACTCGCCCATCCGTGGCGTTGAGCGTTGAGGCCAGCGGGAGAGGCTGTCCACAGGGGAATGCTGTGAGAAACCCAAGAAAACCCTTCGGAACAACTGTCGCATTCACCGAGTAGGCCTTCGCCGTGGTGGGTATGTTGCAAGCGCTGCTGGGAATCGTGAACCCGCGCGTGGTTTGCGCGACCAAAGCAGGTCCGCCAAAGGGACCGGGCACATTGCGGGTATCAGCGACGCGGCATGGAGTGACTGGAACGAAGGTGAGGCCGGCTGGGGCCTGCGCGTTAAAGCCCATGGCACAGGAACCACCGCCAGAATTGAGCCAGTTCGACTGAATAAGGTATTGTCTACCACTGAGAACGACGTTGGCATGTGCGCCATTCAATGCCGTAAAAGTAGTCCCTAAATTGGAGGCACACAAGTCACCCACTTCGCCGGCGCCATTAGTGTGGAACCAGGCATTGAGATCGGGATCGGTGACTGTCTCATTCAGTTCATGGGCAATGACATTGGCCATGGCATCGGCGCCTTCATTCCCGTTAGGACTGAGACTTTGGGCGGAACAACCGAGCTGACCGGGTCTGGCGGGACATTGGGTTGCTGGATCTCCAACAAAGGCTACTTTTATGTCGGCAGCGCCAAGCGTGCCATGGGTATGGAATCCGCAGAAGGCAGTACAAAAACCTTGGGGACTTCCGTCGGGCGCGGGGGGAAAAGTCAAGGTCACATCCGGTGACGTGAGCAGGAAATAGATTCCATTGGGATCCACGGGGAGCGCGCCGGAATTCAATGGGGCACTGACGACCTGCGAAAACGTTGTGTTGTTTAAAGCTGTACCGTGCGAGTAGTTGTCAAAAACCGCACCCGCCATAGTGGCGGTATTCGCTATATCGCCGGTAGTGTCCCCGTAGGTTGTGTTGGTATTGAAGTACCGCGAGCCTCCGAAGCCATTAATCAGGTCCGGAAGAATCGTAAGGGCACTATTGCCAGAAAAATTGCCATACCAGATAAAGTAAACGTTATGCGGACCCTGCATTACCGGCCCGCCATGGTACTCGATGCCGTTGCCAGTGACTACGCTCTCCCCGATCGGGCCTAATTGGGGGTTGGGGGAGGCTAACTGCAGGCTAGACGGATCGAAGGGTTTAGTCATGCCGACGAATTGCGCCCGGGCCACATTGGCAAATAGGCCCAGCGTTATCAACGCTAGAATAAGGACGCGCCTGAACCCATGTTGGCTGGCAGCTACGCGTTTCACGGAGCGGTGTAACAGCGAGGCATTTGCCGGTTTCCCTGAGCACTTCTCTTCCAACTGCTGAGCGAAAGTCATGTTTATCATCATCGAACACCACCTGTTTCAAAATCAGAGCACAATACCTTAGAAAAGGACTGGTTTTCAAGGTGCGGAAGAGACAAATTTTTTAAAAAAGCGCTGATACGTTTTGCCGCTCAAAGTCACGCATTTATGCAGTCTTTCCATGCATAACCTGTCCGCACCAATGACAAAAGAGGAGGTAAGCCGCAAATGGGCCATGGAGAATATTACTATCGCACGGTCACTCCAAAAATCAAAGATCAAACGGCTGTGTCCTCTTCAGAAAGCCTGATCACACAGCCCGCCCAGAACCCCTTATACAAGGACAAGACCTTCTGCCAATCCCAGCGGTATGCAAACACCAGCGTGCGGTAGATCATCCATGCTCCAAAAAAAGGCATCTTGAAAGGCCACAGCCTTAGAGGGACATGCTTACGGGCAAAGATCATATTGGCGCGCGCCAGGTAGAACTCGATGAAACCATTTCCCTGATTTTTGTTCGTAACGTAGTGCTCCTTATGCCAGATCACCGCCGTGGGGACGTACATCTCTTTGTATCCAGCTTTCAAGGCTCGCAAAGACCACTCAATATCTTCATAAAAATGGAAATAAACCTCTTCCAGCACCCCAATCCGGCGGACCACGTCAGCCTTGATCAGGAATGCGCATCCGGTGAGAAATGAAACTTCGCGAATCTTGTCATATCTCCCATCATCAAGGTGACGGAGGCCGATCATTTTGGGGAACAGCCTCCAGCGCCTGTGCTCGCCTCCGGCGTAATTCAGGCGGTCAGGATGATCGAAGAACAATATCTTGGGACTTGCGGCTCCAATCTTCGCATCCGACTCCGCGACGCTCACTAACTGGCTTAGAAAATCGGGGGCGACAATGGTGTCATTGTTGAGCAAGAGCACATAGTCAGTCCCACGGCGGAGCGCGTCGCGCATACCCACATTGCAGCCGCCGGCGAAACCCTGATTTGTTTCGTTCCGGATGAGCCGTATTTCAGGCGCGTTTTGCAGAAGCTTTACGGGAGAGTCATCGACGGAACCGTTATCCACCAGGACCACTTCAAAGTTGCGGTAGTCGATTTTTCGCAGAGACAGCAGGCAATCCAACGTGACCTCATAGCTGTTCCAGTTCAGGATAACGATGCTGACGCGAGGTTCACTCGATGACATGTGGATGAGTTTCGCCGCTTCGAATGACGCGGGCGGTCCTTCCATTGTAATGTGAGAACCTGAAGGCAGGGCGGAAATGCGCGATGTTACAATTGTCTTCGTTCCCCCCGAATAAACACTGATGCACCAAACCACCCTGAAGAGCAGTCGCTATGACATCCCATCAGGTGGCGACCGTTTTGGCCGGAACCACATTTTCATTGAAGAGGCCAGAAAATACCGCAGCATCCTGGAATGCGGATGCTCCACGGGATTTATCTCCAGACAACTCGCGGCGGGCGGTTCACGCGTGACAGGAATTGAGATTGACGCGGAGGCCGCGGAACAGGCGCGCAAATTCTGCGTTCGTGTACTGCCTATTGATTTGAATCAGCGCGATTGGCCCAGCGCCGTTGGCGAACGATTCGACCTCGTCACCTTCGGCGACGTGCTCGAGCATCTGCTTGAACCGCAGGCTGTTCTCCACGAAACGCAACGCGTCTTAGCGCCGGGGGGGCGAGTTCTCATTTCCCTTCCCAATATCGCCTACTGGACCATGCGCGCGAAACTTTTGTTAGGAAGATTCGAGTATCAGAGCATGGGCCTGCTGGATTACACTCACTTGCGATTCTTTACTGTTCCTACTGCGCGCAAGATGATTGAGCAAGCCGGCTACCGGATTCTGCGCTTTCAGCCGATTATGGGCGGCAGGTTCACTGGTCATTTTCGTCCTATGTGGCAACGATTGACGAATTTGTTTCCTAATTCACTGGCGTTTCAGATGCTATTTCTGGCTGAGCCTGTCGCCGATTCTCATGAACCCCGAGCTTCCTGATCGTACTGCGCCACTACGCGGCCCAGCGGCGCCAGCCGCAACGAAGATATGCGCGATAATGGTGGCCTATAACCCTGACTCAATGCTGGGAGAGAATATCCGGGCACTGCTTGCGGAGGTGGCCCGGCTCATTGTTGTCGATAATGGCTCGGAGCCGTCCAAGCGTTCGCTGATCGCGGCCCTGGCAGCCACACACGATTTCGATGTGATTTGGAACAAAGAAAATGCCGGCCTTGCCGCTGCTTTAAACACCGGCATCCGCCGCGCACTATCAAGTGAGGACTATGACTGGATCGCGACTTTCGATCAGGACAGCAAGGTTTCCGCGGGCTTCAGCGAAGCTATGCTCGCTGCTTATGAGTCCTGCCCTTTTCGGGACAAGATAGCGCTCATCGGACCCCATCACGTGCTTTCTTCAGAACGACTCGCCGAAAGCCTCGCACAAGGAGACTCATCTCAACTCTTCCAGGAAATACCGGTTACGTTACAGTCAGGGAGCTTGTTCAGCGCATCGGCACTAAAAAATGGAGATCTGTTTGATGAATCGTTTTTCATCGATTACGTGGACTTTGAATTCTGCCTGCGCCTGCGAAAACGTGGCTTCCGTATTATTGAGGCCACCCGTGCGCCACTCTACCATCGCGTGGGAGCCCCGACGACGCATACCTTTTTCAACAAGACCTGCATGGTCTTTAATCACAGCCCGGTGCGGCGCTATTATGCTGCCCGTAACCGTTTGCGAGTTTACGCGAGATACCTATTTTCTGATCCGCGCTGGATTGGACACGATGCGTGGTCATGGTGCAAAGAGATCATCAAGCTCATCCTTTTTGAAGAGGACCGTTTGAAGAAGTTGGCTTACATGGTCAAAGGCGCGTGGCATGCACTTAGCAAACGAACTGGCGTGTACGCGAGGTAACTTCCGTCAAAGGTAAGCAGCGTTTGCCGTGGCAAGGACACTTGGATTCTTCAGCCAGAAATCTATGGCTTCTGCAAAAACAAGATGAGGTGGTTGGGCCTGAGCCGCTCCGCCGCCAGGACCTGCCAGCCGCTGTGGTTGACCATTTCGGTGGCGCTTTTCAAGTCAAACACATGATGATGGACAAGCCTTTGCTGGTAATTGTTCCGGTAACGCTCCCGGTGCTCAGCAATTGAATTGGCAATCGGATATTTCTTGTAATCCCACAGAGTGACAAACTCTTCCACGTGAGTCATGTCGTCCTCGCCTGTATCGCGGGCATAATCCTCGCGGAGGTGATCAAGCGTGGTCACCGGACGGCGATAGTCAAAAGTGCGGTGTTTATCAGGCAAGACCAACAGAAGAAAGCCGCGCGGCTTCAACACCCTCTTCCAGTTCTGCAAAGCTTTGAGGGGGTTAGCAATATGCTCCAGGTTATGCGACGACAGAACAAAGGCGTATGTGTCGTCGCCAATGCCCTTGAGTGTCGAGCCCTCAGTGATGAAGTTGCTGCCGGTCCGCTTTCCCTGGTCAAAATGAAACGTGGCTCCTGACGCGCGCGTCCCCTCCCAGTGCGTTACTTCGGCAAAAACGCAATTGTCGAGGGATTGAATATCGCGGTAGACAGGAAGATTGGATTCAAATACGTGGCTGGGACCGCCAATTTCCACACCACTCTTTGCCCTGAGATGATCACGGACCTGCGGATAGCAATTGGCACGGAAAAGAGCGTCTATAACAAGGGAATGAACTTTTCGGGCAACCGGCTCAAGCGGTGTCTTTGCTACCAACCCCTTCATTGATTTCAACAAATCCATTTCTCTCACCGTCTGCGAAGAAACCCATTGGGTGCAAAGGAAAAACCGAACTTCTGGTCCCGATCACACAATCAACGCTTCCAGCGCTGGAGCAGATAAATAAAAGGCGCCTTTTCAGCAGGGGTAAACATCCAGAACCACAAAGCCGGGGCCGCAAGCAGGACTCCGCAAGCTACGATAGTTTTAATCGCCAAGCCCGCAATCAAGGCCGCAACCAGACTGCAGGCCAAAGCCCCAGCCACCATGAAAGGCAATCGGGTAACGATGAAGCGGCACTCCGGCAACAAGCGAAATGAAAACCAGAATAGAAGGAAGGAATCGAGCATGACGCGCAATAGCCACGCGACGGCTACGCCGGTAATCCCGAAGTACCGGGCCAGGAACAATAGCGCCACCAGGTAAACAGGTAATTCCATCAGATGGAATTTCGCTGTGACGTCAGGCCGGCCAACACTTTGCAAATGCGTAAACGGTACGTGCGCCATGCTGTTCACGAGTACTGCAACTGCTAAGAGGCGGGCGACCGGCGCGCTGTTACCCGCAAAGTCATTTCCGAGCCACAGAGCCAGCCCTTCCGGCGCAAAAATTACCAGAACGAGCGCGAGGGGCAGCAGGACGATGTAAATGTATTTGACGCCGCATTCATAAAGAAAAACCAACCGAGTGCGGTCAATATGGCTGGTGGTAGAAAACGCCGGGAACAAAACGCCCACCAGCGCCGTTGAAATCAGCCACAGCTTGGTGACCACTTCATATGGAATTGAGTAGTAGGCCACCGCGGCAATGGAAATGACGCTCCCGATCAGGAATCGGTCGAAGGTGACCATGAGGGGGCCCACAACGTTGCTCACCGTCATCCAGCTGCCAAAGATAAACAATGGCTTGGCAGAGGCGCGATGAAACCCGAAACCGTTGCGCAAGCTGGGCATTGCATGAAAGCAGGCCCAGAAGTGGGCCGCACAGGCGAGAGCCCGGCCGAGCACCAACACCGCGATAATTGGAATCAGGCTGTGAGTAAATGGCAGAAGGGCTGCGGGGCCCAGATAAGTAAAGATTCCCATGGGAATACGGATGGCCGTGGCCAGCCGAAACCGTTGCAGCGCTTCCAGTACCCCGCGCAGCCCAGCGGTCAGCACCACGACAGGCACTGCAGCGCCGAGCCAGTAGAAAGACCCCAACGCCTCATGGGCAAGAGATGCGGGGACTTTTAACAGCCGTTCCACCAGCAAGGGCGCAAGAAGAAAAGTTAAGGCGGCCCCGACCGTGGCCAGGGCGGTCATCAGGAAGAGGGATGTCCAGACCAGTGATGGAATCTCAGACTCACGTCTTTGCCCGATTCTCTCAGCCACCAGTTTAGTCAGTGCTCGCGAAAGACCAAGATCAAACAGCCCGAAATACCCGATCACTACCCATGCCAGGCTGATGATTCCGAGCCGCTCGGTTCCCAATCCACGCTTGAGGATAGGCAAACAGACCACTGCCACGGCCACGGGAAAGCAATTCCCCAGCAGGTTCCAAAAAGTATTGCCGGCAATCGATCGCCGGCGAACTAACGCCGTGTTAGACGGCGCGACCTCTTCTGCCTCCAGGTTATTAGGTGGTAAGGATAAATCTGGCGTGGGAATTTTCATTCGTTTGCCTGGGCTCGCGCTAAAGCTGCAAGTGTACGGGACGCTGTCTCTTCCCGGAGGTTTCCATTCTTGCGATCTCCAATTCTTCCCGCACCATTTCGGCCACGAGTTCATCAAAAGTGATGCGAGGGGACCAGCCGAGCTTCTCTCTGGCTTTTGCGGCATTTCCTAAAAGATTATCGACCTCGGCTGGGCGCAAGTATCGTGGATCGATGGCGACGATCCGCGCTCCCGTCTTCACATCAAACGCTGCTTCGTTCTCCCCTGCCCCTTCCCAGCGCAGGGCGATCCCCAGCTTTAGGGCGACGGCACAAACAAAGTCACGCACGGAATGCTGCTTGCCGGTGGCAATCACGAAGTCTTCAGGGCTGTCCTGTTGCAGCATCAACCACATCGCTTCCACATAATCGCGAGCGTGACCCCAATCGCGCCTGGCGTTGAGATTGCCCAGATAGAGGCAATCCTGCGAGCCCAGTTGTATGCGAGTGAGCGCACGGACGATCTTGCGAGTAACAAATGTCTCGCCTCGCACCGGGGATTCATGATTGAAGAGAATGCCGCTGCAGGCATAAATGCCGTACGTTTCGCGATAGCTCACGGTGATCCAATGG
>DASYKK010000393.1:0-10975 GCA_035995565.1 Candidatus Angelobacter sp.
GTATCTACTTCACGCATGTCTTTCATCAGGATGGAGGTAACATCACGCAAGAGCTGGTCACCTACATGATGGCCAAATGTATCATTCAATACTTTGAAATGGTCGATATCTATCATCAACAGGGCGAACTTCTGTTGCTTACGTTCAGCGCGCTTAAATTCTAGTTCTAGTTGTTGTTCAAAGTATCCGCGCGTGCGCAGACCAGTAAGGTAGTCAGTAAAGGCGAAACGAAGCAGGCCTTCATTGGCATATTCGCGGGTTAGTAGATTTTCAGCAACTAGAGAGAGTATCCAGAGAAGCTGCGCGTCTTCTTTAGTAAAGCATTTGTCGTTCGCGCGGAAAAGTTGTAGCGATCCCATTACACGATTACTGACAAACAAGGGCACAACCAGGGCGGAGTTTGCGCCCACCACTTCCATCAGCGCGTTGGACTGGGAATTGTGGCCTTGCTCCACCAGTAAAGGACGTCCGTATTTAATGGCCCAGAAATTCAGGATGTTCCCGCTGGCAATCTCCTCGCCGGTCTTCTTTTCCACGTTGCGGGCGATTCGCAACTCCATCAGTTCGCGCCCTTCCTCCCAGAAATAAACCATGGCCTTATCAAAAGGGGAAATATCGGTGGTCATGTCACAAAGGAGGTTCAGGGTGGCCTCCAGTTGCATTTGCAAGCCGGTAAGCATGCTCATGCGCAAGATTACATTCACGTCTTCCCAACGCTTCTGGATGGTCTCCGGACGCAACTCGGAAAACACTTCCACTACAAAACGCTCTGGGGGGGACGAGCCAAGGTCAACGGGTTCGGGAGATGGCATTGGGAACATTTTTCTAGGAGAACTCATGGCTGGCAGGCCCATTCAGCCTCTTGTGAGATGCCGGGGGATGGCTCGGGGAAACTTACGGAAGTGCTCTGTTTTTTTTACCTGCCAATGGCCAAATGTACAAGGTAGCACTGGCCGGTAGCCGGTATCTACGGACGACGTAGTTGGAACGGGCGAACCAACCTTCGGAACGTCTGTACATCTTTAATTGCGGCCGGTTGCACAGATTTGTCCCATTTTGGTCCAAGGCGGTCCGGCACCGGCTTGGTCGATTACTTGCATTATCAACGGCTTAACGGAGGTGCGAACATGGCGCTCAGCAAACAGGAAGTGATCCAGGAGTTAAGGCATGAAATTCACAGCCCGTTGGCGGCCATCCGCAATGCTCTGTATCTCGCTGCTGCCCGAAGTACTGACGCGGAGATATTGCACTATCTGGGGCTTGCGGACGTCGAGATTGCACGCATCGCCGCAGTCTTAAAGAACGCAAATCAAATCGATGAAAACAAACAGGTTCATGTTCTCATTCCGTTCATTGACGCGGCTACCGCCGCTTAAGGTTTACCATTTCGGAGCAGCAACTCACGATTTCTTGCATTTTCGTGCACAGTCTCTGTTGCATTTATTTCAGACTCAGCTTAGGATACGTTTAAGCGCTGGAAAACCCGCTGGCGCTGAGTAAACAGCTCTTCACTGTAAACTTCGCCCGATTATTTAACATTCACGCCGGCCCACTAACGTTTTTCCGACAGGAGAAGCTCCCTCATGGCATGGTACGCGTATTGCATCGTTGAGCAACAAGCTGTTCAAGGTGGTATTCGCGCTCGTCGCCCCGTTCCCGTAGAAGGTCTTAAAGGTATAGCAGACGCCCAGATATTCGCGTACCCCAGCGGCGACTTTTCCGTCCTGGTAAGCGAGTACATTCCCACCGGCGATCTCGGTCAGAAAGCCCTGCTCCAGCATGCGCATGTGGTCAGCGAGTGCTTTAAACGCACCACGGTGCTGCCATTCCGTTTTGGCACGGTTTTTGATACCGATGACGCGTTGCGCCGCGCCGTCCGCATCAATCGCAAGGGCTTCATGGAAAGCGTTACCAAGTTGAAGGGCAAAGCCGAAATGCACCTGAAACTCCTGATTAAAGACGGCTCCTTACGTGAAGCCATGGAAGAGATTGAACTTCCCGCAACCGTCGGCAGTGAATATTTAAGCAAGCTGCGGGAAAAGGCGGTCCGACAGCGTGAGCGACAGACTAAAGCGCGTGCTCTTTCCGTCCAGGTCCACAAGATTTTCTCGCCGCTTGAGCAGGACGTCTGCTGCCGCAAAGTTGATTCCGGCGGAATGCTCATTGATATTGCCCACCTTATCGATCACAAAAAAGTAGAAAAATACCAGAACCGCTATCAGATGGCTACCCGGCACCTCCCGGGAATTGAAGTAGTCATGAGCGGTCCCTGGCCGCCCTACCATTTCATTACGGGGAAACGCTCCTCCTGATCGGATTCAAGAAGATTCTCTAAACAGCATCAAAGGTTGAAAGCTGCGGCTTTCAACCTTTTTTTGCTCCAACAGGGCCATAAAAGTCCTAGTTAGGCATCCAAATACCCGAAAATGGAATCGGAGTACAATATCTGCGGGACGTTGACCTTTCCCGGTGAGTACTTCCGTTCCAGTTTTTCGCCGTTGTTACTTTCTAGTCATAAGGCGGGCTGTCTGCCGCTGGGAGCGCGAATGAACCCCAAGACCCGTGTGTTGATCGTGGATGACGACGTAGCTATGGCCAAGTACCTGGCTGCGCATTTGTCCCGCCGGAACTTCGAGGTTACGGTCGCTTCCAGCGAACAGGAAGCCCTGCGGATTTTCCGCTCCTTCGATCCGGTGCTGGTGCTGGTTGAGACATCTATGGACGCAGAAGCCGGCAATGACACGCTTCAGCGCCTGAAACAGATAAAACCCACCGTTTCTATCATGGTCCTTTCATCCATCAAGGACCCGGAATTAATTTTCAGGGCGTCCAAACTTGGCGCCGACGACTACATCACCAAACCCGTCGATCCTAAAGAGCTGGATATACGCATCGGCAAAGTGCTGGACAACCAGCGCCTCTTTACTGAAGTCACGCAGTTGCGCGAGCAGGTCCGCCGCCAGAGCGATTTCACGATGCTCTTTGGCACCAGCCCGAAAATGATGGAAGTGAAGATGACGATAGAGCAGGTGGCAGATACCACCGCCACGGTGCTCATCCGCGGTGAAAGTGGCACGGGCAAGGAAGTGGTCGCGCGCATGGTGTACTCCGAATCGTCACGCTGCGAGAAGCCTTTCGTGAAAGTGAACTGCGCCGCTATCCCGCATGAGTTGTTGGAAAGCGAGCTATTCGGCTATGAAGCCGGGGCCTTTACCGGCGCTAACCGGCAGAAACTGGGCAAGTTCGAGCAAGCCAACGGCGGCACTATCTTTCTGGACGAAATAAGCGAGATGCATCCTGCCCTTCAGGCAAAGTTGCTGCATGTATTGCAGGACCATGAGTTTTCCCGCCTGGGCGGAAAGCGTGATGTACAAGTGGACGTGCGAGTTCTGGCCGCGACCAACAAGCCCCTGGAGCGGGCCGTGGAAGAAGGCGTGTTTCGCGAAGATTTGTTCTATCGCCTGAACGTGGTCACCATTCATATTCCGCCGCTGCGCGAACGTCGCGAAGAGATCCCGGTTTTTCTGAAATATTTTTTGGAGAAATACAGCGAGCACTACGGCAAAAAGCCTTCCATGTTCAGCGAGTTTGCGGTCAATCGGATGATGGAGTACGCCTGGCCGGGTAACATCCGCGAACTGGAAAACATGGTGAAGCGCTATGTGATTGTTGGCAATGAAGCGCAGATCATCCGTGAACTGGCCACGCACAAGCCCATCGTCACATCATTTGGCGGGATGACGACGCAACCTGCCGCCGCGCCCGCCGCTGTCCCAGCATTACAATCGAGCAATGGCGCTGAGATTGAAATGCCTTCATTGTTGGAGATCGGTAGGCGAGCAGCCATGCAGGCGGAGCGTGAAGCCATTGAACGCGTTCTGGCGCAAACCCGATGGAACCGACGACAGGCAGCTAAGATTCTAAAGATCAGTTACAAAGCCCTTCTCAATAAGTTGAAAGCGATGGAAGAGCAGACCAAGACCCAGCTGAAGCATGAAGAGGTCTAAAAGTGGTAGTCAGATACCACATGAGGTAAGCCTAATGCTGGCTATCGCACAGCATCCAAGCCTGCTCAATTGCTCTAGATTTCCCCGCAAACGAAACAAAACAAAACGCTTAGTTTTTGCCTCGTATTCCACATCGCTCAGTGAACTATTTTGGTTTCCGAGTTGCTTATATGAAAAGCAAATAAAGAGGCACGTAAATTAACAAAATGATTTCAACCCTCTTCCAAGAATTGAGACTTCTTCAATCCGTGTGTCTTGGCGCAAGCCGGGACTGCATCGTGCATCGCCTTTCCTGAGAGATTTCCCTTCCTCCTTCGCCTCTTTGCAAAAGAGCGGCCTGTGAACAGGCCGCTCTTTTATTTTCCCTGAAAATCATAGCCCGATTTGGTGACAAGTCGGGGTGGCAATGCATCTAATCGTGGTCTCGTAACATTTGACGGTAATAATTATGGCGACTAAGATTAACCACTTATCTAAAGACATGGACAAAAAGAAGCTGGAAGGTTTCAAAAAACGGCTGGAAGAGCGCCAGCAAACCCTGCGCAAAACTGTGAGCCGCACGGAAGAAGATGGCCGCATTGCTGACCAGGACACGGCGCAAGACATTGCCGATCGCGCGGCAAGCTCTTACACCAAGGAATTTCTCTTTGCGCAAAGCAATAATGACCGCCAGCTGTTGGCGATGGTCGAAACTGCGCTTCAGCGCATCCGCGAGGGCGCCTTCGGTGAATGCGTAAGCTGCGGCAATGAGATCAATGCCAAGCGACTGGAAGCCGTGCCCTGGACGCGCTACTGCATTGAGTGCCAGGAGAAGCTGGAAAAAGGCCAACTGGAAGAAGTTCAGGATTAACAGTTTCTGCGACTAAACAAAAAGGAGATGCTCGCGGCATCTCCTTTTTTCCATTTCAATTTGTCTTCTAGTAGAGGTTGAAAGCCACTTCGATATTCATTTCAACGGCAACGTTGCGGCCGTCTTTCTTTGAAGGATCGAACTTCCAGGTTTTCACGCCTTCAATGGCTTTTTCATCCAGGCCCATGCCAAGGGAACGGACCACGCGCGGGTTGTGCACACGGCCATCAGTACCCACAATAATATTCAGCACCACAACACCCTGATACTTCGCCTTGCGGGCTTCTTCAGAAAATTCAGGCTCAGGGGTGTAGATAGCGCGCGGAGCGCTCACGCCCTCGCCTACATGGAAGATGCCCGGACCTACGCCAGGACCGCCATGCCCTGATCCCACGCCACCGCCGCTGCCGCTGCCGATGCCTCCACCCACGCCCACGCCATTCGAGGGTATCATCAGCTTGGAGAGTGGATCGCCCAGTTGGGCGTTCGCAGGGGGCTTTATGTCCGCAACCACGGTTGGCTCCATCATCAATTTACTTTTTTGCTGCGGCAATACCGTAGGCGGAGTGAATTGTTGCTTCGCTGCTTTCGGAGGCACGCCGGTGGACGCTTTCAGTTTGCTGGCATCGCCGCCGCCGCCGCCGCTGGGGCCTCCTTTGCCCACCTTCATCGGAACATAAGGCGCAAGCTCCACGGAGTTTGCCGTGGTGGGAGGAATAATCTTCGCGGGAACCGTTAAATGCAGCAGCCACAACATCAGCCCTAACCCTGCCGTGTGGGTCACAAACGACAACAGAAAATTCTCCGGCCGCTGCTGATACGTGCCATACCCGACTCCCAGCATTGTAGGCATAACAGAGGTGTTCAGGGGCAGGTCCTTGGCAAACTTTACTACCGATTGCTGGGGGGCCCCAGAGTCACCGGCGGTTGGGTTTTCCGGTTTCGTATCCTGCAGATTCGGATTTTTGGGGTCAGGCGAAGGCATAATAGAGTTTATCTAGGTTTTAGACTCCACGCGACTGCAAAAGTTTCACAACGGTATTGGCGCTAAAGTAAGTGTACCTAATTCTTTCCGGTTCAACAACTTAACGGTGGAATAAGGAGCCAAAGAAACCCTTCATCCGCCCCACAAACCCCCGCTTTTCTTTCTGGGGCTTCACTTCTGCTTTGGGCGGCGGCTCCGCGTTCGCCTTTAGAGACACCTCTGGCTGCTTTTCAATCAGAACGACTGGATCCACCTTTTCTTGCACAAAATAAACATTCGGCAGCGAGGAAAATTGTACTTTGGCCACCGAGTAAGGCCTCCCTGTGGCTGGGCGGGCGCTGAATACGAAAGGCGTGTCCATCTGTACGTGGACCTGTCCTGGCTTATCGGGCGGCAACGGTGAGGTAGCCTCATCGCTGGCGACGGCCACCCGTTCAGCCGGCTTTAGTGCTTCTTCCTTGGGCGCAGGGCCAGGCTGCACCTCTGCGCGTATTACTGGCGCGGTGTGCGGGCAGCCGCATTCGCTGGCAAGGGCCGCTTTGGCGTCCAGCTTGCCGCCGCGGAACACCACCATCTCATCTTGTCCGGCTTTATAGACACCTGTTCCCAGCAACTCTGAGAACGTAACTTGAGACGCGTTGCCGGCCATAGGCTTTACGCAGGTGTCACCTTTCTTATTCACGCCAAGCGCGAAATGGAAGGTGCCGGGTCCCACCAGCGCAACGTTGAAGTCAGGCGTAATCAGCATGTCCGCTGCCTGCTCATTCAACACATAATCAATTTCCAGAGCGCCTGTGCCCGTGGCCAGCATCAGTCCCTCGCCGCTCGAAGTCACGCTCAAACCGCTATGTGGACAGATGCGAACCTGGCCTCCGCGAGCGAGTTTGAGCGTTGCCGAAGCGATTCCCGCCGACAATTCCGAACCTGAGTACACGCTCATTCCCGAGCCAGCCAGTTGCATGGAGCTGGGACTGTTCGCGTCCGACGCAAATAACTCGCCCAGCGGCGGCACGTTTTGTGCCAACGCAGGCGTCGTGAGCAATAGCCATGCAGCCCAGCCGTGCCGTGCAGTTCTTTTCAGGATTGGGGACAGGTAGATTGTCAGAGCGCGCTACTCCTCACCCATGAAATCGTATTTCTCAATCGCCACGGCAACGCCTTGTTCAGGCGGTGCCTTGTCCACCCTGATGATCTTTCCCGTGCAACGCACGCGGATCGGATCAGATAGTGTGATTTCCGTCGGCAGCGTCATCACAAATTCTATGGGGGCGCCGGCACTGATTTCCGTGTCCAGATACATGAACACGCCGCGCGAGCTCACGTCGCGTGTGCGCCCGGCCATTTCCCGCGTACCATCGTCCAGAAATTTTACTGAAATCGGCAAATTGAGTGGAAAACGCCGGGTATTTCTTTTTTCCGGCTGAGGTTGTGCCATCGCTGGCCTCCAGAACACCTTGGGTCGTTGGCCCTGATTCTAGCCCATGTAGCTGCAATTTTTATCGATAATCTGCGGGAATATCTTCCTTTCGCTAAATGCTGAAACACCCTTGAAACACGGAAGAAAGGAGGTAACAGAGGAACCAACGGAGACAAACTTGGCTGGCTCGAGGGTGGCCGGTTAACCTGCAAGACGATTCTTTGCAGACGATTCTTTGCACAAGACCAAATCCTCTGCTTCCGCTGTTCCTCTGTGTTTCAAAGGGTTTGATCGAAGAACGAAAGCTTTACAACGACAAGAAGTTCTGCAGCAGCAACCGTCCTGATTCCGTCAATACGCTTTCCGGATGGAACTGCACGCCTTCAATGGGAAACCGGCGATGGCGCAGGCCCATGATCACGCGCGTGCCATCGGCTTCGTGCGTCTCCGCACTGATCTCAAGTTCGCTGGGCAGGCCTTCTTCAGCGACGATCAGTGAGTGGTAACGGGTGGCTGTCATGGGCTGCGGCGCGTTCTGGAACAGAGTCTTGCCGTCATGTTTGATCTGGCTGGTTTTGCCGTGCATGAGTTGGTGCGCCCGGACCACGTTCCCGCCAAAAGCCGCGCCGATGGCCTGGTGTCCCAGGCAGACGCCCAACACGGGCCGCTTGCCGGCAAAGTGCTTGATCAGATCAATACTGATGCCCGCTTTCTGCGGCGTGCAAGGACCCGGAGAAACAACGATGTGGTCGGGATGCATGGCTTCGACTTCGGCCGGCGTAACCTGGTCATTGCGGCGCACTTCCACTTTCTGACCCAGCTCTCCCAGATACTGCACCAGGTTGTAGGTAAAGGAATCGTAGTTGTCGAGGACGAACACCATGCTATGCCGTAGCAACTAGTTTATCCGATGAAGGGAATTGCCAGAACTGCCAAAATTGCCAAAAATCTAATGGTCGGAAAATGATCGTGGATGAGACCCGCTTTCGTATCAAGTTTTGGGCTTCAATTTTGGCAGTGTTTGGCAATTACGGCGATAATGGCAATCCCCGTCGTGTTAGCCTTTTCCTGATGTTGCACATCACCAACGGCGACTCCGTCACCGGCACGTTCCGGCAGGTCAGATTTCCCGGAACATATCTTGCCTGGAAAGATAGCTTGCATGACGGCCCCGTGCCTCAGACTGAAACGCTAAGTGATCTCTCTGACGTTCGCGCGCAAGCTCTGGCTGGCTTCGGCTGGGGCGCCTATGAACCCCTCCGCGCTGATTTTGCCAGCCGCGACCGCACGCTTCAGGATTTTCGCAAGCACCAGGACGTTGTGCTCTGGTTTGAGCATGACCTTTACGATCAGTTGCAACTTCTCCAGTTGCTGGATTGGTTTGAGCAGCAGGATCTTGAAGGCATCAATCTCGATCTGGTCCAGATCGATTCATATCCCGGCGTGCGCCCATTTTACGGCCTGGGACAGCTCAGCGGCCCACAACTCGCCCGGCTGTTTCCCATGCGCAAACGAGTCACGCAGGCGCAACGCAGCATCGCCGTTGAGACGTGGCGTGCGTTCCGCGCCGCAGATCCCAATGACCTGGCTGCGATCTCGCAGCAAATCATTCCTGAGATGCCATTTCTAGGGGCAGCACTTGTGCGATTTCTTGAAGAGTATCCCGGAACTACAGATGGGCTTTCCCGCACAGAGCGGCAGATCTTGCAGGCGGCCGCTGCGGGCAAGCGCAAGAAGGCAGAAATTTATATGGAGTCGCGCAAGCAGGAGCATGTCCCTTGGGGCGATGCGTCAGTTTACCTGCGGTTGGGGTGGCTCTCTGCGGGTCAAAATCCTGCGCTCGTTGAATCGCCCAGGAATGAATTCACCGTCACGGATGCCGGTCGACAGCTGCTGGAAGGCAAAGCCGATTGGATCAAACTGCAAGGTAATGTCGATCGCTGGCTGGGCGGCGTGCACCTCACCGGCGAACAAGCACAGTGGCGCTGGGATAAGAACAAGAGGACCTTGATCGCGGCCTGAACGTTCCTCTTACTTGAAGTGAATCGTCTTGGAGACGTCGTTAAAAATCACCACGGCGGCAAATAAAATCAGGAAGACAAAAGCTGCCTGATAGACGCGTTCTTTCACTTCCTGCTTGATGTCACGACGCATGATCGATTCCACCAGCAGCATTAACACCAGGCCGCCATCCAGGATGGGAATCGGCAGCATGTTAAAAATGGCCAGGTTCAGGCTGATCAATGCCATGAACTGAAGCAACACGATAAAGCCGGCCTGCGCGGCGCGTCCCGACTCCTGCATGATCCCCACCGGCCCGCTGAACTGCTTTAAAGTACCTTTCACCGTGAACAGCTGCCCGAGAAGTTTGAAGATCAGGGAGGAATTCTTTTTGCAATCCTCCACGGCTACATTCAAGGCTGCCGCAAAAGGAAGCCTTTCAATCCGAAAATCAACGGGCACTTCCACGCCGATCCGATAGGCCTGTTTGTCGCGTGGTCCGCCAGGCATAAGCTGTGGAACCACGGTGAGTTCGAGCGTGTGTCCTTTTCGCTGGATGGTGACGGGTACAGGGTTGCCCTTGCTTTTTTGAAGAACGGCAGCCAGCCCCACAGCGTTGCCGGACTGCACCTTGATTCCGTTGACGGAGACAATTTCGTCGCCCGATTTAATTCCCGCCTTGTCTGCCGGCGTGCCGGGCTCGACTCTGCCTATAATCGATGGCCCTTCAGGAACCAGCCCCAATTCGCCGAGAATGTCGCCCCCCTCGTCCCTTTCCGGAACTCGGGCGGTGAGGTCCAGGTGCACAGTATCGGTTCCACGCTGCACGTCTATGGCAAGATTCTGGTTCATGTTGCCGAAGATTTGATAGCGGACATCGTCCCAGGTGGGGTTCTGTTTTCCCTGAATCGCCACAATCTTGTCGTCTGCCTGCAAGCCGGCTTTCTGGGCCAGAGAATCGTCGATCACCCAGCCCAGCACCGCGGGCTTGTCCAGATAGGCGGGATATTCGTGGCGGAACATGAACACGCCGGTGAGCACCGCCACTGCCAGTATGATATTCATCGCCGGGCCGGCAATTGCAACCAGAAAGCGCTGCCAGCGGGGATGGCTCATGAACTCGCCGGGATCGCCCGTCCGCGCCTCCATGGGATTCTCGCCGGCCATTTTCACATAGCCACCCAGAGGCAGAAGGCTGATACGGTAATCGGTGTCACCGCGGCGGAATCCAACCAGCCGCTTGCCAAAGCCGAGGCTGAAGACTTCAACCCGGACCTTGAACAGCTTGGCTACAGCGTAGTGACCGAACTCATGGACAAACACCAGGACGCCCAAAACAAATATAAAAGCTGCGATATTAAGCAAAGATGCCTGCATATGAAGGTAGATTCGATATTGTAACTTTAAAGCACAGCCGCCCGCTACCGGACGACGTGACGCGGCAATTGCTCCTGCGCCACGCTGCGGGCCTGCGAGTCAATGGCAAGTACTTCTTCTATAGATTCAGGATGACGGTCCGTAGTTTCATTCATTGTGCGCTGCACTACCTTAGAAATGTCGCTAAAACCGATCTCCCGCTTTAGAAAAGCCGCGACTGCTACCTCATCAGCTGCATTCAGGGCAATGGTCTTCGATCCACCGGCGGCCGCGGCCTCATAGGCCAGGCGCAGGCAGGGAAATTTCTCAGGATCGGGGGGCGCAAAATCGAGCCGCTT
>DASYKK010000394.1:0-5075 GCA_035995565.1 Candidatus Angelobacter sp.
CTGAAGACCAGCGGAGCAGATTCCTCGCATCGCCGCAACCCAAATCAAAGGCCGACACGACACGCCCGGCTCGCTCGGAACGGCACGTCGTTGTCATGAAGAATTTTTGTAGCTTCCCACATAATTTGTCTTGTGGTTGCACACGTACCGTAAAATGCTTCCACGTCTTTTGTCGTTTGACAGCCTGAATCGAGCAAAGGAGCGGCTTTGGAAATTTCTTATGCCTTACTGGCCATTGCGGTTCTTGCCGCATTGCTGCTGTTTTTCCTGCTCACGACCTACAACGGCCTGATCAAGATGCGAAACGCTGTGCAGAGCGGCTGGGCAGATATCGACGTGCAACTGACGCGACGGCATGACCTGGTACCGAACCTGGTGGAAGCGGTCAAAGGCTACATGACGCACGAGCGCGAAACGCTGGAAGCGGTGACGCGCGCGCGGAGCGAGGCTGTGTCGGCGACTGGAGGAGCATCTCTGGCGACGCGAGCAGTGGCGGAGATGGCGCTGACCGGCGCTGTCAACAATCTGTTTGCATCCTCGGAGCGATACCCCGCGCTGAAAGCGTCGCAGCAGTTTTTACTCTTGCAGGAGCAGATCACCTCCACAGAAAACCGTATTGCCTTTGCGCGGCAGCACTACAACGAGTGCGTGCGAAAGTACAACACGGCGCAGGCAGAGTTTCCGCGCAACCTGATGGCCGGTCCGATGGGCTTTACGCCGTCGGCGCTGTTCGCGGCGGACGCAGGCGACAGGGCGAATGTCGGAGTAAGAATTTAGCCGCAGATTTCGCAGATGGGCGCAGATCAGAAAGCTTCCGCCGCGAATTTTCGCGAATGAACACGAATGGGGCAATTTGGTTGGTTATTCGTGTTTATTCAGGATTTTGTCGGCAAGGCTCTTTGTCGAAAGTGTAGAAAAATCGATTTTCGTGAGAACTCCCTGACGCGACACGGCGCGATAAGCATCCGCGGGATCCTTCGACTCCTCCTCGGTCGCGATGCGCTCGCTCGGAGTCGCTCAGGATGACAAGTCATAAACTACATTTCGGCACGGCTGAAGCCCGGTGCCCTGATACGGACCAGTCTCTAGAGCGCACCCACATGGTCGTTCGGCCACGGGACTTTTCTCTCTTGTTTGATTCGTGTTCATTCGCGAAATTCGCGGCTGAGTTCTTTTCTATCTGCGTTTATCTGCGCAATCTGCGGCTAAAGTTTCAAAGCCCTTTCCAAGTCTTCAATCAGATCATCAGGATGTTCCAGGCCAATCGACAAGCGAAGTAGATTTACAGGGCTGCGGGTGTTTGCACCTTCGACGGAGGCGCGGTGTTCGATCAAGCTGTGTGTGCTCCCCAGGCTGGTGGCGTGGCTGAACAGCTGCAGGCCGGAGACCAGCTTGAACGCTTCAGCCTGGCCGCCCCTGACTTGAATGGACATCATCCCGCCGAAGCCGGACATTTGCGCGGTAGCGAGCTTGTGTCCGGAATGGGTAGGCAGTCCGGGATAGTGCACGGCTTCGATCTTCGATTTTGGCTGCGTGGACAGAAATTCGGCGACGCGTTGCGCGTTTTCCGCATGCGCGCGGACGCGGTAAGGAAAAGTCTGCAGGCCGCGCAGCGTGAGCCAGCACTCAAAGGGAGACGGGACAGCGCCGCCTTCGCGCTGAATGCCGCCGATCTTTTCCAGCAATGGGCCATTGTCTTTGAAAATCAGCGCACCGACAGTCACGTCACTATGGCCGGAGAGATATTTCGTGACTGAGTGCATCACCACGTCCACGCCAAGGTTGAGTGGAAGCTGGAACAGCGGCGTGGCCCAGGTGTTGTCACAGGCGACCAAGGCGCCCGCCTTTTTCGCCAGTGCGACGACGGCGCGAAGATCGGTGACGTTGAGCAGCGGGTTGGAAGGCGTTTCCGTCCAGAGGAGGCGCGTGGCAGGCGTGATCGCGCGCTCCACCGCGTCAAGATCCTGCATATTGACCAGCGTGTGCTTGAGTCCCCAGTTTGCCATCACAGTACGCAATAGGATAGGCGTGCCGTAATAAGCGTCTTCGGCGGCGATCACGTGGTCTCCGGGCGCGAGCGACTGAAATACCGCGAGCGTGGCCGCGCTGCCGGAAGAGAATGCCAGCGCAGCAGCGCCTTCTTCCAACGAAGCCAGGGCATGCTCAAGACTTTCACGATTAGGGTTGTTGGGCCGCCCATAGAGATAACCGCCGGGGAGACTGCCATCGTCGGCCTTATGAAACGTGGTGGAGAGATGGATGGCGGGCACAACATCGCGTGATCCGCCTTCAGGTTTGCGGCCGGCATGCACGGCGCGGGTTTCGATCTTCATCGCAACTTAGGATATATCAAACCTCGCCGCCGATTTGCGCAGATAAACGCAGATAAAGGGTTTGGCCGCGAATGAAGTCGCAGAATGCTAAGCCGGCAACTGTTGCTTTGAATCGCCCATAGCCTCTGGAAACGTTAAATAGTTTCGCGGCGCCCGAAATGCCGCGTATACCTTATCCACACCTCGCCCGCAACAGACGTCAAGGCTAGCCCGATCCAGAATGCTATGCCAAAAAATTCGTGCGGCGTCATGCCCGTGAGACTGGCCGTGGCAAAAAACGCGCCCATGATAGGCCGTACCGTTGCCACTCCGACTGCTACAGACATCGCCCGTATCACCCATTCACGATGCAGGGCAATTGCCCTGCGACGCGCGTGCACGTAAGCTTTCGCAAGAGCCACGAGGAACAAAGCGTCAAAGAACAGAATCGCAGTCACTTCCGCAACGCCACCTACTGGGTTTTTCAGCAGCGCCAAGCCCGAGAATCCAACGACCAGCCCCAGCACCATGGTCACGCGACCTATCCAGCGATGCGCTTTCAAATGGCGTATACGGAATGTCTGCGAAAATTGAAAAGGGATCATGAACATCAAGGCCAGCGCCGGAATAAGATGTGCCAGCGTCAGAGATGCCTTCGCTACGAACACTGCATCGAGATCAACAAGGTGCGAAGGTCCGTTGGTTATGGGGTAGGCCAGCGCCACCATCCTGCGGATGGCTGCAGCACTCCCGATTACGCAAAGCACAACCAGCGCCGCCCACATCATGCGTCTGGCCTTGTCTTTCTTGAGCAGGGTCAACCGGCCCATCGTGGCCATTGCTTATCCTTCCGCCGATTCGCCTGGCACGGTGCCACGCGAAACTGGCAAGGCGAATCCCGCAGCGATCAGCCAGATGAATCCTGGAAATCTGGTCAGCGGAATCAGGAATAATAGTTTCGGAAACAAGAGCAGGTGCAGCCAGCTCAACTCACCCGCGGCTGCCAGCACCAGGCCGAGAACCACAATCCATTTGGGCAAGAGCCGGCGGAATGCGGCTACCACGCTCACTCCGGCAATCAGCAGCCCCATGGGAACCGAGAAACCTGGCCCGCCGAAGACATATGCCAGAAAATAAAGTGGCGGCAGCATTGACGGGTTATGGGCTATGTCAGGGCGCGTCATGGTCCACATAACGAGATGAGAGATCGAGCTGTTAAAAACTGTGAAGAATCCGCCGAATAGCGCAATGTATGGGCCGGCGGCCTTGACACCCAAGAATCGCAGACGGCTGACGACCGTTGCGGTGTAAATGCCGAGCGGGATCATCGCGCCGAATTGCAGGCTGGCGCAGATCATTACCTGCATAGGATGATTCTGAAAGTAAGATGTGATGACACTGGCTGGTTCCCACGGCCCGGGAAACCACGGCGGTTTTACGCCGAAAGGAATTCCGAATCCGCTTACAGCACACAGCCCCGCAATAAACAAGACGGTATAAGTAATGGCGAGTGCGCCAAGATTTGGACCACGATGACGGATGGTTGGCATAGAAAGCTCCTTTTCACGATTTCGATCCAATGTAATTATAGCATGTAATGATTACAATTTGTAATGATACAATAAAAACATGGGAAAGCCACGCAACGACGAACCTTCCACGCCTGCCGAAGGCAGCGCTTCCGCCGCATTTCTGCTTGCTCAAGTCGGCTCACATGCAGCCACAAAATTTGCTGAACGTTTAGCTCCGTTGGGTTTCAGTCCGGCCCATGCCGGTATTCTCAGGATTCTGGACAAGCGCGGACCGGTCACACAGCAGGCGCTCGCCGGCATTCTGGGGATGTTTCCCAGCCGCCTTGTTGCTCTGGTGGACCAGTTGGAATCGCGCGGGCTGATTGAGCGGCGAGACCACCTCGAGGATCGCCGAAGCTATGCGCTCCATCTCACCGAAAAAGGACGCAGTTCCCTGCAGTCCATCGGACGAGTTGCGCGCGAACATCAGAAAGCGCTGCTAGCGGCTCTCACCGTCGAAGAGCAGAGCCAACTCGGTCAATTTCTGCAGCGCATCGCCGATGACCACGGACTCACCCGTGGCGTGCACCCCGGCTATGCCCGGTTGAAGAGCTGATCAGCGGTCTCAGTTTTTTAACTTGCGGGCGACCAATGTCATGGCGTGGGATGCAGAGGCGTTATGTCGAGGGCGAAGGTTTGCGTCTGCTGGTTCTGGCCTGCGGCAGCAGTTACCTGGATAGCGTACGTGCCAGTGGGAGTGTTCGGCGGACAGGACAGCGTGATGGTGCTGGGTCCGGCGCCAACCGATGGAATCTGCGCGGTCACCGATCGCGGAATGCCTTCCACCTTTACCTTGAAGGTGGCGGCTTCACTGCTCTGAATGACAATGTTGAATGAAGTGCTACCGCCCTGGACCATGCCCGGCCGGGCATGGGGGATGGAAAGCGAGAAATCGGGGCCGTAAAAAGGATGATCGATAGCCTGCGAGGCAGCGAAAGCAAGTTGCAGAACGAGGAGCGCGTAAACGAACACTGGCATAAGTTTTTTCTCTCAAGCTTCTCTCCCACTTAGAAGCAAACAGTCTCTGCCGGGATTTCCACAATCGCTGCCTCAGGAGCGGGCATTCCCTGCCACGCGATTCTCAAGCACAATAGAGCCAGCACTCAATGGCAACTCTCAGTGATTTCAAGGAAACGGTGCGGCAGCAGGCGGACATTGTCCGCGTGATTGGCGACTACATCCAGCTCAAGAA
>DASYKK010000395.1:0-3825 GCA_035995565.1 Candidatus Angelobacter sp.
ATGCAGCCGGGTCAGCAGCGCAAAGATCGTTCGCGCCAGGTTGTGCTCATACACCGAAAGTCTTTGCACGCTGGCACTCAGCGCCGCAAATTTGCGATCCATGCTGCGCCGGGCGAAGTTCGCCAACGCAACCACGCCAGATACCAGCCCGCCAATCATCCACATGATCACTGCCGGCGTAAGCGTGATGGTGATACCGCTCTGAGGATCGGCCAATGAAACACTCCTGAATAGAAATGCTTTAACCAACTGCCAGCAGCAGCGTATCCACTTCGTCTTCCGCTTTCTTCAGCAGCTTGCGGACCGTCTCACCATGTTTGCGATCGCAACGGCTCACATGAATGCTGCGTTTCTCTTTGCCCGGCTTGGCAATCACAGACACAACGCAGTCGCACTCTGAAGCGTGGGCCTTCACCCATATCCGGCGCTCCAACAGTGCTCTCATGTGCTGAGATACCTCATGATGATTTCGCGGCGCTCTTTTGCCGATCCCGCCCGCCTGAATTCCTCGTAACAACTCAGCGCCGTTTGTTTCGGCTGTGGCGTCACTTTCGGCGATCTCACTTTCGGAAGCTTCTTCTCTTTTCGCTCCAGATTCCTTGGGCGCCTAACAGGCTGTTGCGGCTGTGGGGCCAGCTCGATCATCTCCACCGGCTGCAACACTTCAATCTTGATTGCCGGGATTTCCTTTTGTGGCAGCGGCTCTCTGCACTTGCGGCAATTCCCGTTCGCGGTCCTGAACTGATTCAGCCGGCATCTTGCATTCGCACACCGGACAACATCGCGCTCATCGGCCATTGGCTGTCATCTAAAAAACTCAAGGCCGGCATCATTGCCAGCCTTGAGAAAGGAGAGAGATACAAGCAGCTACTCACCGACAATCAACCAGGAGAACTTTTTACCGCGGGACTGCAACCGAATAACGGCTGCCGAACGATGTGGAATGCTGTTCGTACCGGTATGGCGAATTATCGAGCCGCTGCTGTTCGAGCAAATCCAGCGCGGTATAAATCGCCGTCACATCAACGCTTGGCCCAACGCGGATGGCCTTGTCATCGCCTACCAGCGGCCATATGCCAACCTTGGCTTCGGCCTTCTCGGTGAAGTCTACTTCTTCCACGCGGTTCGTCCGCGGGTTCACATGTGACAGACGCCTGTACTCCGGCATCCCCGCCGTGCGCGACCGGTTGCCGGGAAAGAGCTTTGCAGCGGCATTCACTTCCATCTCGCCCTTGGAGATCACCGTCTTCCCGGTGCCCATTATTTGGCTGGCGGTTGCCGTCAGCCTGGCGCCGATCAATTGCCGGGCCTTGCCATGCTGGCGCGCGTAAACAGGATTGGCATCGCCGCTGTCAAACAATTCATACATCTCCCCCATTGATACATAGCGCATGTGAGTGTCATTCACATTGCGCAGGGAGAATTGGTTTCTTGTGTTTCTCATGATCGCTTTATTTTTGGGAAAGGTTAACCGGCTGGTACTGCGTCCCGCTTCGCGTGGAGGGCCTTTTCAGGGCGCGCTGCCGTTCGCCGGCAGAATATTTTATTGGTGCTTCTTAGTTAACTTTCATTTTGTTTTTGCGGCCTTTTGGTTCTGGGTCAAAAGGCCGCAACCCTCTTTTGGATTCCAGTCGCAAACTATGGAGTAATTGAAATCATCTTGCCGCAGAGTACCTGATGGGTGCAATAGACCATTTGGTCTATACATCGAATTGCGGTATGGTAGCAAACCACGGGGGTTCGACTATGTCTACGCAATATGATCAGGAAGTGCTCCAAACGTTTGCCGACGTGCTCTACGCTCGCGCAAAGTGGACGGCTCTAAGCAGTGCTTTCATTTATGCGCTGGCTGGTGGTTTATCGGCTTTATTGATTATTGCGGCAATTCCTAAATTGGTGCCCGAGGAGGTTCTCTGGGTAGTAGTTCTCTTCGTTGCTGTCATTGCATTCTTCGTAGGGTACGAGGCCGGCAGCAAGAAAGCATTCAACCTTAAGCTTCAGGCCCAGCAGGTCCTTTGCCAACGACAGATTGAGTTAAATACATCTAGATCATCGGCGTGTGGAAGTTAAACCCCAAAAAGACAGAATTCCACACACTGCACCATTTTTTCAACAACTTTTGCACCGCAGTGTTCTAAAAACCACTATAAAAGCGTGGAATTCTTGATTGCTAAGAAGCTGAATTGTATGAACTAATGGGAGTTATGGCAAAGTCGCCTAAAAAAACGAATCCCAGCTCCCGAGAGAGCTGGGGGCTGTGGGACAAGCCCACAGGGATGAGGCGTTTATTGTCGCCCAAAAAGCCACTGATGTCAACGAAAATTGCAGGATGGGGCGGTTTCACCGATGGAAGATAACCCTAACAAACCAAAGACAAAAGTCTATGGATTCGTAGACGGATTCAACCTTTATCATGCCATTGATCACTTTGACCATGGGGTGGATGACTCCGACAAGGCACGGTACAGAAAGTATAAGTGGCTGTGTCTGACTTCCCTTATAAAGAGATTTGTGGCGCCCAAAACGGAGGAACTAGCGGGAATTGAATATTTCACAACGTACCCCACCTGGGATGATGGTAAGCGGATGCGGCATCAGGTTTTTGCCAGTGCTCAGGCAGTAATGGGAGTCCACTACACGCTAGGCAATTTCAAAGACAAAACGGTGACATGCCGCGCCGAGTGTAAGCACGATTTCACCATGCATGAGGAAAAGCAAACGGACATAAATATAGCCGTTGCCATGATCGACTTCGCGGACCGATACGATAAGTTGATACTTGTTACCGCCGACTCAGATCAGGTTCCAGCAGTTAAGCTGCTAAGGAAACTGTACCCCGAAAAGCGCGTTGCCGTTTTGCCGCCTATCGGACGCGGCGCGAAGGAGTTATCCAAGGTTTGTCATGAGACGTTTAAAATGACTGAGGACCATCTCAAAGCATGCCAGCTTCCCAACCCTCTTCCGATTCACAAGAATGCAGTTTTGATAAAACCGCCTACTTGGGGCTAAAGCGAGTTAATAGGACCTTTTTGCCGGTTCCGGCAGCAATCGCTAAGGATCGCCCGCCGCCTTCAATCTTCCGCAGCTCGCCGGCCTCGCGCAATTTCCCGATGTGATAATGCACCGTGGTCTTGCTGATCCCCACCGCCTCCGCGATCTCGCGCTCCGTTGGCGCGCAGCCATGCTCAGCAAAGAATTGCCGGATGACGTTCAGGATGTCCTGACGCCTGCTCACGCCTCCGCTCCGATCCGCGTTTCTTCGCGTTCATTCGCTGCCAAGTCTTCGTCGCCGCTGCATGCAATGCCCTCCGCTGCATGCAATGCATCGAACAGCGTTGGCGTCGCTATCTTTTCCTCCGCCGCGCGGCAATACTCGGCACCGTCCAGGAAGTAACGGGGTTCCAGCTCGCAGCCGCGTCCACGCCGGCGCAACTTGACGGCACAATATGGCACGGTCATCAGTCCGCCAAACGGATCGTAGACTTCTTCGCCTTCCATCGTGAACTGGGTGATCAGCCGCTCGACGATATCGAATTGCAGCGGGCACAGATGCATCTCCCGCCCTTTGGCATGTTGCGCGCCGTTCAGCGTGCGCATCCGCGTTACATCTGTCCAGACGTCTGGATGCCAGCTCTGCGGTGGCATCAGCATAAAGTCATTCGGCAGCCGGTGCGAGGCTTCCAGCGCTTCGGTTAAACGCACATGCTCCGCAAAGCAATACTGGTTAAAAAATGAGTACTTCCGGAACAGCCGATAGATCTCGCCCCACTTCATGCGTTTAAACTCGTCTTCACACAGCAACCGGTTTCCATCCGACCTGGTGAA
>DASYKK010000396.1:0-5214 GCA_035995565.1 Candidatus Angelobacter sp.
AAACCGGAGATCGATCATCAGGTAATCCACGTGAAGGGCAAGCCCGACGAAGCGATTGACATCGTGGTCACGCGCCATGGGCCGATCATTACGCGTCTGCTGCACGGTGAAACGCGGCAGATCGCGCTGGGCTGGCTGGTCTATGATCCCAAAGCCATCAGCGTGCCGCTGTTTGATCTTGATTCCGCGCAGAACTGGGACGAATTCCGCAAAGCGCTTTCGGTCTTTGCTACGCCCTCGCAGAACGTGGTTTATGCCGATATTGACGGGAATATTGGCTATCAGCCGATGGGCTTTGTGCCTATTCGCGCCAGCGGTGACGGCACTGTGCCGGTCAACGGCGCAGACGGCAAGCATGACTGGACCGGCTATCTGGATTTTGACAAACTGCCCAGTCTCTACAATCCGCCGTCGGGGATTATCGCTACTGCCAACTCAAAGATCACGCCTGCGGGATATCCGTATCAATTGGCCACGCAGTGGTTCCCGCCGTATCGCACTGAACGCATCTACAAAGTGCTGAAGACGGACAAGAAATTTTCCCCGGCAGACATGCTGGCCTTGCAAACTGACATCACGTCAGAATATGACCGCTTCTTTGCCGACAAGTTTGTGTACGCCATCGACCACAGTGCCAAAGCCACGGACCGCACCCGCAAAGCCGCGGACATCATGCGCGACTGGGACGGACGCATGCTGGCCGATTTCGTCGCGCCAACCATCGAAGTGCGCACGCGGCGTTTTCTGTGGGAGATGCTGCTGGAACCAAAGTTGGGTAATGACGCCGAGAACTATGAATGGTCCGAAGCCGCGGTGGCGCTGGAAAACATCATCGCCAGCCAGCCTGCGCGCTGGCTGCCTCCGGGCTATGACAATTTCAATGACGTGCTGACCGCTGCCGTCGAAAAGGCTCTGAAGGACGCGCCAGAAGATTTGAAGACGTGGAAATACGGCGAGGTTTATCCGGTCGTGATCAGCCATCCAGTGTTCAACGGCCTTCCCATACTGCATGGCCACATGAGCGTTGCCGGTCCGGGCATGCAGCCGCAATCCGGCGGAGGCTATACCGTCAAGCAGGTCGGCCGCGGCTTTGGCCCGTCTGAGCGCATGACCGTGGACTTCTCCAACCTTGACGCCTCAACTTTCAACATCGTGCTGGGCGAATCCGGCCAGCCCTTCAGCCCGCATTACATGGACCACTGGGACGCATGGTACAACAACAAAACTTTCCCGCTGGCATTCACCGATGCGGGCGTGCAGGCGGCAAAGGCGCATGAGTTGCGGCTGGAGCCAGGGGAAGTGTACCGTGTGTCGCATTGAAATGCGCCAGACATGCGAAACACGGCTGTCCTTCCGAATGGACCAGTTGAGCTGTGCATTGCCAGTGGTGTGCGGGCGGCTTATTTGCAGGTATCGGAGAGCGACTTCACTTTATTCACTCCGAAGGTTGCTTGATTTCCACTCGCAGAAATCCTCGCGCCGCCTCCCGTACTGTCTTCATTTCCCCACAGGCGGACTTGGTGGCCAACGTTCGCCGCCAACTCCCGGGTTGCACCCCTAAGCTCGTAGGTCTTACCCGACGCATCGGTCAAAACGAAGGTCTTGGCGCCGCCGGAAAGGCAGCCGTCGACGGTCTGATCTCCATGGCTTGATTTTTGGTTCTGCGATTTGTCTGGCTGCTGCATCGAAGGTGAGCTGCTGCCGGAATTCTGTGAATCGCCATTCGTCGTGGTTGGTGTGCCGCTCTGCGCCAACGCCCATGAGGACGAGAGCAGCAGCATTGTTGCTGTAAGAAACAACTTCATGACTGCCTCCTAGGTTTCGGTCTTTCAATGGCCACCTGAATCTGTAGGTGGCATATGCAAACAATACCGTTTGCAGATCCTGAATTTTTCTTTTCATCATCCAGGCCGGAGCGCTTAGCTGCGGCCTATTTGGCTTCTACTTCTGACGACCCTGGGCGCGCCTTCCATTGTTGCGCCATCAACGTGTCGTGAAATGATTGACCGTGCTCTTTACCCCATCACTGCTGCCATTGGCCTGCATCGAGTCCACGGTGTAGTAGTACGTCGTCTGCGGCTTGAGGCCGTCAACGAGCACGCGAAAAACCGTATAGGAGTGGTTCGGGTTCAGCCGGATGTGAGATTTTGCCGTCCGACTTAATTCGCCGGGATTGGAACCGTAATGTACAACTCCAAAATGCTCGTCCGAGCCTCCCGGGTTGTTGCTTCTCCACGTGATAATGGCCGTATCGCCGTTGGCCGATTCGAGCTCTGGCCCCTGCATAATCTGAACGCGCGCGACTTTTATTGCAGGAGCCGTTGTCTGACCGGTGATTCCGTTTGCAAAGAGCAGGCTGCCGGCAGCCGCCGTCATCGCGAGAATTCGAAGAAGTCTGGTCATGGATATACCCTCCAGTTGAGCGTGGCATGGAGACCGCGGTCGGCCCCCATGCTTCCACATTTCGTTCTCAATCGTCCCTGCATTCGCCCATCCAATGCTAGGGAATGGGCGTTGTCGGGAGAGGTGGGACGCCGCACACAGCCGATGCGCAGGGCGGAAGGTGCGGAGTCTTGATAAGCGACTCGTTACCCTGAGTCTTCGCCGACCCACCGGTCTTGCAAACACCGGTAAAGGTATCCCTGTTTGCGTATGGTCTGGTGAAACCATCCGTTAGTGTTTGCATGAAGGCCACGATCTGGTCCTCTTCGTGGTCCGTCAAGTCAAGCTTGCCTATCGTCATGTCTAAGTTGTTTCGGACTTCGGGCCGGGGCCAGCAGTCTACTTTTTCAGTCTTCCCTGCTGGGCAGTTTCCCGAAGTGACGTCGAAGGGAAACACGTCGCGCGTGTTGTAGAAGTGGACAAGTTGCTTCAGGCTCTTGATGTAGCCGTTATGAAAAAACTCCTTCTGGAAGTAAGGTCCGGGCGCCTCGGTGGAGGCACACTTTTCCGGCACCATCGCCACATTACGCGCCGAAGAGGTCTGCATTTTGCCGTCGTTGGCCGGTGCAAATTGTGTCCAAGTTGAGTTCGGGCTGGCCCAGGAGCCGAAGCCGCTTCTGAGGAAGGTTCCTAATCCCAAATCCCGGTAGCCAAAGCCGAGAGGATTGGCGGTGAATCCGAAGGAATCGGGCTTGGTCTGATAGAAAAAGGCATCCCTGGGATTCAGGGGCAAGCCCAAATTGGAGGAGCCGAAGCAGGTGAACAGAGGCGCGGTGCTTGCTGCTGCTCCAGTGTCCTGGCTGTTCGGAGCAGTGCCTTCGGGTGGCGGTGGCGTAGGGGCGGTTGACCTGCCGTCCAGATGGCAAGAGTTGCAATTCCCTTTGCCCCGGAACAGGTTGTAACCGGCCATCTCATCAGGACTCAATTGCGCCTTGCCGGCCAGGAACGCATCAAATTTCGACGAGAAAGAGCTGACCTGCACGGATTGTTCGTAGGCATCAAGGGCCTGGCCCCAGTGGTCATACACATTGTTTGAGCGAATACGGTCTTCCGGACTTAGCTTGACCGGGGTGGTGTCCGTGCCGAACACCGAAGCCCCTCCCGGGGTTGCGCATATCTTCTCAGTATCGGCTGGAAAGTTGATATCGAACGAGCCTTTCCCGTATAGATCCTCAAATAGAGGTCTGTAAGAAGCCTGCGACAGCTTGAACGTGATGCAAGCGGTGTCAGGGTTGCCCATTTCCTGGGTATCGACGGGAGGACCCTGTGCCTGGTGGGCGTCGGGATTCCTTAACAAATATCCGGTCGCGCGTGAATCCCAGAAGTTTCCACCAAAGAATGAAGCCTGTTCCTCGTTGAACTGAAGTACGGGGAAGAACGGTGCATAGGGGTATCTTTGTGCTGACCGCTTTCCAGCCCGGAAGTGAGACGTTCCAGGATAGGCGATCATCGTGAGATTGACTGAGGGGATAGGTCCGCTGAAGGCGACGTATGGCATGTGGCAAGACGCGCAAGCTTGATTTTTGTTGGGCGAGATGTTCTTGTCGTAATTCATCAGCTCGCCGAGCGTTTCTACTGCCTCAGTTCCGCTGTCCTTAAATATTGGCGGCTGATTTGTCACAGTCAGAGGGGGTAAGCTGTGCCACCGGGCAAGCGCCCGGCCTTCGATGAAATCCACCTCCCTCAAAACTCTCTCCAGCTCTGAATTCAAGTCGGAGGGGAGAATCCCAGGCGGGTAAGGGTTGTAGACCGGCGCATTATCCTGGACTACGTTCTGGGCTGACACTTTTCGTGGAGCCAGCGACATACAAAGCACTACCACACAAAGTGCGACTACCGATATCATGATCGTCAACATTCGATGGTTCATACATTGGCCTTTCGTGAGTTGCCGTTCGGGGGGTACGATGGGCGGCGCACTCGATCAACGCAAACGAATTTAGTTCGAGGCAGCCTCCCCATTGCTCATACGTCGCTCGTTCGAACAGACACGATGCCAGCATTTTTAGCTGCGCAAAGTGACGTATTGTTTCGCCATCCGCATGAGGGATACCGTCCGATGTCAACGGAGATCCTCACGGCTGTTGGACACGGAGACCACCGAGGTGTCCAGGTTCAGAGTGTTTCTTTCCACATTTTCCACCTCTTATCTCGGCAAGAGAGGCTGCGGGGTTTATGGGTAAGAAGTCGCGGTTACTTGTTCCGGAACAAACAGCGTGCTTAGAGAGTCAGGTCCGCTTACAAGCTACCGGTTGTAGACGTAGGTTGCTGCTTCGCCATGCCCTTGTCAATTGGATTGGGTTAGCGGCTTCTGCTGTTTATTAGCACGTGCTGCTACGCCCCCTTTCCCCAGCTTCGTGCGGTAGCAAGCGGGTGATAACCCGAAGTGAGTCTTGAAGGCTCGAGCGAAGCTGGAACTGTGGTGATAGCGGGCTGCGTATGCGATCTCCTTAATTTGCATACTGGTTAATGCCAGCATCGCAGCCGCTACCTGGAGCCGGCAATCCATACGGTAATATTTAACATTGATACCAATTTCATCTTTGAACAGATGACTCAGTCTCGACATGCTCATCTGGCAACTATGCGCAAGTTCCGGGAGTGTGCGGGATGGATCTTCATTCAGAACCTGAACCACTCTTTGAATTCGAAAATCCCTTTGACGAGACCAGGTAACCATAATCTGAGCCTCCGTTGCTGGCGTCATGATGCAAGTTGCGCTCGCGCGGTAGAGCCAACGGATTCGGCATCTCCTCACTTGCGGGTTCGTTG
>DASYKK010000397.1:0-9639 GCA_035995565.1 Candidatus Angelobacter sp.
CGTGGTGACCGAGGTGATGAGCACCAATGATATTCAGCTCATCAGCGATCATGCCGACATGCTTCAGGTGGGGGCGCGCAACATGCAGAATTACGATCTGCTGCGCCAACTCGCCAAGGCCAAGAAACCGATTTTGCTCAAACGCGGACCGTCCGCGAGCGTCAAAGAGTGGCTGCTGGCGGCTGAATATCTTCTGGCCGGCGGCAATGACAACGTGGTGCTCTGCGAACGCGGCATCAAGACCTTCGAAAGCGAGATGACCCGCAACACGCTCGACCTGGCCGCCGTGGCGCTGGTGCGCGAGCTTTCGCATCTGCCCGTTCTCGCCGATCCTTCACATGGAACCGGCAAGCGCGAATTGATCGCTCCCGCCAGCCGCGCTGCACTAGCCATCGGCGCAGATGGTCTAATCATCGAAGTCCACCCCTGCCCGGAACGCGCGTTGTCGGACGGCGCGCAGTCCCTCACGCTCGAAGAATTCGCCAGGCTGATGAAGGGCTTGTCGGCTCCCATTCGTTCGGTGGCAACAGCACGGGAGGCTGCTAGGGCTTGAGTTGAATAGCAACAATCTTGCCATCCGGCCCAACCGCCCAGCCTGAGTTTCCAACGAGGCTCAAGGCGTTGAGATTGTCGGCGAATAATGAAGCCCAGTTTTTGCCGCCGTCATGGGACACATCAGCGCCGCTCGTGCCAACAGCAACCAGACGGGAAGAGTCCGCGGCCACGGCCGAGCGATAACCCTGTGGTGGCTTTGTCGCAAGCGTCCACGTCTTGCCGCCATCGTGGGTGAAGGCCGCCGTCCTTTCCCCTTTGGTCGGCTCTTTGTAATCTCCGCCAACGGCAACGCCATCCTTCGCTGTCCAGAAAGCCACGGAGAACACGCCTTGCGTTGCAGCGCCGTGAAGGATCGGCGTCTCGGCGACCGTCCAGCTTTTTCCCCGATCTCCAGAATGAAACACCCGCGCCCCGGGACCGCCAGTCCCGAACCAGACATCGTTCATGCCGAATGTTGCAATGCACGTGCCGCTGGCGGCAAATGCGCCTTCACTGGGCAACGCTGCGGGCATGTTCTTCACCACTACTGGATTCCAGTTCATGCCATCGGAGGTAGAGATCAGCGGGAACTTGCCGTCAACCGAATCGCTCACGGCGATTCCGTGCGTCCGGTCCCAGAAGGCAAAGCAATCATAAAAAGCTTTAGGATCGTTGTTGGTGAACTGCCGCTGCCATATACGGCCGCCGTCAGCGGTTTTATAGATACGCGACTGGTCGCCCGGGCCAATGCTCAGCACATACGCGTTGTTCCGGTCAAAAGCCTGTATGTCGCGAAAGTCGAGCGCTTCCGCTCCCACGATGACCAGCGTCTCCCAGGTCTCGCCGCCATCAATGCTCCGCAAGACCGTTCCTTTTGCCCCGCTGGCCCAGGCCACCTTGCTTGAGACGGCGCTGATGCCGCGCAACTGGACATCTGTCTTGCTGCCTTGCGCCACCTGTGCGCAAGCAAAGGACGAGACAAGCAGTATGATGGTAAAGGCTGCTGCGGCGCGCATTTCCATGCTCCCAAAGGACTTAAAATTGTAACCTTTGGCTTCCAGCTTACTCTATCCAGGCAGGGAGGGAATCCAGGTGAGTACCATGCTGGTCCCAGTGACGGCACAAAGCGAACTGCGAGATGAAGAAGTAGTGGCCCGCGTGCTCGCCGGCGAGACGGCGCTCTTTGAGATCCTGATGCGCCGCTACAACCAGCGGCTCTACCGGATTTCCCGGGTCATCCTGCGCAATGACGGCGAGGCGGAAGACGTAATGCAGGATGCATACGTCCGCGCTTACGAACATCTGAACCAGTTCGCCGGCAAGGCGGCATTCTCCACCTGGCTCACGCGCATCGCGATTCATGAAGCGCTCGCGCGGAAGCGCCGACGCAGCCGCATGGAAGAACTGGACGCTCTCCCTGAAAATGGAAATTTTATGGCCATACTCAAATCATCTTCTCCCAGTCCGGAAGACGGCACCGCTACATCGCAGGCTCGTGAACTGCTGGAACAGGCAATTGACCAGCTCCCGGAAGCTTACCGCGCGGTGGTCATGCTGCGTGAAGTGGAAGAAATGAGCGTGGCCGAAACCGCAGAAAGCCTCGGCGTGAGCGACGCTGTGGTAAAGACGCGCCTGCATCGCGCCCACGCCATGCTGCGCAAAGACCTTTATGCCCGCGCCAAGGGCCGTGCCACAGATCTCTATCAATTTCATGCAGTTCGTTGTGATCGTGTGGTGAAGGCGGTGTTCGAAAGGATCAGGGAAAAAAGTCCGGAGGAGACAGCGCGGATCCAGTGAAGACCAGCCGTCATACTCAGTCAGCGATTTGTAGCCCGCGTTCGCATCCGCGTAGTACCTAGGCCGTCTTTTTCTTCGAGCCCTTCCGGAACCTGCGGACATGGTCAAGCACGATGACCGTCCCGACCCATACCGTTGCAGCCAGATAGCCGGCAACAACGTCGCTGGGGTAATGCACTCCCAGATAAATGCGAGAGATCCCAATGGCGATGACCAGAGCCGCCGCAACAAACCAAACTACCGTCCTAAGAGCCAGAGATTTAATGCGCGCGCTCAGCAGTCCAGCCAGCACGCCGTAAAAGCAAAATGCACTCATCGCATGTCCGCTGGGGAAGCTGTAAGAGTGCGGCGCCATGCCAAAATACGCCGTTGGCCGCGTGCGATGGTAGATGTATTTCAGCGCGAGATCGAGCACGAGCGAACCCGTCATCGCCACTGCCAGCCACACTGCGGCACGCCGCCACCGCAGCTTAGCGAAAACCGCAAGCGCGATCGCCAACTCAACGATCAAGGCGTTGTACCCCAGAAGAGAGATCGTGGTCATGGCGCGAGTCATGCCTGGTGAAGCGTAGCGATGCACCCATTCGCGAATAACCTGGTCAAAATGCTGGGTATCGCCTTCAACCACCTCGCTTCCCAGCCACGCGAATAGAAATAGCGCGAGCACCGCCGCGCCCAGGCAGGCGAGTATTGCCGCTCCAAACAGCGGTGCGGGCTTGGGCGCTTCCTCCGGGCCGGTAACTTGCGGACTAGCTTGTGGCATTTCGTCCTTTTCCCGTCAATGTCCCGATAAGCTCATCCACCTTGGCCAGAATGGCGCCGTTGCCCGCGCGCGGGTATGTACGCAGATTGTCGGAGTAAAAAGGCAGGTTAAAAAGGAATGACTCGACTTGTTCTTTGCCCAGGTCCTCCCACCATGCGCCGTAGCCCAGCTTGTCCACGTGGTAAGCGTTGAATGTCTGCTCAAACTGGTTCTTGACTGGCATGGCGAGGTATGGCTTTCCCAGGTATAGCGCCTCGCTTACCAGAGAAAATCCGGCATTTGCGATGACTGCTTTCGCGCCGGTCAGGTCACGCAGAAAGCCTGCCACGCTTGGTTTCTTGAAGAGTACGTTGCCCTCCTGCCCTTCTATTCCGAAACCATAGGCCACGAACTTACACCGCACCTGCTTGAGCAGCGCAGCTAACTCCTTTGCCGGAGAAGTCACATAAACCAGAACGTAGTCACCCGTGTTTGGTTTGGCAGACAACACTTCCTGACGCAGGATCGGCGGGAAGAGAAAGGTATTCCGCTTTTTCACGGGCGCGGGAAAAAACGAGAGTACCAAATACGCGTCCGCATGCGGCGTCATCAGGCGCGTGACTAGCTTTACCGCCGCCACATCGCGCTTGAAGCCGCGCGGCAGAGCTACATTGGCATTTGTTATGGCATGTTGATTGTCGATGGCGATTACCGGCAGGCGCTTGTGGTGGCCGACGTGGCTGCTAAGCGGCTCAAAGTCAGTGATCACCAGCTCAATCTTGTTTTCATCAACCAGATGAGAAAGTTCTTTGAAGCTTCGCGCCGCACGCGGTGCCTTGATCAGGTTGCTGGCCAGCGTTCGCTTGTAGCGCACGCGATTATTCACGTAAGTCAGGCTCAAGCCAAAAATTTCTGTTACAGGAAAGCTCTCCCGCAGATTACGCAGCCCCCGGTCAAACGACACTATGTGGAGATTGTGTCCCTGCTGTTGCAGGTGAGTGATGACTTCTCTGGCGCGCGTGGAGTGGCCCGAGCCTTCACCGTTCACACCATAAAGAATGTTGGCCATCTAGGTGGGAAGTATATCGTTTCGCGTTTGGCGCAGTAGATCTGGGCTTCAGGCCGGGGCCTTGGCGGACATGGCGCGGATCCTGGCCAGCGAACTCAGGCCGCGCAACACGGTATTGAAGTGTTCAGCATTCTTAGTGACAAACTTCAGCCGGCTGCCCCTTCCTAAATAGGATTCCGGATTCGCCTGCTCCAGCTCCTGCCAGAACCAGCGCTGCATGCGTTTCAAGTCGAAAGCATTGCCATTGCGGGAGTACAGCGCCTGGGCTGGACCCAGGGTGAACCAGTCGTATTTCACGAAGACTTTGTATTCGCGTTCCGGAGAGTCAGAGTTGAAGATGTACCACTCGTTAAAAACCTCGAAAGGTATGCCAGCAATGTTGTCGCCGACCGGGATATGCACGGAGCGCCCGGAGACGCGCCATCCGCGCTGCATTTCTTCTGAAGTTGGCTGAAGCGGGTAGGAGTCAAAAGAGGTGATCACAACGTTTTTGCTTGCGGCCACGGCAGGACACACTTGCAAGACGTCGTAAACTTCATGGGCTGCCGTCTCCAGCCACCTGTACTCTCCATTAACACCGTGAAACATCACTTACCTCTTCTTCAGTCAGGCACTGAGTGCGCTGTCCTTGCTGTAGTCAGCTTCCCAGACGCCTTCAAAATCCACAAAGAACCCGCGGATGGTCAGCTCCGGAATCTCCGCTTGCAGGAAATCTACCGCGCGATGCAGGTCATTCCGGTGGTTCTCCGCTTCCCGGGCAGTGTCATTTTCAAATGCAGCCAGCCCGCCGTACGCGCCGCAATCGGAGTGGAGCATGAGCAGCACCGTCGTGGTGCCGTGCAGATGCATGGACTTGCGGACCTGTTCCAGTACGAACTGCCGGTCTCTTTCCAGTTCATCGCCGGCCAGGCACTTGGCGCCGCCGGCAACCAGGATCGGATCAAAAAAATCCACACCGATGCGCTTGGTTAGCTTGCGGAGTACCACGTCAAAACGATGGTCGAAACACCACACGACCGCGGCATCGCTCTTGTACCTTGCCCGGGGAGAGTCGAAATGGAATACCTTGCGAATAAGGCACCTCGCGTCGGGACATTATATAGTCGGATGGCTTTTTGCACTCTGTAAAAAAATAGGTCAAAACCGGCATGCGAACGCTCATTAGACTGCCGGGCGGCTGGCGGACAGGAACCGAGAATCTCACCTCCGGAACATTTCCATCCCACCGTATACTTCCTTTTAGTTCCCCCGGAGAAACCATGAATCTTGCCCGATGCTGGACCAGGCTCGCATTAGCCTGTCTTTTTCTTAGCTTAGCGCTGTCGGTTAGCGCCGTAGCAGGCAGTATCACCTTCAAAATCACGCTGCCGGCCGCCCCGCAGCCGGCTCAGCTGGCTCAGCCAATGACGGGAAGGCTGTTTGTGATCATTGCCCCGGCTAATGATCCGGAGCCGCGCCTGCAGGTAGGTTCATGGCGGTCCCGGACGGAGATGATCGCAGTCGATGTCCAGAATCTGCAACCCGGACAGGCAGCCACGCTTGACGCTCTAACGCTGGGCTATCCGTTCAAATCGGTACGGGAACTTCCCGCCGGAGACTATTACGTACAGGCGCTGTTGAACGTCTACACGCGCTTCCAGCGGTCTGACGGCAACACCATCTGGGCGCACAATGACCAATGGGAGGGCCAGCAGTTTAACAAATCCCCAGGAAACCTGTTTAGCGGCACCGGCCATTTCCACCTGGATCCTGTCACCGGTTACGAGATCAGGCTCAGCCTGGACCACAAAATTCCCACGCCGCTTCCGCCGGGCGATACCCAATACGTAAAGCACATCAAGATACAGAGCAAGCTTCTTACCCAGTTCTGGGGACAGCCTATCTATCTGGGCGCCACGGTGCTGCTCCCCGACGGCTATGACACCCACTCGAACGCGCACTATCCCGTGCTTTATGAACAGGGACACTTCAGCCTGCGCGCGCCGCTGGGCTTTTCCACGGAGCACTCACCGGCGGACTTGCCGCTGCGGGAAGGCCGCATTTCCGGGCCGGACTTGTACCAGCGCTGGACGTCGGCGGGCTTTCCTCGCATGATCGTTGTGACCTTCCAGCACCCAACCGTCTTTTTTGACGATTCTTACGCCGTGAATTCGGCCAATAACGGCCCTTATGGCGACGCCATGATGAACGAGCTGATTCCTTATGTGGAGGAACATTTCCGCATCATCCGGCAGCCGTATGCGCGCGTGCTCTCTGGCGGATCGACTGGCGGCTGGGAGTCGCTGGCGCTTCAGGTCTTTCATCCGGAATTCTTCGGCGGAACCTGGACCTTCTACCCTGACCCGGTGGATTTCACTCGCTATGGAATCGTCGATATTTACGGCGACGTGAATGCTTTTCTCGCGCCGAACTATGATCCTCCTATCCCGGAACGGCCCATGTCCCGAACGCCCGAAGGTCAGATGGATGTAACCATTCGGCAGATGAGCCAACTGGAAGAAGTGCTGGGCTCCCATGGACGCTCCGGCCAGCAGTATGACGCCTGGGAGGCCGTTTACGGCCCCGTAGGAGTGGATGGCTATCCCAGGCCGCTCTGGGACAAGACCACCGGCAAGATCGATCTGACTGTAGCTAACTACATGCGCGACCACGGTTATGACCTGCGCTATTACCTGGAACAAAATTGGGCAAAGATCGGACCGGAGCTGAAGGGCAAGCTACACCTCTACTGCGGTGACATGGATCACTTTTACCTGAATCTGGCGGTATACCGGCTGGAAGAATTTCTCAAGCGCACCAGCAATCCTCCGTATGGCGGATCGTTTGAATATGGCCGTCCCATGAAGGGCCATGGCTGGACGCCTTTGAATCAGGCCGAACTGCTGCGCGTAATGGCGAACCACATCACGCTCAATGCGCCCAAGGGATCGGATGGAAGCTGGAAATACTAAAAGCAAAAATCGCCGCAGCTTGGCGCAGATGGACGCTGATAAGGAACAACTGTCATTTAGTTTTTTGAGCGGACAGATTTAGGATGATGCGAATTTTTACATGTGTGTTTTTATTTTTTGGAATTGCGATCGCTTCGGCCCAGACTTTGCGGCCCGGAACAACGATTCCACAGGTTAAGGGCATTACTCTCGAAGAGCAGGCCATCATTTTGCCCGACGCGGTCCGGGGCAAAGTGACGCTACTGATCATCACCTTCAGCAAGGCGGCCGGTGAACTGGGTCGCGGATGGAGCGACCCTTTTCTCAAGGATTATCCGCAGGACGATAAAGTGACGAGCTATGTAGTCGCCATGCTTGAGGATGTGCCGTCACTGCTGCGCGGGATGGTACGCGGAAGCATCAAACGAGGTGTACCCTTGTCCATGCGCCGCCGCTTTCTTACCGTTACTCAAAATGAGAGCCAGTGGAAACAGTATGTCGGCCTGAAGAATGACAAAGACCCTTATCTCATTTTGTTAGACGGCAACAGTCAGGTGCAGTGGGTCCATCATGGCGCGTTTGATCCAACGGTGTACGCGGGATTGAAAGCTAAAATTGCAGAACTCGTCAGTGCAAAGATCAAGTGAATCTGCCGGCGGTGACTTGATGCGTCGGCGTGGCATTAGAAATCATCGCCTCGCGACGCGAGCTATAAACCGGTGAGGCTCACACACCGATATCTTCGTTCCACAGATTTGGGTTTTTGCGGATGAATTCTTCCATCATGCGGATGCATTCATTGCTGTGCACGATTTCCACCGCAACGCCGCGTGAGCGTAGAAGTTCTTCTTCGCCCATAAACGTCTGGTTCTCGCCGACGATAACGCGCGGAATTCCGTACAGCAGAATCGCGCCGGAACACATGGAACACGGCGACAGCGTGGTGTAAAGAACGCACTCCCGATAGACAGCAGCGGACTGGCGGCCGGCATTCTCCAGCGCGTCCATTTCACCGTGCAGAATGGCACTCCCTTTTTGCACACGGCGGTTGTGCCCGCGCCCGATGATCCTATTGCCGAGCGCGATCACCGATCCGATAGGGATGCCGCCTTCTGCCAGTCCCTGCCGGGCTTCCTCAATTGCGGCCTGAAGAAATGTGTCTGTCGAATCCATCGTTAGCCTCGAACAAAACCTTACCACTGATCACACAGATGACCACTGATGAAGGGCAAAATTCACTCTAGCGCGTTTCTCCAGCCGTTTTCAGATCTGTGTCGTCAGTGCTCATCAGTGGTAAGAGTTTCGCCAAAATAAAAAAGCCTGGATCAGTTTCACCCAGGCCAAAATAACAAGAGAGAGAGATCTAAATGCAAGGGAATTACGGATTAAAGTCAAACTTGATAATCAGGGTTGATTCTTCCGAAGCGGGCTCATACTTCCACTTCATCACGGCGGCCATCACAGCCTGAACCAGCACCGGATTTCCTCCCAGGACTTTCACGTCCTTCACTCTGCCATCGGCCGTAACCAAAAGTTCAACCCGAGCGCTTCCGACGATGTTGTTTCGTCTTGCCAGATCGGGATAAACAGGTTCTACCCGGTTCTTGATTTTGCGAGCTACGCTCTGGGCAAAAGACGAGTAGTTAGGGACCAAAGAAAATAATGCCAGCAGGCCGACAAAAAGTATGGAGCTAGTCCGTCGGAGGCGTGCATGGCGCCAAATGGGGGTGTGATTCACTTCTGCTCCTCAGCTTGCCTGCCACGCAACGTGCCATGCTTTCCCGGTGTGCAGGCGGCTACTTGGAGCAAATCCTAGCGTGTAACTAATAGAACGGAAAGTCACGAAAGTAACTAGAAACTCTAAAAGGAAGGGCTCTCTCCAGTTTACTGGCTCAACGCTGCGGGTTGGCCGCGCTGGATTGACGGCTATTTGCCGTGACATCAGCGGTAGCAGTCGGATGTGTCCGTGTGCGCATCAGAAAGTAGCCGGCTGCCGAAATTATGGCGAGCACGCCCGCGCAGCCAGGGCGCCTGCGGCAGCGGGCGATAAAAGCCGCGCGATATAAAAAGCCCGCATCATCAGAGCGTCGGCTGCGAGCAACCCTTCCGGCGGGACGATGGTGCGTATGGTTACGATTGTGCCGGCTACCAGAGCAAAAATTACGGCCATGATGCAGGAGAACTGAAGCGTAGCGCGTTGCTTTTCCGGTTTCGGGGTCCGATGATTGCTGAACAGGCTTGATTATTGGATTTTTTAATTGTAACGTCTGGTGACACAATCTAACTCATTGAAAATGCGTAACTAACGGGATGATGCTGGCCGAAAACTGAAAATCAATTTAGAGTAAAACACATAACCTTTGTTGTACGGAAGTTACCCCCGAAAAATGTCACAGACTCCTCTCCCTCCTGCGCTGCTCCTGATCGTGGCAACCGAACCCGCCCTGCGATTACGACTTGAATGGCTTGAACGCGCCGGATATCGAGTACGAACCGCTTGCAGCCTGAAAGAAGTGGACCAGGCATGCCAGAGTCAAATCTTTGATGTGGTACTCATTGCCGATAGC
>DASYKK010000398.1:0-4568 GCA_035995565.1 Candidatus Angelobacter sp.
CTTCTTGATCCACTCGGCCGCGGAGATTACGTCTTCCAGATCGCCTCCGCCCATGTCAAAGCGATTGGCGTCTTCAAATTCCTTTCCGTAGCCGGTAGATCCGCGGTAATTAGGCGCGATGACGAAGAATCCCTGATTCACGAGGTACTGAATGCTGCGGCTGAAGGAGTTGATGGTCTGCGCCGTCGGCCCGCCATGAATCGAGACGACAGCGGCGTTCTTGCCATTCTTTTCCGCATTGAAGGGCACATAGACAAACGCTGAGATCTGCCACTTGCCGTCCTTGCTGGGGTAGTGGACCAGGAAGGGCTCGACCATGTCTTCAGCGCGTACACCGCCGATGAGTGAATGCGTGATCTGCTGTGACTTCTGCACTGCAAAATCGTAATCCCAGATGTCGTTGGGGGCATTAGGGCCGTTATGCGTGAAGAGAAGGTGCGTTCCGTCATGGCTGAAGGCAGCTTCAGCGCCGGCCAATGAGTTGATGCCTTTGGGTAAAGGAAGTGCGTGGGCCTGCTTCGAGGCCAGGTCGTAAACAAAGATGTCCTGGTTGCCATCAACGTTGGCGGTCCAGGTGAGGCTCTTGCCGTCGGGAGAAAACTTGCCGGAACTAATCTCCCATTTGTCAGAGGTGAGCCAGGTGATCTTTTTACTGGCGACGTCGATCAGCCCGGCATTCTCATAGCCATTACCTGCGTTCGACGTGACCAAAACCGTCTTGCCGTCAGGCGAAATATCTGTAGCGGCAAAGTTTTGCTCGCCTTTATGAGGCGTGAGATTGGTGGCTCGGCCTCCGTTGCAACTGGCGAGAAAGATATTTGCGTTCTTACCAGTAGCGTCTTGTTGGGTGAAGACGATCCATTTTCCATCGCGGGACCAGATGGGATTCAGGTTGCTGAGCTGCGCGGCCGTGTTGCTGGTAAGGTGGGTGACCTTCTTGGTGAGGATTTCGATTACGTCAATTTCGTAATTGGGCGACTGCTTCGGCTTAACGCTATAGGCGAGCTTTTCGCCGTCGGGCGACCAGGCGGCGCCTTCTTCAGAAACCTCAGGAGTGTTGGTCAGGTTCACCACCTGGCCGTTGCTGGCGGAGACCAGGAAGAGGTCCCATTGCTCATTGCCATCGTAATCCGAGTTGTAGGCGATCCAGCGTCCTTTGGGCGACCACGCGATGTTGGCCTGGCGCTGATTGCTTACGGTAAGTTGCGTGGGCCATCCGCTCTGCGACGGCACTACCCAGATGTTATTGCGCCCGCTGATGTTGGTAACGAATGCCACCTGCTTGTCATCGGGTGACCACGCGCTGTCGCCAACGGTATGCGTCATGTAAAGCTTTTCCACCGTGAAAGGCTGAATATCGAATTTTTGCCTGGAGAGGATTTGTGTTGGATCGGGGTCTACGCCCATAGACTTGGCAGAAGTTTGTGCAAGCGCGGAAGCGCCGACGAGTAACAAGGTTGCGAGTGTCCTGACGAGTTCTGCGCGATTCATTTTTCCGTGCCTCTGTGTCTCAGTGATGTCTTGCCTAAGGCTTCGCCGTTTTATGTATCTCCACCGTGGACCACGTCTTGTCCGCGGCGTGGCAGATGTTTTCCAGGGGGCACTCCGCGCACTTGGGTCGGCGCGCAATACATAAAGCGCGGCCATGATGAATAATCTGGTGCGAGAAATCGATCCACTTTGGCTGCGGGATCACCTTCATCAGGTCTTGCTCGATGTTTTTGGGATCGTCGGCTTTCGTCAGCTCCAGGCGGCGAGAGATGCGATGCACGTGTGTATCAACCACAATGCCCACGCCCTGCCCGAACCACGAACCCAGCACTACGTTGGCCGTCTTTCGGGCCACGCCGGGGAGGGTCAGGAGTTTATCCATCTCATCCGGCACGTGGCCGCCAAAGTTTTCCATGATGGCTTTGGACGCACCGACCACCGATTTGGCCTTGTTGCGATAAAAGCCCGTTGGCCGAAGGTCGGGCTCAAGCTGTTCCGGAGTAGCCGCCGCCATCGCCTTCGGCGTGGGATATTTCTGGAACAGTCCCGGTGTCACCTTATTTACCATCACGTCAGTGCATTGCGCCGATAAGATCGTGGCAATCAGCAACTCCCAGGCGTTATTGTGGTGCAGCGCGCAGCGAACGTTGGGGTAGCGTTGATCCAGGCGATTTAGAATGTCCTGGACGCGTTCCGGGGCCAGCGGATCGTAGCCGCCTTTTGCGGCTTTGCCTTTCGCAGCCTTAGGCTTTGCCGGGCTGGAGGCTTTAGCGGGCGGCTTGAGGACGGGCTTGGTCTTTGCTGGCGGTTTTGCAGCGGACGTTTTTGCAACAGGCATGACACAAAATCTAAAGCAGCGGGCTTACAATCACAATAGGCAGAGGGAAGAAGGCAGAGGGAAATGGCAACCACGACAAAGGCTGAGATGAAAATCCAGGACAGCGATCTGCACGCGGTACCGCTCACGATCGAAGGATCCAGCGTGTTGCACCAGATGTTCCGCATCCGCTGGGCAGAATGGCGCAAGCTTAGCCCGGCGCAGCAGCATGAGATTGCAGCTGAAGCTTCGGCCGCGCTGCTGAAGATGGAAAACGATGTAGCCGGCCAGACAGCTCTGTTTTCCTTGCTGGGGCACAAGGGCGATCTGCTGGTGGTGCATTTCCGCAATTCGTTTGATCAACTGAAGGCGGCAGAACTGGTCATCTCACAGCTCCGCCTGAGCGACTATCTGGAGCAAACGACCTCATACCTTTCCGTGGTTGAACTTGGCCTGTACGACTCATCCGTAAAGCTGTATCGCACTTTGCGGGAGCAGGGAACCGAGCCACATTCGCCGGAGTGGAATGCCGTTATTGAAGAGACGATCAAGCGCCAGACCGAGGCCATGCGTCCGCGATTGTTTCCGCAGATACCGCCGGCGCGCTACATCTGCTTTTATCCCATGGACCGCCGCCGAGGCGAGGATAAGAACTGGTACAGCCTGCCCATAGAAGAGCGGCAGCGGCAGATGGAAGAACATGGGCTGGTCGGTCGCCGTTATGCCGGAACGGTCAGGCAGATCATAACCGGATCGATCGGTTTCGACGACTGGGAGTGGGGTGTGGATCTTTTTGCCGATGATCCGCTGGTCTTCAAGAAGTTGATTTACGAGATGCGCTTTGACGAAGTCAGTGCGGTCTACGCCTTGTTCGGCACGTTCTATGTGGGTGTACGCTGTCCGGCGGTGGGGTTAGAACAGTTGTTCAGCGGCAAATTGCCGGATTGAAAGCCAGGGTAGCCGCAGAATTCCGCGGATGAACGCAGATCAAAAAAAATCAAGCCACGAATTTCGCGAATGGAAAGGATTCGCGTCAATTGGTGGGGAAAGGTATGAGCGTGCATTGGGGCAGACTCGGTTTGGCGAGCGTAAGTGCTGTCGCGAGTAGCAGCCGTGGTTCGCAGCCATTGACCTATGTGAGGCTCACTTATTACTCTGGGTTTTATGGTTAAAGCGGTGCAAGCAGGGCAGGTCTGGCGCAGCGACGAAAACGGCGATAATTTTCTTGTGACAAAAGTTTATGGTGAATTGTTCACCCAGTTTGCCATGCTTCGCCCTGCCAAAGTCAGCGCTCCGGACGCCGAAACCATCCGGGTGAAGATCACAAAGGACGATAGCGGCATGACCTTGCCGGGATACACCTTCACCCAGGACTCACAGGATTTCTAAAGACTCCTTTTCAATGCTTGAAAAAATCATCGCTGCCTTAGCCGGGTTCATCATCGCCGTAATCTCGAAAGCGGGATATCTCGGGGTGCTGCTGCTGATGGCGATCGAGTCAGCATGCATTCCGCTGCCGTCAGAAATCATCATGCCCTTTGCTGGTTACCTGGTCTACAAAGGACAGTTCAACCTGCTGCTGGCAGCGACCGCGGGCGCTATTGGGTGCAACGTTGGATCAGTGGTTGCCTACGAAATTGGCCACTATGGCGGAAGGCCGCTGATTGAACGCTACGGATCTTATGTTTTTCTGGGCCGACATGAACTGGATCTGGCGGAGCGGTTCTTTAAGCGTTTTGGCGCCCTGGCGGTTTTGATTGGCCGATTGCTGCCGGTTATCAGGACCTTTATTGCGTTGCCGGCGGGCGTGGCTAAAATGCCGCGGCTGCGTTTTCATGTTTTTACCTTCATCGGGTCATGGCCGTGGTGCTTTGTGCTGGCCTGGATCGGAATGAAACTGGGCGAACACTGGGACAAGGACCCGCGCCTGAAACAGTGGTTTCACCGACTGGACGCGGTGATTATCCTGCTGCTGCTGGCAGGGATCACGTGGTTTGTGTGGTCGCACTGGAAGGGTCGCGTGCGGGCGACTGTGTAACGTAGTTTACAAAGATCGCTCAATACGAGAAGATACAAGGTTTCCATTCATATCAAGGACGGTTCTGTAAATTAATGGCTTCTTCTTCTGCTGCTGAAAAAACGACTGCAACCAAAATAGCTCCTGCCCGCGGCAAACTGGGCGTAATGATTGTCGGCATGGGTGCCGTGGCTACCACGTTCGTTGCCGGTGTGGAGGCCATTCGCAAGGGAATCGCCAAGC
>DASYKK010000399.1:0-16817 GCA_035995565.1 Candidatus Angelobacter sp.
TTTTTTGCAGGCTGCTTCTATGGCTTGATTTTTTAGATCCGCGTGAATGTGGGATGAACTTGCCGGCATTACTCGCTTTACCCCCTCATTGGGCAAATATCACCAATTTATTTCAGTGCGCTGCAGAGCGGCGCAAGGAGAGCACTATGTCAATCCATCGAAATGCAAACACGCACGCGGACCACAAAACTCAAGCGATCCGCCGGTTAGCCGCTTTGCCGGCAGTACGATACTTATCGTTCATCATCATGCTTGCGTTCACAATGATCCTGCTTCCTTACCAGGCCTACGCAAAGGGCGGCGACGCATGTACCGGAGGCGGCTTCTCCATTACCAAGGCCGGAGTTGCGCTCAGCGGCGCCATCACCACTACCATCCCAGACGCAGATCTGTCGGCGCCGTTTCACGTGCAGGGAAGGTATGTCGAGTTTGACGTCAATCCCGCGAACTTCGCGGTGCTGAACTATACGCTCACGGGAGCCGCCAATCCGCTTGACATCACCGGCGGGCTTCGCACAGTTATCTTTGCCAGCAAAACACCCGACCTGCGAGGCGCCACTCTTGCCGGTAATGCCAGTGTTGAGTTGGGCGCTGGAAACCTGGTTTTGCAGCGCTCCGGGCCCGGTGTTTCCATGACCATCCAGGCCAATGACTGCGCTCAGGGCGGCATCTTTCAGATGGAGCCGGAGCGCGCGGACGGGACCGCCACCACCATCACGCATGTGCTCGGTCATGGCGTGTTTTACTTTGACAATCCGAACTTCCGCAATCCTCCGCCGCTCCCCTTGTGCACCAACGGCAACTTTAACTCGGGATGCTATCCCGTGAAAGTTACTCCACGCATCAATTTTGCCAATGATGCTTCATCCAACTTTGTAGGCAGAGACAGTCCGCAAGTTGCCACTCGCCTCTCCCAGTTCGGAAATGCTTCCAAATGGAGCGTGGCTAGCGGCGGCAGGATGGGCGGAGTGCTCGGAGGTGATGCCGTCGAGGTCGCGCCGCCGGCTGCCCCATGCACTCAGCAGTGCACGGCAAAGGACAGAGGCCGCGGACGATTCCCGATCCTCGGGTTCCCGTTCCCGGTCCCGCAGAGCAGCCGTTTAGCTCCGCAACCCTGAACAGCCAGGTTCATCTTTCAACTAACACGGGCGGTCTTCGGATCGCCCGTGCCCTTTCGCCCTAACGGCACGATCCTAGGCACTTCTCGGGCATTGGAATAATTCTGGCACGCACAAGGGAGAAGGCGCGTAGGTCGATAGGCTGTGCAGATTGCGAATTGCTACTCACCGCATCCCCAACAGAGTAGGATGGGAAGCAGCGACTCGAATTCCAATCCCCAGCAAGAATGCACGATCAAGGAGCCTCACCACATGCCGAAACTCAATGCACGCGAAAACACGCGCAATCGATCGCAAGCCGCCAAGCGCGAGCGCAATCGCACTTTAAAAGCGTCGCTCAACATGCCGGCTAAAGCACCGGGGAAACATCCCGCCAAGACTGCGGACAACGCTCGTATCGCCGCTACCAAAGCTGCAAGCAAAACCGCCAAAGCCGCAAAATAAAAGCCCAGAGTTTTTACTCCGGGCTTTCTCGCTATCTGGTAATTTGCGCCTTATCTTTTATCGGTGATCACGGTCGTGGTCGCGATGGTCATCGCGATCGTGGTCGCCGTCGCCGTGCTGGTGACGCCAGTTCCAGTAGTTTGTCTGATCTCTCTTGTTCAACCGGTTGTAATCGCGATATTCCCGGCCATTGTGTGACTCGCCATACCATTGCCGGTAATTGCGATCTTCGTCGCTGCTCCAGTTGTGATAATCCTTGTGGTCGCGATCATAGACGCGCTGGTTTTTTCCGCGGTCGTCGCGGTCATGATGGTCGTCGCGGTCGCGATCGCGGTCTTGTGCCTGCAGTCCCAGCGGCGCAGCCAGCGCGCCCATCAGTAACATCGAACTCAGAATACGCATTCCCTTATGAATCTTCATCAGTTTTTATCCTCCCGGGCAATGCGAGATGGAAATCTGCACCGCCCTGATCGCTTTTTCTTGTTTCCCTTGTTATTTGTTATTAGATGCAGGGCGGCTGTGGCAGGTGGGCGAGTTGGAAATATCGTTCAGTGCTGGTGAATCCGTGTTTAAGTCTCTCTAATTCTGGCGAATCGAAAGCGCAAAGCATCGGATTGCGAGAGAAGTCTCGTGTCGTCTTCCAAATCTGCGTTTCTAATCTGCGTTCATCTGCGCAAATCTGCGGCGAGGCGCTTCCTGGCCGATTACCCATTGTTGAATCTGACCAGCTTGCTCAACTCCAGCACCTCCACCGGACACTCTTTCCAGTTGTGCGTCCAGCACACAATCAGGTCGCAATGCGCGGCTGGGTGCATATGCGCCAGAAAATTCCGGCTCTCCTTTTCAAACTCAATTCGCGTCCTCTGCCACCGTCCGGGTTCCACCCGGCGCATAGCCTCGCAGTCGGGAAATGCCGCTTGCACCCGCATCACTTTGAAGCCAAGCTCCTGGGCCATTGTTGCAAACAGAAACAGCACTCCCATTTCATTCGTCGGACCATGGCTCATCACCGGATGCATCAGCGGTTCTCCATAGACTGGCTCATCCTGCATAAACTTGGGCTTCTCCATCCCCGCTCCTGACGTCCAACCCCGCTTACCTCCTGTCTCCAGAAACCGGGTAATGATGTCCAGCACGTCGCCCCACTCGCCTTCCAGTCCGTTCTTCTTCGCATATTCCCGCATGCCTGCCGTCACTTGCCGCCATCCCCGGTAACACCGCAAAAACGGACGCACGCTGTACCGGCCCTTCAATCCATAATCGCCCATGGAAGGCACCATGCCCAGGCTGCGCGTTACCGCGGCCCAGTCCAGAAAAAGCTCTTGCGCACTCACTTCATACCCAGGGCCGTTGCGCTCCAGGCCGCACGCGCGCAAGGCCTCCGTGTAAGTGCCAAAGTGAGTAAAGATGGCGCGCCGCCTCACCTTCGTCAGCTTCGTCAGCTCGGGAAAGCTGGGAACATGGCCAATCTGGGCGGCGCATTCGTGAATGGTGGCAAGGACTTCTTCTTTCGTCATACTTATTCGGATCATTTGTTTCTCCTGTGTTTCCAATAAAAAAGCCACCCGGCGGGTGGCTCTGGGATTTTCCGATTTGTGGATGTTGCTCTTGCTTGTTTTTGTGACAGAGACTGTCTAGCCTGTGAATTTTAGGGACTCAAATGGGTGGACGTTTTTGGGGCACAGGCCCTTTAGCCTGTGAATCTTAGGGTTACAAATGGGCGGACCGCAGGCATCCTCGCCTGCGTCTTGTTTACTCGGAGCACGATGTAGATAACCGTCATCCCGAAAGGCCGAAAGCGAACAAGCATTCTCTTCAGCTTGTGAGCCGGTTTGAGCGACCTTGCGTCGTTCCTGAATGGCTCGGTGCTTCTTGGAGTTTTGAGGATCGAATCGATGAATGCAGCCAAAACAGAAGAGCTGATTGCCAGCTGTTATTTGCTTGCTAATTGACCACAAGCTGCGATTTCCCGCGCCGTCGCTTCTATCTTAAGGCTCTCTCCCTCTCAAACCTGCCATCCTGAACTCCGAGGGTCGAGCCTTTGGTGAGACCGCAGCGGGTGAAGGATCGGCTCCGCTGCCGCATGGCGTGAGCCCCCAACCTGTTTCCAGAAAAATACAAGTTGAGGATCAAATCGATGAAATGCAGCTAAAACAGAAAAGCTAAAGGCTAAGTGCTAGTGGCTAGGTGCTAATGGCTAAGAGCTATTTTTCGCACACCTCGGCCCCCAACCAAAGGAGCTTTTTCTTCCGAAATGAAGCCTCCGTCGGCTCACACTTCAGGTCCTCAGGGGCCGCGGTAACTGGGACCCATACGGTAGGCCACAGACCACAGGGTTGCAGGCCGTTTTGGGTTTCCCCGGGTCAGCCAGCTTTTATTGCTGGCCGCTGATCTGCCGGCGCCGCTCCCGTCAGAGTCCAGCTTCAATATCGCACATACGCTATTCTTTTGTCAATAGACAAATTTTGTACATACGTCTGATAACGCGCGGCTCGTAAAGCAATATGTCTGATAATCGGCCGACCGTAAACAATCCCCGCGTAGAGACGTAGCATTGCTATGTCTCCTGTTTCTCTCAAAACCTGAATCAGCCCTCTCGGCGCCAAGCCTCAGGCTCGCTTTTCCAGAAACTGGTCCAAGTGAACCGATCCCGGAGCCATCCCTAACTGCTGCATCATCCCCAGTTGGTCCCAGTTATTCCAGCCATGAAGCAGTTGGCCATTTGCGAATTGAATGATCGTCATGCCGGTTATGTCTATCTTCCGGTGCGTAGGCAGAAATCCCAGACCGCTGCCTTCATGGGTGCCGGTTACCCGGAACCGTATGGCCACTTTGTCTCCCTCGGCGACCATATCTTCAAGGTCAATGTGCATGTCAGGAAATGCATCGCGCAAATTGCGGACAAATGGCTTGAGTGCCCCCGGCCCGCGAACCTGTGTGTCAGCCTCCGCTAGTCCAAATCCCACGCCCTCTGGCGATAGTAGTTCATCGATTGCGCCCACGCGCCCCTGGTTCCAGACTTCCTCAAACCAGCGCTTTCCCAGCTGTTTGTTTTCCTCGTACATAGCTCGCCTCCATCAAAGTCACAAACTCTATCACTTCCCGTGTATTGACTCAGGTTCCTGACAGCGGGGTGATCAAGATATTGAGCGGCTGAAGCTGCTTTATGAACTGTTCGCTGAAACGCTGGATGAACTTTGCCGCATGGGTTCGTCATCATCCCAGGCGCCACCGGCTGCGCTGTAGATCAGTCAGCATGTCCCCATCAGCACAACGGTTCATCGGACCGCTGAGACGTAACCTTTCCGGTACCCTGCGGGCAACCAACCGCTTTCTTAATGTATCTTAATGCCGAGCAGCTCTCACCCCCCGAAGAGTCAGCCCTCGGAATTATTAAGGACGGATCCACTTGGTCGCCGCAAAGCGAGCTCCAGAGCCGCCCAATACGAGACTCTCGGTTGGCGATTACATCGCCGATATCCTGTTGGACGCTCGTCCGGACGGTACCCTCTATCATTGGATCGTGCAGCGTGTCGGCTCGGCGGCCATCATTCAATGGGGCCAGGAATATGCGTTTGAGGACGCTTATTCCGCTGTCACTGCCTATTTAGAGAATCTGAGTCGTGGAAACAAGGAAAAAGCCTAGCCTGCGATTTCCTGTTCGTCATCAAGTACGGGAAGTTCATACAGGCGTATGGGCGCCGCAAGTCCCCTGGCGCCGTCGGATTCCATCTTCACAACTCGAACTAATTCAAAAGTCACGGCATCATGGCACTTGGCGCATCTGGGGAATTGCTGGTCTCGGAAGAGAGTAACTTCGTGCGGCAGGCGATGTTTCTTGTGTCGAACCGTGTAAATCCCGCTCTGGGGAACAATTTCATCCGTGCGAAAGATGGGACGTTTCACCATTTTGCCTGGAGCAGATTTTACCAGAAACAATGATGAACGCTTGGCCCGCATTTCACATTCCCTGCTTATTGTGATGCAGGCCGCATCAACGCGGCATGTTAAATTCCAGAGTCTCTGCTCTCCACAATTGCATCGAAGCAATATATGGCATCTGGCCCCTCATCGTCGGTCCGTAAGGCAAGTCCCCATTGTGTAAAGCTGATCGAATCCTATTGCGTAGCCTGTGGCCTGCTCATTGCCGCCAGTCCCAGGCGGCGCATCCTGTCCGTGATGGAGAAACTGCACGAGTGCCCTGTGTATTTCCGTTATGAGCACCCGCATACGCGGGCAAGTTGAGCGGCGATGCGTTTGCCGTGACGTTCGGTTGCCGTCCGTTTCAATTACTCAAGTCACTCATTCCCAGGTGAAAACATGCTGAAGCCGCATCGTCTATCGCTATAGTAATCGGGTAACGAGGTATTCCGGCGATGCACGACTCTCCGCAAGCTTATTCGCAGTTCACCTTGAAACCTGGCGAACGAATTACTGACTGCTCCCCCCTTTGGACTTCTGGCTCAGATCGGATACTGGAGGAAGTTGCCAACTGCAATCATTGTCTCCGGCCCACCTATAGGGTGATTGCTGTGACGTCAGCTGCGGGGTTGGAGCGCCGGGCCTCATTGTGCGTCCAGCATTTCGTCCATGCCGCCCGGACATTTACGGAATTGCGGCCCAATACAATTTCAGTCGGGCGTTAGTTAAAACTGGCAAATGTGTGCGGGCAGGATTGAACATCCTCTCATTCGTTCCCCGCGAAACGCGAAAAAACCGCTCCGCGTGCCGCCGCTGGTTACCAGAGCTTCTGCTGAACAGCGGAATCTGTAACAATCTCACGGGCGCATTCCGGCCCTTCATTGTCCGCACGGTTTACAAAGTCGCTCACCGGGTACTTGTGCATGCGCCGCGCATCATACGGCCGGAGCAAATCGGCCACCAGCGTCGGGTCCGTGATACCTGGATCAAGCCACCGGTCGTAATCCTCTGGACTTAGAATCACGGGCATTCTGTCGTGAACGTCAGCGACCAGGGAATTGGCTTCGGTGGTCAGGATTGTGCAACTTTCCACCAGCTTTCCCTCAGGATTCTTCCAGCGTTCCCACAGGCCGGCAAAGGCAAATAACCCGTCATCACGCAATCCGATATTGTAGGTTTGTTTGAGTTTTGGCCCGATCCGCTTCCATTCATAAAACCCGTCGGCCGGGACCAGGCATCGGCGGCGTCTGATGGCCTCGCGAAATACAGGTTTTTCCGCTGCGGTTTCTGCCACGGCATTGATCGTTTTGTTGGCAATCGACGCGTCCTTTGCCCAATACGGAATCAATCCCCACCGCATGAGTGCGAACATTCGCTTTGGCGTTTTATTATCTTGCCGGACTGTGGCTATCTCTTGCGAGGGTGCCACATTCCAGCGCGCAGCCCAGGCCACATCCTCGGGATCAAGATTGAAATAGCTGCTCAACCAGCGTTCTTTCGCCGTCAACCTGTAACGTCCGCACATACTCCTGTTCGCGTTTCCTCTGCTTGAACGCTAACGTAATCGCTACCGTGAGTCAAAAAGTGGCGCTAAAAACAAAACCCGGCACGCATGCGCGCCGGGTCTGATCACAACTTGCGGGTTACTTCTGGGGATTCGATGTCCCCGAATTGTTGTTTCTGGCGATTGGCCTCAGTTGAGCATCCGTCGCCAGCTTATAGCTGAGCTGGGTTTCCGCTGGAAGATCTTGTTTCTTGCCCGTAAGTACCTGGGTTCCCGCGCCGGCGCCGCCGCCGAGCACCGCTCCGATAGCTGCGCCTTTGCCGCCGCCCATCAGTGCGCCCAGCAATGCGCCTACTGCTGCGCCGCCGCCCACGTACATGCCGGTGCGCTTATTTGCGCCCAGTCCGCCGGGAGTGCCGCTGCCGCCGGAACCGGCCGCGTCGATCAGGTACGGTGTGCCGTTCACGGTTACGGAACGCAGATCAAGGTTGGTGTCTTTGCCGTCATTGGACGGGACCGCAACCAGCCGGGTGCGCGATCCGCGCGGAATCAGCACGTGGCCGGAGCTGTCTTTTACGTCCTCGCTCACGCTGGCGCTGTAACGTGAGTCAGCCGCTGGTTTCGCGGGGATGGAGGTGTCTGTTCTTACTTTGATCTCGGTGCCCGAAGGCAAAGTCTGTTGTGCGTTGGCGCTGAATGCCATCAGCCCTGCAAATAGCGTAGCGAAGAGTATGCGTTTCATCATGGTAGCCTTCCTGTAGCCTCTCACAAAAGAGATGCTGCCTCTGAACTCCGAGTTGCGCCCTCGGCCCGCGGCAGAGCTGGAATAACAGAGCTGCACGGCATCTACCCGCGCCCGCTACTCTGCACGGTGCCTGCGATTCCTCCATTTAAAGATCGGCGCCATGGCTCTCGCCCCCGAGACCCTCAATCTCAGTGTGGCCGATGCCTTGGTGGACCGTGCATCTTCGCTGGACTGTGCGTTGCCCTCAGTGCTTTATTGAAACCGCTGGGCTTCTTGCGCATGTGCTCCAGATGGCTTGTGCTGTGGCGCGGCGGGCCGCAGCCTTCGTCCTTGCAGATCAATGACGCGCGTTCCCGAATCAGATCCATCTTCCCGACGGGGAACTCTTTCACTTCCAGCAGCTCTTCCCACGCCGTGAAGAGCCCATGCTTATACCGATGATTGACGATTCGGTACGCAATATTTTTTGCGATACCGGGAAGTTGTGTCAGCACTCTCACGCCGGCGCTGTTGATGTCGATTTTTGCTGGTTCTGTGTTCGCCATGCCCGGTCTCCATGCCAAATGAATGTTCTCCCATTTGGATGCGTGGAAAGCGGCGTGCGCCCGGTGTGCCGCTCGATTACAATTCCTCTCCGTGCGCAAAATCATTCTCGCTCTCGGCATAAGTATTGACGGCTACATCGCCCGGCTGGATGGCACATTCGACTTTCTGTTTATGCCCCAAGATTTCTCCATGGCGGAGTTCTTCGCGTCCGTCGATACCGGCATCATGGGCCGCAAGACCTATGACGTTGCCAAAGCCCAGGGCGAAGGTGGTTTCGGTCCAAAGATCAAGACGTATGTTTTTTCCCGCACGCTGCCGCCGGGCGAGCGCGAAGGTAAGACCTTCGTGAATGTCTCGCCGAAGGCGCTGGTGGAAGAAATTCGTCAGCATCAGGGCAAGGACGTATGGCTGATGGGCGGCGGTGAAGTTGCGCGTGATTTCCTGAAAGCCGATCTGGTCGACGAACTTCATCTCGGCGTGGTGCCGGTGCTGCTAGGTGAAGGACTTCCGCTTTTTCCCGGCGGCTTTCCTCAGCGCAATTTTGAGCTAATGGAAAACAAATCTTTTTCCCGGGGATTGATTTCGCTTAAGTACAAGCGCCTGCGCGGCAAGGAGAAGAAGCAATCGCTATGATCAGTCGACCCAGCCTCACCGCCGCTCCTGACGGAAACTTCGCCGCCGCGCTCAACGCTTCACCCAGCGGCTGGAACCGGGCCATGGGAATTCATTTTGTCATTGCTACCGCCGATGAAGTTGTAGCTGAAATGGAGATTGCTGAGCACCATCGGCAGCCCTATGGAATCGTCCACGGCGGGGTGCATTCCGGCCTTATTGAAGCCATCACTTCCGTCGGCGCCGCGCTCGCTGCGTTGCCGCGTAGCCAGTCCGTGGTTGGTCTGGAAAATCACACGTCATTCCTGAACGCCGTGCGGGAAGGGAAGCTGCTCGCCATCGCCCGGCCTCTGATGCGCGGCCGCCGTACCCAGGTCTGGGAAGCCACGGTCACTGACGCCGCAGGCCGCTCTATTGCCAGCGGACGCGTGCGCTTTCTCGCGCTCGAAGCCGGAGCTTCTCTGGCGGGTGAAACCGTGAAAGTGAAAGAGCCTGAGAAATAGATCGAATCGACTATCTCTTCGGCGTTCCCAGCGCCCAGGTTTCCAGTTGTCCGATCTGGCGCATCAGTTGTATCTGCGCGCGGTCCAGTTCGAAGCTGGAGTTCAGATACGCGGTGTAACGCTCATGCTCGGCTACGCGAGCGTTTTCTTCATCTTTCAGGCTCGCTCCGCCGCTTTCGATCTTCGCATGCGTGGACTCAATATCGGACTGTGCCAACTGGTGCTCCAGTTGCGCCACTTCGCGCGCTGCCGCAAGTTGCTCTACAGACCGTTGCAGCTTCAGCGTCTCCGTGCTCACCTGCTCCTTCACTCCCTGCGCTTCTTTCCGTGACTTGGCTGCATCCGCTTTGGCGGCGTCCGCCGCGGCCCGCTGCACCGGATTCAAGAAAGGGAATCGGATGGCCACGCCGGCTGTCACGTTGTGCCTTTGGAATTTCTGGAAGAACTGATCGTAATTGTTAAAGCGCGCCAGCACGGCATACTGTCCCACGTAATCGACCGAAGGGTATAGCTGCTTGCGCTCCCCGCGCGCGCGAAACTCTTTTGCTTGCGCCGCTGCATCCGCGACCTTCACTACTGGATTATTCTTAAGCGCCTCGGCCGGCAAGTCCTGGTCCTGCGCGACCGGTGGCATCTCGGGGATCGTTTCTGTTGACGTCCTGATTGCGGATACTGGAAGGCCCGTCAACTGGGACAGGCGTAAGCGCAGCTGGTCGGCGGCTGCCTGTGTCTGTGCGATGTCCAGCCTCGTTCTGGCGCCGGCGAGTTTCGCGCGTGTGCTTTCTACCTGGCTATCCAGACCGGCCTGTATGCGCTGGGCTACAATGTCCTGAAATTTCTGCGCAGACTGTTGCTGCTCTTTTTGAATGGTCAGCGATGACTCCAGCAGATCAAGCTGGACGTAATCCACCGCCGTTTCCATCATTACCTCATTGCGGCGATCGGCATTCTGTGCGGTGGTCACATCTGCTTCACTCTTCGCGGCCTTTACGTAGTTGCGTTGCGCCAGGTTGAAGAGGTCTCCCTGAAAATTGACGTTGAAGATCGAAGGCGCTGCGCCTTCCAGGCTCAAAGGGAAGCCGTACGATGCTCCCAGCCCGGAGCCAAGCACCATCTGCGGTAAAAACGCGTTGTGCGTCTGCCGGACCACCGCCCCCGCGCGTTGCAGGTCTGCCCGCGAAAGGCCGGTGGTCGCGCTGTTCTTGAGCGCCAGCTCAACGGCCGTGCGGAATGCCAGCGGTTTGTCCTTTCCGGAAGAGCTATCTTGCGCGAGCAGAGTTAGCGGAAGCGCCATTACCCAGGCTGCAATCAGGACGACACGGGCATGCAATTTCATTTTTTCACCTGCGCGATTTTGTTCGGATGATGTGGAAAGACGTGATTCTATCGGGAAACGCGCGCCAGCGCATCTTGCGCCGGGCGGTACTCTGAGGCCATATTCAGCGCCGTCTGGAACTCGGCTGCGGCTTCTTTCTTTTTACCCTGTTTTTCCAGCAGGACTCCCAGCAGGTAGTGGGCCCGAAAGGCCGGGCCGTCTTCCGATGGGTCATCCTGGGAAACATAGTGGCGCAGGATCTGGGTTGCCCCGGCAAAGTTGCGGCCGGAATGCAGAAGGAGCGCGGCTGAGTCGAACTCGCTCGATTCACCCGCGTGCGCTACGGCCACTGAGTGGCGGATGGCGTCTTCCATTTCAGAGAGCCGTCCCGCACGCCGGTAAAAATGTGCCAGCTCCACCCAGTAATGCGAAGGCTGGCTGCTGGCGGCAATCGCTTTTTTATATTCTGCTTCTGCGCCGGTGTTGCCCTGCTTTTCTTCTACGCGCGCATAGACATAACTGGCCAGCGCGCGATCATGCCGCGCAATGTAGTCACCTTGCTGTTTGGCTTTGTTCTTATCGCCGCCCAGGAAGCCCGGAGCCTCCAGGTAAAACTCGCTGAGGTCGGAGCGTGCCGGCAGGTTGTTGGCATCCAGCGCCACGGCCCGTTCAAATTCGCTTTTTACTTTTCGCGCCAGCCCAAAAGCCGCAAATGGGTTGGCGTCTTCAGCTTTTCTGCCCATCGCGCGTCCCAGCCACAAATGATAGGAACTGTTTTGCGGATCGAGCGCCAGCGCCTTCTCCGCCATGTGGACAGAGTTGTCCCAAAGCTCAAGCTGAAAGTAAACGCGCGAAAGCAAGTGGTAAGCCCGCGCGTCTTTTGGAGCTTGCGCAACGGCGATGTTCAGGGCATGGATTGCCTGGTCCGCTTTGCCTGCCTTGACCAGAGCCGCCGGGTCGTTGTCCGCCCCCGCTGCCGGACCCAGCACGAATGCAAACAGAGCAGCCAGCCGCAACAGGGTCCTCAACGCTCAACCACCTTTATATCCATGCCGCTGCGCAATGGCTGCGCGTTGATAGCGCCCAGTGCGATTACGGCTCCTTCAGGGACTCCTTTGAGCACTTCCACCCGCGTAAGGCTGGAAAGACCAGTCTGCACTTCCTGCGCCAGGGTTTTTTCGTTTTCGATTTTGTAAACGTAGCGTTTGCCATCCATGTCGTGCACTGCTTCGCGAGATACAGTGAGGGCGTTGTCATGCCGCGCGGAAATAATGCTCACATTCACGTTCACGTTTGGCAGCAGCTTGCGGTCTGAATTATCGATCTCAGAAGTGATTTCTCCCACCGTGCGCGTGCCCACCATGGTTACCGATGTTGGGACTCGAGTCAGCGTGCCTTCCCATGTGCGCCCCGGCGTGGCGTCCCACTTGATCTCAACTTGTTGCCCTTTAGCCAGCCGGCCGATTTCCGGTTCATCCACAAAGGCTCGCACCCTCACTTTATCCAGGTTCGCCACCTGCACCAGCAATTCTCCGCCATTCACATACGATCCTGGCTTCACCGGGAGCTGATAAACTGTGCCCGCGAATGGCGCTGTCACGTTGGAGTGGCGGAGCACCTCCTGCGCGGCAGTGTACGCTGCTCGCGCCTCTGCTGCGGACGCCTCTACTTTGGCAACCTCGGGCGAGGAAAAGCGGCCGCTCACCTTCGCTTGCAGCAACTGCACGTCGGCATCGGCTTTCTTTAGCCGGTTCTGGGCTGCTTCCACCTCTGCGGGTGACGCCGCGCCATTTTGCCGCAGTTTCTGGACCGCCAGCAGGTTGCGCTGCGCATCGTCACGCTCCGCCTGCGCTTTGGTGAGATCCGCGCGGCTGGTCAGAAGCTCTTCCTGCGTGCCGCCGGCCTTAATGCCGCTCAATGCCGCTTCCGCCGACCGCAATTGCGCCAGCGCACGCGCGGCCTGTGAGCGGGCTTCAGCGTCATCTAATTTGACCAGAAGTTGCCCCGCTTTCACGTGGTCGCCTTCGGACACCAGCACCTTGTTTACCGTGGCCGGCGCCGGAGCATGGGCTTCAAAACTATTGATCGGCTCGATCTTGCCGTTGGTGGAGATCACGCTGGCAATCTCCTGGCGTACCACTTTTTCCGCGCGCACCGGTGTTATAACGCGACGGCGATTGATCCCGGTGAATAGCAGCAGCGCTGCCACCACCAGCGCCACTATTATCACCACGCGCCTGCGACCGTTATTTTGGTTCTGTCTCACCATCGTCAAAAAGATTGTTCAATCGACCAAACCTTTAAGTATATCCAAGCCGGGAGCACGGCGCAGAATCCCGTCGGCTGTCATGCAGTCTCAGCGCTCCAGCGCCGTCAGGCTTGTGTGCCGGTGATTCTATTTTAGAAGATCACCGCTGCTTCCGCGGTTACGTGCTGAAAAAGCGGTTGTTACAATAGAGTCCGATGTCACATCGTACAGGCTATACCGACGATCACGCAAAATCAGGGCTCGACCATCACTTCCCTGAAATCGATACCTGGCCTAACCAGTTTCCCGCGTATGAAATCGTCATTGACGTGCCGGAGTTCACCTCCGTTTGCCCCAAAACTGGCTTGCCCGACTTCGGCGTTCTGGAGATCCATTACATGCCCGCCAAACTTTGCCTGGAGCTGAAATCGCTCAAGGAATATCTGCTCACCTATCGCAACCTGGGCATCTTTCAGGAGAACATCGTGAACCAGGTGCTGGAAGATGTGGTGCGCGCGGTAAAACCAAAGTGGGCAGTCGTGAAAGGCGTGTTCCGTCCTCGTGGCGGGATTGGGACAACGGTGGAAGCCAGCTGGCCCAGACCCAAATCAAGGAAGTAGGCTGTTCCGCCGCGTATAATCCCACCAGCCCATGCCGCCAAGACTCTATCCCCGCCTCTTGCTGGCGGTGCTGACCGGACTGAATATCCTCAATTACATTGACCGCAATGTACTCTTCGCTGTGCAGTCCGATGTGAAAAAAGAATTTCTGGTAAGCGATGCAAAGATCGGGCTGCTTACCAGCGCTTTCTTTTTCACTTACATGTTTGCCGCGCCGGTCGTGGGCTGGATGGGTGACCGCTTTCCCCGCAAAAACATCGTAGTCTTCGGCATTTTTATCTGGAGCGGCTTCACCTTTCTCACGTGGTTTGTGCATGACTACAACCAGTTGCTTTTCCGTCACGCCATCGTCGGCATTGGTGAAGCCAGTTATGCCACCATCGCCCCTACGTTGATCGCCGATTCCTTCCCGCCGCTTAAGCGCGGTCGTATGCTTTCGATCTTTTTTCTTGGGCTGCCTGTGGGCAGCGCTGCTGGTTACTTTGTCGGCGGAATACTGGCGCATCATTTTGGCAGCTGGCGCGCGCCGTTTATGGCCGCCGGAATTCCGGGTTTCCTGCTGGCCTTTTTGCTCTGGATGCTTCCTGAACCGCCGCGCGGCGAACATGAAACGGCTGCGCCCACCAACATTAAGGCGCTTCTCAGCGGGCTGATGCGAAATGGCGCGTTCGTGACAGCCACTCTCGGCATGGCCGCATACACGTTTGCCATGGGTGGCATGCAGGTCTGGATTCCCACCTTCCTGGTGCGCCTGCGCGGTCTCGATCTAAAGACGGCAAATATCGACTTCAGCTATATCGTGATCATCAACGGCATTGGCGCCACGCTGCTCGGCGGCTGGATTGGCGACCGTCTGCTCAAGCGCTATTACGGCGCGTATTACTCGTTCTCCGGCATTGCTATGCTGGTTGCCGTGCCGTTTATGGTGGCCGCAATTTACCTTACGGGTTCGCTGATGTTCCCGGCCATGTTTGTTGCCGTGTTTTTTGTCCTGGTCGGCACCGGCCCCACCAACGCGGCATTGCTCAATTCGGTAAGCGCGAATATTCGCTCCACCGCGCTGGCCGTCAATGTTTTTGTAATTCATCTGCTGGGCGACGCTTTTTCCCCCACCTTGATTGGCAGAATCTCTGACAGGACGGGCTCTTTGCAGGTTGCTTTCTGGGTAGCTTTTGCTGCCGCCGCGCTCTCGGGCCTCATCCTGCTTTACGGCGCAAAATTTGCGCCGCGGCTCAAGGCTCAAAATGCATGATTGTATTTGACTGGTCATTGCTCTTTTGGATTTCAGGCCTGCTGCTGGCCCTGATCTGGCTTGTTCCCACGTGGCAGCTTGTATTGCATTCGTCTGAAGTCGCCGACCTCACACGACCTGAATGGAACCCGCCGCGAGATGCCGCTCTGCCATCGCTCACCATCGTGGTTCCGGCGCGGAATGAAGAAGCCGAGATTGAAGCGGCATTGCGCTCTCTTCTGCAACTCAATTATCCGCAGTACCAGGTCGTCGCCGTAAACGACCGCTCCACTGACCAGACCGGCGCAATCATGGAACGACTGGCGGCAGAGCCTGCTTCGGCCGGGAAACTGCTGGTGCTTCATGTCCGCGAACTGCCCTCAGGCTGGCTGGGCAAGGTGCATGCCATGTGGCTGGGTTCGCAAGGAAACGCCCCACAGCAGAGTCACAGCGATTGGCTCCTGTTTACTGACGCTGATTGTGTCTTTCATCCCGACTCCGTGCGTCGCGCCATTCACTATGCGACCGCAGATCCGACTGCTGTAGATCACCTTGTTCTTTTTCCTACCACACATATGAAGACCCTGGGCGAACGCATGATGATTGCTTTTCCCCAGACCATGTCAATCTTTGCCATGCGCCCGTGGAAAGTCCGCGATCCCAATGCACGCGATCATATTGGCGTCGGCGCATTCAATCTCATCCGCCGCTCCGCTTACGATGCCATTGGCACGTATGAGAAGCTGCGCCTGGAGGTGGTGGACGATCTCAGGCTGGGTGAAACCATCAAGGAAGCCGGTTTGCGGCAGGATGTCGTCTTTGGCCCTGAACTTGTAAGCCTGCGCTGGGCCGTTGGCGCAGCCGGAGTGGTTGCGAACCTGGAGAAGAATCTTTTTGCCTTTCTACAATTCCGGATCAGTCTGGTGCTGGCTGTCTGCGGGGTTACTTTTTTCCTGTGTGTCTGTCCGTTTTTAGGTCTTTTCGTAGCACCCGGATGGGCCCGCGCCGGCTTTGCAGTCTCGATCGCCATGATCGCTCTCGCTTACACCCTTACCGGACGTTACATGGCTAGTTCACCGCTGTTGTTTATCACCTGTCCGATCGCGGCTATCATATTCGCGTTTGCCACTTTGCAGTCCGCGTTCCTCGCGCTGCGCGACGGCGCCATCACCTGGCGCGGAACGAAGTATCTGCTATCGGAATTGAAGAAGAAGTAGCAATGGCTTTTGAAGAAAGGTCTAGCCGAGTTCCCCGGGCTTGATTCGATTCGTGCTTTCGCGTTGATTCGCGGCTAGAAACGCTCTTTTGTCTATCTGGGCTCATCTGCGCACATCTGCGCAAAATCTGCGGCGAAAACTCCTACCGAAATAAATTCTTCAGAATAAAAATCGCGTTTGCCGGGCGTTCCGCCAGACGACGCATCAGGTAGGGATACCACTCCGTGCCGAAAGGTATATAGACGCGGCAGCGCCAGCCTTCTTTCACCAGCTTCTGCTGCAAGTCGCGGCGCACTCCGTAGAGCATCTGAAATTCAAATGTAGAGGCGGCGATCTTTTCTCCCTGGGCAAACTCAATCGTGGCCCGGATCATGTTCTCGTCGTGCGTGGCGATCCCGTGATACACGCCACTCTTCAACAGGATTTTCATGAGCTTGATGTAATTGGCATCGACGTCAGACTTCTTCGGGAAAGCCACGTCAGGCGGCTCTTTATACGCGCCTTTGCATAAACGAGTACGGATGCGCTGTGCCAGCAGCTCTTCAACATCTTTTTCACTGCGAAACAAATAGGACTGAATCACCGCGCCCACGTGCCCTGCGTTTTCCGCCTGGCTATGAAGGCGGCGAACGAAGTCCAGAGTGCGCTCCGTATAGGCCGAGCCTTCCATGTCAATGCGAACAAAATTGTTGATCCGGGCCGCATGCTGCACCACCCCCGACGCAATTTCGTACGCCATCGCCTCATCCACGTCCAGCCCCATGTGCGTAAGTTTCAGGCTCACGTTGGCGTT
>DASYKK010000400.1:0-2184 GCA_035995565.1 Candidatus Angelobacter sp.
AGCTGTGGTTGGCGGTATTGCACTGCTGGCCGTAGGCAAGAAGAGTTAAACGGCCTGCGAAGGCAAAACGAAATCAAAAGGGGAATTTAAGTGCTACTGATCATCATCATCCTGTTGCTCGTACTAGGTGGCGGGGGCGGATATTACGGCCACAGCCGATGGGGCTACGGTGGCGGAGCGGGTATTGGGCTCGGCACGATATTAATGGTTCTGCTGGTCGCATATCTACTCGGAGTCTTCCGCTAGACCGCCGTAGGAATGGAAGTATTTCTTGATTGAGGCTGACTGACCGTCATAGGTCAATTGACCAAATGGGGTCGCCTCAGCCTCAGCACTACTCACCCACTCAAATCATCTTTGCGCTTTTAACTGCGTCCCTGCAGTCACGGCTCGGAAAGGAACTCGGGCCGTGACCAGATCTGCGGCACACAGTCACCGCGTAAGGCGGTAGCTCGATATTGGCCCCCACAATCCCGCCGCCTGCAACACCCAAACGCTAACCGACACCACCACCACGACATTCAGAATCGTCTTGATGCTGGACGCCATGGGGATATAACGATTGATCAACCACAGGGCCATCCCAACGATGATCAACGTGATTACCAGATTTATCAAAGGCATGTTTTTCTGGCTCTGAGCAAGAATTCGACAGGAGGCCCATTTCAAGCGGCTTTCCGGAAGACGACGAATTCGGTTTTGGTGGCCGCCATGCGCTGGGCCTTGAGCAGCAGGTAGCGGAGGTTCTTATAGCCGCGGCCGCGCCGCAGCAGGGTTTTGATATTGCCGTTAATGGCTTCCACGACTCCGAAGCGAACTTTCACCCGGCAATAGTTCAGAATGCCGTCGAGATGATCGATCAGCATGTGCGCCAGCTTTTCAAACGCCGGCAAGCGCTGCCAACGGAGCTGGGCCATCCAGCTCTTCAAGTAGCGCATCATCGCACCCTCGTAGGTGTAGGTCCACAAGCGTTCCAGGCTTTCCTTCAGCAGATAGGCCTTCATCAGCTTCCGGTTCAGCGCAAACAACTCATTCAACTGTTGACGTTTTCCGGATGTCAAATGGACCCAGCGCGTCAGCAGCAGCCATCGTTTGCCCTTGACCAGACTCCGCATTGCGCCGCCCTTGCGGAAAAACTCCCCACGGCGCACTTCGTCGATGGCCTTGTTGGCATGCTGCATAATGTGGAACTTGTCGTAGACGATAGCAGCGTTGGGAGCCCACTGGCGAAGGCTCAAGGAAAACGGCTCCCACATATCCACGCACGCCGACTCGATCCGCTGCCGTTGCCGCGCGTTTAACTGCGTGCGGAAGAACTCATCCAGTGTTTCTTTCTTCCGCTCCAAACCGAACCAGAGCGGCTCTCCCGTCTCTAGATTACTTGCCACCGTAACGAATTTCGTCTTTTTCCCCAGGAAGATTTCGTCGACGCCCATTTGCTGGAGCGCGGGCTTCTTACGTTGCTGATTCCAGCGTTCCAGAACCCGCAGATCGATGTTGCGCACCGTGCTTTCCGCCATGCCAAACTGCTTGGCCACGCGACGGGCTGAAGCACTCTCGCAAGCCTCGCCCACGGCCTCTTCAAAGCGTTTGGAGAAAGGCGCCTTGCTCGGCAACTGCTCCACTTTTTCGATCTTCAATCCGCAGTCCGGGCAACGGACGCGGTACAGTTCGATGACCACCGTGGTGCGGTACTCAAAGCAGGGCAGATCCCGCACCTCGCGCTCGGTCGTGTCGGCCGGCTCGGTCATCTTGCGGCCGCAACCGGAGCAAATCAACTCCCGGTTGCCGCGGTTCCGCCGCACCCACAACTTTAATGTCTTGGCCTTTTCGTCTATTTCCTGCTGGAATACCGTGTACCCAGGCCAGCCCAGCAGTTTCGTCCACTCGTCGCGCCTCAACCCGCCAGTTTACCGAAACGGCCCGCTTCAAGAATTGCTCGCCTGTAAGGGTCCCGTCAGATTCCTGCTCAGAGCCATAAATCTAAGGACCTTGCCCATGGGGCGGGCAAAAAGATGGAAGACGAGGGGAAGCGACTGAAGGACGCTTGATGCGTCAGATCCCACTTGCATGAGACATTCTAAAGCACTATTGACACTTCTGTTCGCCGCGTTGGCCGTCATCGGTTACGGACAGGCACCTACTTCCACAAAGCCAGACAATACCAAGGTGAACAAGCGCGAT
>DASYKK010000401.1:0-9803 GCA_035995565.1 Candidatus Angelobacter sp.
GCCTCTGGCCGTCTGCCGCTATGTCTCGACTATCGGAGACCTCGGAGTACTGGACGAACCGGTCTCTTTTCTCGAAGGACGCGCGGTAAATCCCGAGGAAGATTCCTATTACGACCTGCCGGGACGATCAGAGACGGTCAGTACTTTGTATGACCATTGCGTGCAGTCGATCCTTGCCGGCCTCAAGCGCGGCGAGCACGGCCTTCCCCTGATTGGTTCCGGCGACTGGAATGACGGCATGAACCTGGTTGGTGAACACGGCAAGGGTGAAAGCGTCTGGCTGGGATTTTTTCTGCATGAAGTTTTGGCGCGCTTCGCTGAACTCGCCTCGCGCCGCGGTGATTCAGTATTTGCCGACAGGTGTTTATCTGAAGCGAGCCAGCTGCGCCACAACATCGAGCAGAATGCGTGGGACGGCGAATGGTATCGCCGTGCGTATTTTGACGATGGTTCGCCGCTGGGCTCCTCCGCGAACGACGAATGCCAGATCGACTCCATTGCGCAGAGCTGGTCAGTGCTGTCGGGCGGGGGCGATGAGCAGCGTACCCGACAGGCCATGGACGCCCTGGACAAGCATCTGGTGGATCGCGATCATGGCCTGATCAAGCTGCTGGCGCCGCCCTTCGACAAAAGCGAACTCGATCCCGGCTATATAAGAGGATACGTTCCGGGCGTACGCGAAAACGGTGGACAATACACTCATGCCGCCATCTGGGCGTCGATGGCTTTTGCTGCCATGGGCAATAGCGACCGCGCCTGGGAACTGTTTACCATGATCAATCCGGTCAATCATTCGCGCACCCCAGAAGAAATTGCAATCTACAAAGTGGAGCCTTACGTGATGGCTGCCGATATCTATGCCGTGGCGCCGCACGTCGGCCGCGGCGGATGGACCTGGTACACCGGGTCCGCCGGCTGGATGTACCGGCTGGTAATTGAGTCCCTGCTGGGCTTGCGCCTGGAAGTGGACAAGCTTCATCTGTCGCCATGCTTCCCGGCGAACTGGTCCGGATTCAAAGTACATTACCGCTTCCATGAAACGGTGTACCACATAACTGTTACCCAAAACGCGGACGGCGCTAGCAAATCACAGATGACGCTGGATGGTATCGCGTACTCCGACAAAGCTATTCCGCTCGTAAACGACCTTCAGGAACATTTTGTGGAACTGATTTTCACGCCTGAACAAATACCAATCCTGAAAATATAGATTGATGATCGCAGAAGTTCGCCTATTCCTTAGGGCTCTTACTCTCCAGCTTGGGTTCAGTGTTCACTGCTCTCCGAGAAGAAATCACGGACCGACAAATGCCGCAGCCGCGAAGCGCGGTTGTGGTAATCGACAAGGCCAGGACTTGTATGGCTTCTCGTAACGAGACCCCAAGGCCCATTAAAGTGTTCCAAAATTAAGTGCTTCTGGATCATGACCGCATCCCGTAGGGCACCGCGTCTTTGGGCGACCGGACGCGAGACTGCTTCTGGTTGGAAAAGGCCTGTACAAAACAGTAGAATCAGATAATCGGACGACTCCCCTGAGTTCTTGAGCACCACCTCCCAACCCGTCCCCCGTTCAATTGGCAGCAAGTCGACGAACGGCTGGCCAGCATCCTGCACAGTAAGGTGTCCGAGGAAGTCCGGAAACTGATCAATGACGATGTCGGGCACATCCGTTTTCAAAACATGCACAACGGTAATAGCATGGCTGTCCCATCTGCGCGCTTACAGATGTATCATTTACGCACAGACGAGTGGGCTGCACGGCTTTACGAAGGATATTGCGAGATCTGGCAGACACAGCGGAGACATCTTTCGCCGGAGTTCCTTCGCGCGGTGGTTGCGCACGCTATTCAGACGGTCGTATCCGTCCGTAAAGGCTCCATCGTGGATGAGTTTCGCCGTGAGCAGCAACAGCAGGGCAGCCCTGACGCGGGCTGGCTCCAGCCTGCCATGGACGCGTTTGCCCGAGACATGGTCCTGCTCTTGCATAAGTGGGAAAAGGAGTCTGAATTCGATGCGCGAACTGTGCAGTACATGTTAGAAGCGGCGCCGGACGGATCGGCGGTAAAGCGGGCCGCCTGGGATGTTATCACCGCAAAAGCAAGAATCCGCACGTTAGAGGCTGGGATCGCCAGTATTGAGGCGAGGAGCAAAATGGCCGAAAGCGCTCTAAACGGGATGTTAACGGCCGAAAGGCCGGCATACCAAAGAGCCAATGTCGAACAGAACTTATCAATCCTAAAGGAACAGCGTAAAGAATTGCGATCAAGCCTAGACGACTGGCAGGTGCGATTGAGAGTTGCGCTCCGCGATGTTGGGGGGATAGAGGCACCCAGTATTAGTGCGTCCAATGAGGTAAAGCCGTACGCAAAGGAAAGCCAGCTAGGACGGCCTCGATCCAAAAAAACGAAAGGGATCGGCGTTCGGCAACGATCAAAGTCTCCACAGGTTGCGCCATACAGGTCAGAATGGAAGCGGGCGACCAAGGGGCTGCTGATCGACGACCCGAAGATGTCGGTGTTGCATATCTGCCGGGAGCTGGACAACAATGCAACGAAAATGCCCAAGAAATGGATTGTTGGAGAAAACCGATCCTTTGAAACGGCGTACAAAGATCAGATTCTGACGCAACGAATTCATACAGGCATCAGCAAAATCCGTGCTGCTCTGCGCAAAGCCGGAGTGATAAGCTGACAGTTCCTCGGTGAACCCCTTACGACTTACTTTTTACTTACCTTTTACTTACCTTTCTCTACGAAACAGCCACACGTTTAGCCGCACAAATAGCGACGGCGCCGCGCGAGATCAAACAAATACTTACCTTTTCCATTCCAAATACCGGCGCGCCAATCGCACCTGAGGCATTCTCCAGTCGCTGGCAGCAACCTTCGGCATTGGTCGTCAACCAAGGCATACCGAACGAGCCAGCTGGAAAACGGTACTAATCGATGCCAAAGCTTATCTCTACGAAACAAGCTGCCGAAATGCTCGGAACAACTGTTGGAACGCTAAAGAGCTGGCGCTCCCGAGGACTTGGTCCCAAATGGGTCAAGCTGGGCTCCGCGGTACGGTATGATGTCGAGGAGCTTCTTGACTTCATCAAGAGGAACACCCGAGTACCTTCCGTGCGAGCGCTCGTGGAGGATCGTCGTGGAACTCTTTAAAAGAAAGAACTCAGATTGCTGGCATTACGACTTCACGGTCCGCGACCAGCGGTTTCGCGGATCGACAAAGGAAACAACCAAAACCAGGGCTGCTGCGATAGCTGCTCTGCTACTGTCCCGGGCGATAGAAGGTAATGACCCATTGCCAAAAAAGGCACCTCTGCTGCACGATTTTGCGGGTCGCTTTATCGAGTGGGTGGGAAGTACCAGCCTGGAGCACAAAACTAAAACCTATTACGAGACGGGATGGCGGCTGTTGAGCGTGACTCCGATGGCCAAAATGAAACTCAATTGCATTACTGCGGACGATGTCTCGGCACTCCGCTTCCCTGCCTCTCCGTCAAACGCCAACTGTGCTCTTCGAACTCTACGGCGGATGCTTCACAAAGCTGAAGAATGGAAGGTTATTTTCCGAGCACCAAAATTCAGACTTGTGAAGGAGCATGGTCGATCTCTGACGCTTGATCCCGCCACCGAAGCGAAGCTGATAGCCGCTGCTGCTCTCTGTGGTTGGCGGGCGAGGAGTTTCGAACTGTTCCGTGATGTCGTGATCCTGATGCGCGAGACGGGAATGCGGAACGAAAGAGAGCTCTATCGCATCCGAATTGAAAACATCGACTGGATGAAAAAGTTGATTTTCATACCGGACAGCAAGACCACAAACGGCAGACGCAAGGTTCCCATGAGTGATCGCGCCATGGCAGTGCTTAGTGCTCGATGCGCCAACAACAATGAGGGCTGGGTGTTTCTCACAAAACGCTCGCGCGCGGGACACCTGACCACGGTAGGCAAGTTGTTTCGCGAAGCCCGCGATAAAGCCGGCCTATCGAAGGATCTGGTTTTGTACTGCGGCCGGCACGATTACGGAACCCGCGTGCTACGGGAGACTGGAAATCTGGCAGCCGTGATGAAGTCGATGGGACACAAAGACGTTAGAACAGCAATGAAGTATCAACATCCGGAACTGGATATCGTGCGCGACGCACTGAATGCAACGCAAACGATGACGATTCAGTAATGTTATGGCACATTCTACGGCACACTACGATTTGTGCCGCAACCTGAAACTCGGTAAATTGTTGATTTTATGGCGCGCCCTGAGAGATTCGAACTCCCGGCCTTCTGATTCGTAGTCAGACGCTCTATCCAGCTGAGCTAAGGGCGCGCAGGTTGCGGAAGCAACTCAATCATTTTAGCAAAGCTGGTTGAATCTGTCCCCCTCCCGCGGCAGTAAAGAGCGTTATATCCGGGGTCTGAGCGGTAAAACGCCCCATGAAATTCAAATTTGCAATTTAACGGTGAAAATTTACAATCGGCGCAATGCTCACAAACTGGCATACGGTTTTAGAGATAGCGCTCCGCACCACAGCGGTGTATGCACTCGTGCTGGTTGGCATTCGTCTGACTGGAAAGCGTGAAGTTGGTCAGATGACGCCATTTGATCTTACACTTCTACTTTTATTGAGCAATTCGGTGCAGAACGCCATGACCGGCCCGGACACATCCCTGATGGGCGGTGCAACGGCAGCGCTGGTGCTTCTGACTCTCAATTTCCTGTTAGCAGAAGTTTCCGGATTGAACCGGCGTTTTCGCAAGATGGTCCAGGGTTCGCCCACACTTTTGATCCACAATGGTGAATGTATTACCCCTCATATGGCAAAGGAACACATTTCCATGGACGAACTCAATCGCGCCCTGCGTGAACATGGGGTTGCCTGCATTGGCGACGCGGCGCTGGCAGTACTGGAAGTGGATGGTTCAATAAGTGTCTTGAAATATGACGACGTCCCGGCACAGGTGCGGCCACAAAAACGGCTCAGGTTTCTCCATCGGAATTGATCGATGCAAGTTGTGGCAATGAGGAAGAGGGTCGCGCTAATGAACAATAGTCCCCACCCGGAATGCGTTTCACTATCCGCGATTGGTCTTCAGGAAAGGCAGCAATGAGCTTAGAAGAAGAACTTAAGGAAGGCACGGAACGCGCGCATCAGAGTGGTGAAAAAGGAATCGGCCTCACGATGGCCATTGTTGCCGTTCTGCTCGCCGTGGCCACCTTGATGGGACATCGCGCGCATACTGAAGAAACCCTGATGCAGGGCAAGATTGTGGACGAATGGAACTTTTACCAGGCAAAACACAGCCGCGCCCATGAATATGGCGCTATCGCTGAGGTGGCGGCTCTCCTGCCGAATGGGAAAGACCTTGCGCTCAAAGACTACAAGAAATCATTGGACGAAGAGTGCGGAACGCCTCCGGAACATGGATGTGGCAGTCCAGTCAGGGATTCCGCCCTGCTGCGCCCGCTTGTAGCGCCAACTCCGTCCTCCGGAGGCACCGAAAACGACACAAACAAAGGAACGTCTGAGAAGCAAGCCGCTGCGCCCACGGAAGACACCGCCAAAGAGCACGGGAAGGAACCTTCTGCTGCCAGGGAGCAGCATGAAAACAAGTCTTCCAGCCGCAAGCCTGGTGCAGTGAATATCCAGGAGACCGCAAAGGAGATGGAGCACGAAAGAGAACTGGTGGAGCGTCGTGCCAACTACTATGACGGCGCGGAACTGTTCCTGGAAATCTCAATCGTCCTGTGTTCCATCGCATTGCTGGCGGAGGCAAAACTCTTCTGGCAGCTTTCTTTTATCACCACGATTCTGGGAATCGGCGTTGCGCTTTTCGGATTTCTGGGACTGCACTGATCGCATAGGCTCGTATTGGAACAAATCTCGCAATGTCCAGAGTTTATCTAGCCACCTCCAATCCTGGGAAAGTGCGTGAGTTCCGTGAAGCCGCGCAGGCTTTGTCCATTTCTCTCGATCCGCTGCCGGGGATGGCCGGATTGGCTCCGGCTGTCGAAGACGGTGACACTTTCGAAGAAAACGCCCGCATCAAAGCCGAATATTACAGTCGCTTCGCGCCGGCCGAGCTGGTGTTGGCGGAAGACTCAGGTCTGGCAGTCGATGCGCTTAACGGCGCTCCCGGGGTTCACTCCGCACGTTATGCCGCGGTGCTTCAGTCGGGGTCGCCCTCAGATCAAAATTCAGACGATCAGGCCAACAACGTGGCCCTCATCTCTCAACTGGAGCGACTGGGTGGCAATCATCATGCCGGAAAATATGTGTGCGTAATTGCTCTGGCGCGTGACGGCCAGACACTTGCAACCTTTACCGCGGAAGCGCCCGGAGAACTTCTTCCCGTCCCACGTGGGACTGGCGGTTTCGGATATGATCCGCTGTTTTACTACCCTGCCCTGGGCAAGACATTTGCCGAACTCTCTCTGGAACAAAAACGCGCACATAGCCATCGCGGCAAGGCATTTCGTCAATTTCTGGATTGGTATTTGAACCAGCCGCAATAGCCGATCTTTGGGCGGGCGTTATTTCAGCATTTCGATGGCTTCTTTTTTAAGTTTCTTGGCGTCCGCCTGCCACTTGGTTCCGTCTTGAAATTGTAGTTCCGCAATATGAACGACGATGCCGGTAGGATGTTTAGACAGATCCTCCCTGGAAGGAACCGCGCTCGCCGGGATGTCGAACTGAGCGGTGGTATCCACTTTTTCCGGGACTGCTACGAAATCGCCTCGACCCAGTCTGATCTCATCTTTTTTCACCGACACCCAGCCAAGGCGGTAAATCTGGATCTTGTTGTGGCTCCTGTTTTCCAGGCGCGCGTCCAGCAACAGATTGTCGGCGCCAAAAGACGCTTGCACGATGTGTACGGGATCATCAGCCTGGGGCGCAAAGAGCATCAATATGTCCTGACCACTGTTTTGGAGAGTTGTCCAGAGCCCGAGCGCGGAGCTTTGAATGGCCATCATGACAATCAAGCAAATGATACAAGCCAGCAATTTCTTCACAACTCCACCCCTTACCCATCAGCTTGGTCAACCCACAGCGTTCACGGGCCAGCGCCGCCTTAGGCCTTCGCATCCTACACCTTGAGCGGGATTTCTCAAGCTAAAAGTTGCGGTCAGCGACTGGATGATTGGTCAAAAAATTAGAAGTTGCGCTACCCGGTAAATCCAAGTAAATTCAAGGTTCTCTCATGGCTAAACGGCCTTCACAAGCAGCTACCCGAACATCAAACGGCACATCAGACAAGTACCAGCGCATCCTGGATGCGGCCATTGAGGTCATCGCGGAGCATGGGTTCTTTCATTCGCGCGTGGCGGAAATCGCTGACCGCGCAGGCGTAGCCGACGGCACCATCTATCTCTATTTCAAAAATAAAGACGAATTGCTGATGGCATCCATTGACTCCGCGTTCCACCGGTTTATTCAGCGGGCGCGGAGCTCCCTGGACCAGGTAACCGATCCGCGCGAAAAGCTGCGCCGCATGGCCTTTCTTCATCTGGAGTCGTTGGGCTCCAATCGCAGCCTGGCCATTGTCTTCCAGACCGAATTGCGGCATAGCGCCAAATTTCTCGGCCAGTTCTCCCATAACCTGCTGGTGGAATATTTTGACGTGATCAAGGGAGTTCTACGCGAAGGCCAGGAAGCCGGCGTTTTCCGGGCTGATATCTCCATTACGATCGCGGCGCATTGCTTCTTCGGCGCTGTTGATGAGATAGTAACCACGTGGATCCTTTCCGATCGTGACCGGGACCGCGACTATCACCTCTCCAGCCTGGCTGATTCGGTTGTGGCAATCGTCCTTAAAGGCGTAGAAACGGGCTCTTAAGTATGGAAACCAGCACCCTGGTCGATATTTTCTTTACCTCCATCTCGTATGACGTGGAGCGCCATGTCATGTTCAAGAGGGGCGCCACGTGGCAGGTCATATCTTCACGCCAGCTCTATGGATACGTGGTCGCGCTTTCCCGCGTCTTGAAACAGTGGGGCATCCGCAAAGGTGACCGCGTAGCTATTCTTGGTGAAAACCGGCCCGAATGGATGATTGCCGACTTCGCCTGCGTGACGACGGGTATTGTCGACGTGCCGATCTACGCGACCCTGACGGCGGACCAGACTCTTTATCTCTTGCAGAACTCGCGCGCGCGGGTGATTTTTGTTTCTACCCTGGAGCAGCTGCGGAAGGTGCAATCGATTCAGGCCCAGACCTCACTGGAAAAAATCGTTGTAATGGATGACCTGAACGACGCGAACGTAATCCCCATGTGGTCGCTGATAAAAGAGGCGTCTCAGGAGCAGGATCCACAATTCGACGAAGAGGCTCATCATATCAGGCCAGACGATTTGGCAACGCTGATCTATACCTCAGGAACGACTGGAACGTCCAAAGGCGTGATGTTAAGCCATGGCAACCTCACTGCTTGTGCCAACATGGCCAAGAAACAGGCTGAATGGACGCCCGACGACGTTTATCTCTCTTTCCTTCCTCTGTCGCATGTCACGGCACGGCATGTGGACTACGTGTGTTATCTGGGCGGCGTGAGTCTAGCCTATTGCGCCATGTTTGATCTGCTTCCCCAGATGCTTCAGGAAATCCGGCCCACCATCATTGTCGGCGTCCCGCGGGTGTACGAAAAGATTCGTGCAGAGGCTGAGCGTCGAGCAGGGCAGGGTCTGAAGCGGAAGGTTTTTGACTGGGCGGTTGGGATTGGCGAAAAGCATAAAGAGGAGATAGCCGCAGGAGAAACGCCCACCAGCCCGCTCTGGAAGCTTGCCAATCAGCTCGTGTTTTCCAAGATACGGCGAGGTTTTGGCGGTCGCAGCCGGGCTTATTTCTCCGGCGGTGCGCCATTGGGCAAAGACATGGCCGAATGGTTCTGCGCCGTAGGCATACCTATCATGGAAGGCTACGGCCTGACGGAGACATCGCCCACGCTCTCAGTAAACCGGCGCGGCGCTTTCAAGATTGGCTCGGTAGGCAAAGTAAATGACGGCCTGCAACTAAAGATCGCGGAAGATGGCGAAATTCTGGTCAAAGGGCCGACCGTCTTCAAAGGTTACTGGGAGATGCCGGAAGAGACGCGCAACGCTTTTGTCGATGGCTGGTTTAAGACTGGCGACATCGGCGAGATGGATAGCGAGGGCTTTCTCAGTATTACCGACCGCAAAAAAGATCTCATCAAGACTTCCGGCGGGAAATTCATTGCTCCGCAGCCGATCGAGAATGCGTTGAAGGCCAACGTGCTGGTCGCCCAGGCCGCCATTATTGGCGACAAGCGCAAGTACGCTTCCGTGATCATCTCCCCGCATTTCCCCCTGCTGGAAGATTGGGCTCACGCCAACGGAGTGTCTTTCACGTCACGCCAGGAACTGGTCGAATCAGACAAAGTTCGTGAACTCTATCGAGGAATTGTTGAAGACCTGAATAAGCGGCTGGCGCAGTTTGAAACCATCAAGAAAATTGTAGTGGTCCCTGATGAGTTTACTGTGGCCACGGGTGAAATTACGCCCACGCTTAAACTCAAGCGCCGCGTGATTGAAGCAAAATACAAACAACAGATTGACGAACTCTACCAGCAGCCTCATCCCATTGAAACCGCGCCCGTGGGCTAAACGCATCCCGCGAATTGAGCGCACCTGGCAAAAGCCTTTCACCCGCAGAATTTATTACAATGGAATGCATGGATCCTCTCGTTATTGCAGGCCGGCAATTCCATTCTCGCCTGATTGTCGGGACGGGCAAGTACAAATCCGGCCACGAAACTGCCCGCGCCATTGAAGCCAGCGGCGCGGAGAT
>DASYKK010000402.1:0-2591 GCA_035995565.1 Candidatus Angelobacter sp.
GTGTGTTTGGCCGATTCCACCGCTTCTCGAGCATAGTCGCGTGCGGCCTGGGCATGTTCCCACGTGTGCGTGCTGCCTTCAATCTCTTCTTCCAGTTTTCCGTTTTCCACTTCGCATTGCAAAAGCCGGGCCCGGGCCATCAGGATGGAATCGTTGACTTCCTTGCCCAGTTCAAAAGCCTGGATGGCCTGAGCGCTGGCATTATCAAGATCTCCAACATCGAGATACAGCAGCCCGCGGTTTTCCAGAACGCTGCCGATTCCATGGTGGTGATTGTGATGGCGATAAATTTTTTCCGCCAGATCCAGGTTGACGAAAGCGCTGCTGCGAAGTTCTTCATGCTGCCGTAACTGGGTCTGCTTTTGTCCGCGAACGGCAGCGGTTTTGGCGCCCTGGCGGCGTTCTCTTTCCGCGTCAATCTGCTTGCCCATCTGGACCGCTACCAGCCTCTGGACGTAGGCAATGTTGGTAAGGGTACGCGCAAGGTTTCTGTGGTGCGGATTTCTTTTCTGGAAATGCTCAATCGCGCGAGAAAAGAATTTCAGCGCTTCCTGATAATGTCCCTGGCGCCGCACCATGCGGCCGTGGGCGGAATAGATGTTGCCCAGCGTGATGTGATCGTCACTGCTGCGGAGCGCTGCTTCGGCCTGGTCCAGTATGCGCGCCGCATCACGATACTGCCCTTTCTGAAACAGCAGCCAACTCTCCAGGACGCGCATGACGGCAGCCATATTAGGAAAACCAAGGACCTGCGCCAGTTCCCGTCCGACCCCGGCACGCTTCAGCGCCTCATCATACTCGCCCTTCTTGCGATGGCAGCGGGCATTCCAGAAATGTGCGATCGCCACCACTTCTTTGTCTTCTATCTCGTCCTGCATGGAAAGCACCAGATCGAATTGCCGCAGCGCTTCGTCAGGATGGTCACGCAGAAGCGCAAGCAGCCCTTCCGCCATCCTGAGTTGGAGATAGTCATTGACGGAGAGACGCCCACGCTTTTCCTTGGGAAAGCGCGCCAGTAGTTGCTCAATCAAGTCCGGTTCGCCATAGCCAATATCGACCCACTGCGCCAGACAGCCGACGAAGGCGGCAGAATTCGGCTGCTCCGGGCTAACAGATGCGAAAAGGTGCTCATGCTGGTTGAGCAGTCCAATTCCGCTCGAGACATGACGCATCACCAGGTTGTATTTCAAGTCCTGGAGAAGCTGGCGCGGCACGCCAGAATTTGTCTTGTTATTGAGCCGGGCTGTGGCCACAGTGCTCAAATCATAGCACTTCCGTCCAAGTCGTCCGAATCGGACGTGTAGGTTTGCAACCCGAACCGCACACGCATCTAATGGGGGCGGCAGAAAGAAATCTTCTTTTCTGCCCGGAAATCTTACCCACAGATTAACGGAGGCTTCATCGTGAGACAGACCCCAGAACAACGCTTACAGGAAAGATGGATTCAAGATCCCCGCTGGACCGGCATTGAACGGCCGTACTCGGCAAGAGACGTGATCCGGCTGCGTGGGAGCGTACAGATTGAGTACACACTGGCTTGCCTGGGTTCGTTACGCCTCTGGGACATGCTTCACACGGAACCGTTCGTAAAAGCTCTGGGCGCGATGACCGGCAATCAGGCAGTACAGCAGGTGCTTGCTGGCCTGAAAGCTATTTATTTGAGCGGGTGGCAGGTAGCCGGAGACGCCAACCTTGCGGGACAGATGTATCCCGACCAAAGCCTGTATCCGTGCAATAGCGTTCCCAACGTGGTGAAGGAAATCAACAATGCTTTCCTTCGTGCTGACCAGATGCATCATGCCGAAGGCAAGAACGGCATGTACTGGTTCGCACCGATCGTAGCCGACGCGGAAGCCGGTTTCGGTGGCAGCCTGAACGCCTTCGAATTGATGAAGTCGATGATCGAGGCAGGCGCGGCGGCAGTCCATTTTGAAGACCAGCTGGCCTCCGCCAAAAAATGCGGGCACATGGGCGGCAAGGTACTTGTTCCGGCACAGGAATTCGTGCAGAAGCTGGTAGCAGCACGGCTGGCGGCCGATATTCAAGGCGTCCCCACAATCCTCATCGCACGCACAGACGCCAATGGCGCCAAACTGCTTACCTCAGACAGCGACCTGCGTGACGTAGAATTCCTGACCGGCGAACGCACGCCTGAAGGCTTCCTCGGCTTCAAGGGCGGCATTGACGCGGCGATTGCCCGCGGCCTGATCTATGCTCCATATGCCGACATGATCTGGTGCGAAACCTCTGAGCCAAATATCGAAGAGGCGCGGCGCTTTGCTGAAGCCATCCATGAGAAGTTCCCCGGCAAGCTGCTGGCCTACAACTGCTCTCCTTCCTTCCACTGGAAGAAGAAGCTGGACGAAGCCAGCATCGCGAAATTCCAGACTGAGCTGGCCGCCATGGGATACAAGTTCCAGTTTGTCACGCTGGCCGGCTTCCACGCGCTGAATTACAGCATGTTTGAACTCGCGCATGGCTACGCGCGTGAAGGCATGACGGCGTATTCGCGCCTTCAGGAAAAGGAATTCAGGTGCGCGGAAAAAGGTTACACCGCGATCCGTCACCAGCGGTTTGTCGGCACCGGATAT
>DASYKK010000403.1:0-4119 GCA_035995565.1 Candidatus Angelobacter sp.
CGCTTTGCGAGTGCGCCCGGCGCTGCTGGACCATGCGTTTGCTTTCGCCCCCGCCAACACGTTAACACTGGATGAGTTGCTGGCCAGTAATGTTCGACTGCGCGGTCTGGAAATCTTTCCCACCTACAAGATCAACCTTGCGGCACGGCCTGACGGAAAGTTTGACGCCATCTTTCGCGCGCAAGAACTGAACGGCTTTGGTAACAGCAAACTGCAGGCGCTAGTCCGCATGTTCAGCGGAATACTGTTTGAAGAGATCACGCCGGAGTATTACAACGCGCGCGGCTCAGGCACGAATATTGTTTCATTGCTCCGCTTTGATACCGACAAACGGCGCGCCGTGGTCAATGTCTCAGGCCCGCTTAGCGGAAACCCGAAATGGCGGTACCGCGTGGGCGCTGATTTGCGGAATGAGAACTGGACGGTGCAAACGTCATTCACCGGGCCCAGCACGGTACTGGGTGCGCTGAACCTTCGCCGAGAAAGCGCGAGCGCGGAGATTTCCAATTTCGTGGGCGCGCGCTGGACCTGGACGACCGGAGTGGAGATCTCGCACCGAGATTTTCGCAATGTTGTTCCCGGAGTCGCGTTGACGCCAGAGCTGCTCGCCCAGGGCTATCAGGTCAAGCAGAAAGCACAGTTCACATACGAGCTATGGCGATCGCCGGAAAAGCGCCTGACGATTTCCAGCAGTGCAAATTCCCAGGCAGGCCGCGTATGGTCGCAGCCGGGGCAAGCGTTTGAAAAACTTCAGGGCATGCTTGGCATGCACTGGTTTCCGCGCGACCGGGGCGACGATTACGAAACGCAATGGCATATCCGGGCGGGCAAGACTTTTGGGAAAATACCTTTCGATGAGCTCTTTATGCTGGGCGTGGAACGCGATAATGATCTGCCGTTGAGGGCGCATGCCGGCACGCGGCACGACCAGAAGGGAAGCGCGCCGCTGGGCCATGATTACTTTCTTTCTAACTGGGAAAGCGACAAGCATGTGTACGCAAACGGAATTCTGACAGTGAAGCTGGGACCATTTCTGGATTGGGGCAAGATACTGGATTCATCGTCAACCCTTGGTCCGCACAAGTGGCTGTTCGATACCGGTCCGCAAGCGAAATTGAATGTGCTGGGCGTGGGCGTGGTGCTGCTTTACGGCAAGGATTTGAGAACGGGGAACAATGCGTTTTATGCGAATGTAGCGTGGTGAGGAACACAAGTTACAATGTCCGGCATGCGCTCACTCATTATCGGCGGCACAAGAAACCTGGGCCCATCGATTGTTCACGCTCTGCTGCAACGCGGATATGAAGTTGCGGTGTTCAATCGCGGCCAGACACGAAACGATTTGCCGGAAGAAGTTGAACGGCTGCGCGGTGATCGGAGTGACGCTGGGCACATGAAGCAGGCTTTGGGCAGCAGGGAATTCGATCTGGTGATCGATACGACCCTTTACACCGGCGCTGAAGCGGAGGCCGCAGTGGAGTTATTTGCGGGCCGCGTTGGGCGCTACATCTTCCTCAGCACGGGGCAGGTATATCTGGTGCGCGTGGGCGTCGAGCGACCGTTTAAGGAAGAAGACTATCCTGGTCCAGTGATGGCTGAGCCGCCGAAGTCAGAAGTCTCTGAACACGAGAACTGGCAGTATGGTTTCGACAAACGTGCAGCGGAAGACGTGTTTGCACGCGCGTGGACGGAGCGCAAATTTCCTTCTACCAGCCTGCGGCTGCCCATGGTCAACAGCGAACGCGACCACTACGACCGGATCTACGGGTATTTTCTGCGCATTCAAGATGGCGGCCCGGTGTTGATACCTGATGCAGATGGTGCGCCGGTGCGGCATGTCTATGGTGAAGACGTGGTGCAGGCGATTGTGCGCCTGGCCGAAAATGGCCAGGGCCAAGGATGCGCTTATAACATTGGGCAGGATGAAACTTTATCTCTAGTTCAGTTTCTGGAGTTGCTGGCGGAGACGATGCATTGCCCGGTAAAGATTGTTGGCGTGCCGCGGGAAGAACTTAACCACGAAGGTTTGTTGCCGCATTGCTCTCCCTTCAGCGGACGCTGGATGTCTTCACTCGACAACGCGCGCAGCAAGGCAGAGCTGGGCATGCAGTACACGCCGGTTCCGACCTACGTCAAGAAGCTGGTCAGCTATTTTCAGGCGGTGAGGCCGCATACGGTTGAAGGATATGCGCAGCGGCCGCGAGAAGTGGAATTCGCGAAATCGAGATAAATGCCCTGCGGCAAATGTTCATTTTCGCAATCCCCGGAGCGTGTTATGAGGGTTCCTTGAACACGCTCGTAGGCATTTGATTTGGAGCACTTGTCCCAACTATTCCTTACCCTCCGCTAACACAACTTAACCGAGTGCAAGAGAGATTGCATCGCGAAAAGTGTTTGCACTCCATAAGAGAAGTCCATTTGAGCGTTGATGACCGGGAAGTCCTGACGGCGTTAACGGGAGGGTCCATGAAACATATGAAGGCGATGCTGTTGGGAGCAGCGTTAATGGCGGGAACCACGACTTTGGCGGTGGCACAAAGCGTGGTCCCAGTGCAATGGGGATGGGGACAGCGCGACAACGACGATCGGCAGGCGTTCCGGGACGGTTTTAGCCAGGGACAGTCCGATGGTCGGCACAATCGGAGATTCAATCCGAATAACAGCCGGTGGCGCGAGCGCGATGACCGCCAGGCTTATCGCTCAGGTTATGAGCGCGGCTTCCAGCAGACAGCCGGGTATCGCAATGGCCGCGATGGAGATGGCGATCGAGATGATCGTGGCCGCGGAGGCTGGGGTTGGCGGCGTGGCGGCAATGGAGGCTACGGAGCGAATTCGGCGAGGCAGTATGGCTACCAGGATGGAATTAATGACGGCTCGCGCGACCGGCGAAGTGGCCACAGCAATCGGCCAACGCAGGACAGCAACTACAAACATGCCGATCATGGTTACAGCTCAAGCTTTGGCGACAAGAATTACTACAAACAATCCTACCGACAGGCGTACGAGAGTGGATATCAACAGGGCTACGGCAGCGGCGGCGGTTGGCGCCGATATTGATTGTTTGCGAAGTGAAAAGCCATGCGGCGGCGCATGGCTTTTTTGTTGTAATTAACGACGCGGGTCTTCCGATTTCTACCACACGGTGCAACGATCGGCTTCCGGACGCACCATTGTGGAGCCATCTTTGCAGCTAAATGCCTGCTTGAATTCCGGCAGGTTGGAGAGCGGCCCAATCACGCGATATTTTCCAATCGGATGCGGATCGCCCTGGACCATGGTGCGTTGCGTTTCCGGACGAATTTCATCGCCGCGCCACTGTCCCCAGGCAATAAAGAATTGCTGTTCCGGCGTGTACCCGTCGATGGTGGGCTCAGGGTGGGCTTGTTGCGCTTTCTTGAAAGCCAGAAAAGCGATTTTGGCGCCGGCCAGATCGCCAATGCTCTCTCCCAGAACGAGCTTCCCATTGTGGTGAATGTTTGGCTCGATGAAATAACTATCGAACTGGCGCACAACGCAGGAAGTGCGCTCTTGAAAACGCTTCATGTCTTCGGGCGTCCACCAGTTGTTGAGGCGGCCTTGCGCGTCAAACTGCGCGCCTTGATCGTCGAAGCCGTGGCTGATTTCATGGCCGATTACCACACCAATGCCGCCATAGTTGATGGCGTCCGCATTTTCCACGCTGAATGACGGCTGCTGCAGAATGCCGGCAGGGAAAACGATTTCGTTCAGCAGAGGATTGTAGTAAGCATTGGACGTAGGCGGCGTCATGCCCCAGCGTCCGCGGTCAGTGGGCTTGCCAATCTGCGCGCGATCATCGTTCACGTTCCACTTTTCGGCAGCGATGGCGTTGTCCCAGTAAGAATCGCGGGCCATCTTAATGCTGCTGTAATCTTTCCATTTGTCCGGATAGCCGATCTTGGGATTAAAGGTGGAAAGTTTTTCCAGCGCTTTCTTTTTCGTGTCCGGCCCCATCCATTCCAGGCCTTCGATGGTGTCATGCATGGCGGCAAGAATGTTTTTCACCATCTCCTGCGCACGCGCTTTGGCTTCCGGCGGAAAATATTTCTCCACGTATTTCTTGCCCAGCGCTTCGCCCAGCAACTGGTCAGTGCTTTCAGC
>DASYKK010000404.1:0-5458 GCA_035995565.1 Candidatus Angelobacter sp.
GAGGCAATCCAGCGCGTGCCGGTCGAAGGAATGTGACCGTAAAGCTTGGTTCCAACCGAATGCTGGCGGCTGGTGCTCATGGCCTGCGCCAGGGCCTGCCACTCGGCGGCTGATTCCGCCACAATCGCCTGACCGGTGGAATAGTCCACGGTGGCTGTAAGATCGTCAGAAATCTTCCGCTGCAGCACCACGCGTGCTCCGGTGCTGCTTACGCCCGGCGTATAGCCGTAAGAAAATGTGCCGGAATAAACGTCAGGTAACACATCGTCGGAATAGCTGGAAGGGTCGCCGGCGCCGGTGAGCACTGCGTTATGCACCTGGTCAAAGAACGCGGCAATCTGCACGCTGGTATCGCCCATGCGGCGTGAAACGGAAAGCTCGTGATGTGCGGCTTTTTCTACTTGCGGCTGGCCATTCAGCAGGGCCATCCGCGGGCCGGACTCGCTAAGATCGGCGGGAGCAGTGTCAAAACCTTTGGCCGCGCGCATGTCAGGCTCGGAAGTAGCGTAACGGTACTCAACCAGCAGGTTAGGGGAAAGGTGCACGTCCACCGAGCCATGGGGCCGAAGAGCAATCACGCGTTTGGCAAACTCAGTGGATTGCAGATCAGCGCCGTAGTTCAGGTCGATGAAGCCGGCGATGGTCGTGCTGTCAGAACTGCTCATGGTCACGGCGGCGTATGGTGAGTTCTGAACAGCGACGCCGGGCGCGGCAAAATGCCGGTAGGTCACGGTAAAGGTCGGGCGGGAAGAATCACCGAGGTCATGCGAGTACGAAGCGCGCAGCACGCCTGTGGGATCGCCCGACGAAGCGCCAATGTTTCCGTTGAAGGACAGCATGCCGGAAGAAAACAGCGATTTCTCCAGCGCGAAAGCCGTAGTCACGTCGCTTGCGCCGCCAAAGCCACCGGCGCCGCCGCCTGCGATAAAAGCAACGCTGGCTTTCAACGCGTCATCGCTGCCGCCACGCTCAGACTTATCGTGCGAGACTTTATTGTGCGAGACCACGACCAGGGACGAACTGTCACTACTGTCTTTATCTTTTTCCAGCACGCGAAGGATCGGGCGGTTGGCGGCCGAGCGCAGGGTCCAATGCCATTCGTCAGCCTCGTCGGAGTCAGAGCGGCGGGTAGGCATCAGTTGTAGCGCATCCGCCAGGGTATTGACGGTGAGGTTGATGATGACGTGCGCGCCAGAATGAAGAAGGATGTTTTCCCGCAGTGAAGGCAGGAAGGACGGGGCCGTAACTTTTACGTAATAATTACCGGCGGGCAGATTGTTGGCCAGGTAGTAGCCGCGCGAATCGGTGAAGACGGTGGTACCCATTTTGGCGGCGGAAACGAAGACCTCCACCACCGCGCCCATCTGGGGCGCTCCGGAACTGTCTTTGACGTATCCTGCAATGGCTCCAACGCTGGCCGCATGAAGCGGCGCCCATGCCAACAGGACCACCAATAAGAATCCGAATTTGCGGGTCATAACCACCACCTCAAATAAAAGTGGAGCCCTTACAGCTACTGCTGTACGGAAAACTTCGCCGTAGGCGAGATCGTTTGTTTGGAAATCTGGTCGTTCACTTTAATGGTTACCTGGTATATGCCGGGATCAAGCTGGCTCAATTGCAGGCTTTTGCCAAGGGTCACCTGCTCGCCAACGTTTCCCATCTGGGCCGTTGATTCCGTGAAGTCTAGCACATGCTTGTTCGTCGCGGTGTTTACTACCTGATATTCCACCGTGGCCGAAGGCTTGTTGGTCTTCTGGTCAACCCCAAGATTGTAAACCTGAAGCCAGAAATTGATCTTTTCTTTCTGCTTAAAAGCGGCCGGCTTGCCATCAGACGATTGCACCTTGGGCCGGACCTTGTTGGTGCCAATCACGAAGTTTCCCGTGCCCACTTCGCGTGCCGGGACGGGCTCCATCTGGTCGGCAAGTATCAGCGTGGAAGAAGTAAGTTTTTCGTCGCCAAAATCGGGGACGGTATAGCTGCGGCTGAAAATACCAGTCTTGTCGCCGTTCACGTCTTTCATCACCACGTCAAGCCGGTAGAGCCCCGGGCGCATGGGCAGAGCCTTCCAATAGAGCGATGTGTTGCTGATTTCCTTTTCCAGCAGCTCGGCCGGAATATCACGGTGCAGGGTTTCTTCAAACGTCTGCACAATCTGGCCGGAAAGTTTGGTTAACTGGCCGTAAACGTTGACAACCGCGCGCTGAACGCCATCTTTATTGGCAAAGGTAAGGCCTTTGAGCGGGACCTGCAGCGTGATCGGGACCAGCACCGTGTCTGAAGTCAGCTTGACGAAGTCAACCTGTACATCGAAAGGCAGCAGGTTGGTGCGGAATTTGTGGGTGACCAGTTCGTTTTGCAGGTCTTTAAACTTGATGTCGGGCGCGCGGTTCAGCTTGGCAAAAGTCTCCATCCGGTCAAACTGCTTGGATTCGTTGTTCCTGTTGAAAGGACCCGCGCCAATGGACTCAAGACCGCCGCGGAAGCGGTCAGCCTTATTGGCCTGGCCCATTTCTTCCATGGTGGTGAGGCCGGCATTGGGAACGTGCAGCAGGGCGTCTTTCTTGGAACGATCCAGCGTCATTTGATAGGCGCCGCAGCCGCAATCGTCAACGAATTCGATTTCGATTTCCTGCCCGATACCTTCCAGATAGCGATAACGCCATACTTCAAACGGGAACGTTGAAGTCTGCCCGCCGCCTTCTTCCGCTGAGCGCTGATACGGGCCGCCCATGGGATGAGAGTCTGTGGACGTAGGCGGACCATACATTATGTAGATTCTTCCGCGGTCAGTGCGCCAGCCCGGCATGCCAGCGGCATAGTGCTCGTTGGCGTAAGCTATGCGCCGGTAGTGTTCTTCTTTATATTCGTTTTCAGCGGTATCAGGCGTGGGGTCGCGGCGTTGCCAGAATCCCTCGATAAACACATCGCGCTCGGCGTTATTGGCCAGCTTCTTGAACGCGGACAGCTCTTCATCCGTGATGATCCACCGGACATCCTCATCCAGCCACTTCTTGTACACCCCGCCCAGCTTTTCGATATTCGCTGCTTTGTCGTCTTTTTTCCGCGGACGTTTCAGCGGGTCCTGCTGTCGATCCGCCTGCGCCTGGCCTGAAACACCCGACTTTGCGTCTTTTTCCTGGGCCTGGACTGCAAAACACCCTGAACCAACCAACATAGCCAATAAAAACACGGTATAAAAACGGGAATAACTGGGCAGCACAGAGCCCTCCTTCAAACGGGCAGATACTTGGATTCTAAGTCTTTTACAAGCCTTTAATCAAGGATGGAACGCCGAATCCGCCCTTTTCTTACCGACCTTAGAATGCGATTTGGGACATTCCTTGCTACCTATTTTTCGTCTCTTTACTTCATCAAAATCATGTAGAACGGGAAACCGCTTACCGTTATAATCGTAAACGGTACCCGCTCATCCACAAATGAACGCTTCATGCGAGTACACCTGCCAGACGAAGGAACTTTCCCAGTCCTGCCGGCGTATATAAGGTGTGCATAAACCGCCGTGGTGTGCCGGAAGGTAGCTCATGAACGCAAAGAAAATCGCCATCATTTTAGGTGTGATCGTATTGCTGGGCGCGATCGTTGGCTTCACCGTCAATCAGAGCCAGAAAAACGTTGTCACCGTCCAGACCGGCAAGGTTTATAAGCAGGATATTTCCTCCGTCGTCACAGCTTCCGGCCAGATCAAGCCCAAGACGATCGTCAACGTGGGCGCGAACGCCATGGGACGGATCGTCCGTCTATTCGTGCGGGAAGGCGATACCGTCAAGAAGAACCAGGTATTGGCCCAGCTTGAAAACGTGCAGTCCGCGGCCGACGTAGCTATGACCCGCGCGACCGTCTCCAGCTCGCAAACTGACGCCGTCGCCGCTGAAGCCGCGCTGAACACCGCGCATGCACAGCTCAAGAGCAGCACCGCGGATTTTGCCCGCACCAGGCTGGAATATGAACGGGCAGAAAATCTTTTTAAAAACAACCTGATCTCCAAAGCGGATTACGACACCAAGAAAGCCGCTTATGAAGTTGCCGAAGCCGTTCACGCCCAGGACATCGCGCGTGTCGCCCAAAGCAAGGCCCAAGTGGATTCAGCCCATGGACGCGTGGGCCAGGCACAAGCCCAACTCACCCGCGTGAATGATGTTCTGAGCAAGACTACCTACAGCGCGCCCTTTAACGGCACCGTGACGAACCTTCCCGTTCATGAAGGCGAGACCGTGGTCATGGGCATACAGAATTCTCCCGGCAGCACGCTTATGACGGTTGCAGACATGTCAGTCATCACCGCGGAAGTGCAGGTCGATGAAACCGACATCGTCAACGTAAAACTCGATCAGCCGGCGGAAGTCACCATTGACGCGATTCCCAACCAGGTTTTCAAAGGCAAGGTCAGCGAAATCGGCGACAACGCCATCATCCGCTCCACCGGCGTTTCCACTTCGCAAAGCCTCTCCGGCGGCCAGGAAGCCAAGGACTTCAAGGTTGTCATTACCTTGATCGATCCTCCGGCCAATCTTCGTCCCGGACTTTCCGCCACCGCCAAGATCACCACCGGCCTGGCGCATGATGCCGTGGCCATTCCCATTCAGGCGCTCACCATGCGTGACAAGAACGATCTGGATGCGCAGAAAAAGACCGCCAAGCCGGTCGACAAGACCGCTCCGGTTGCGCCGGTGAAGAAAGAAAACACTGATGTTCAGGGCGTATTTGTAATCAAGAACAAAAAGGCCGAGTTCCATGAGGTGGTTACCGGCCTGACTGGAAGCACGGAAATTCAGGTAAAAAGTGGCCTTCAGCCGGGCGACGAAATCATTACCGGCAGCTATAAAGTTCTCAAGACCCTGCGCAACGGCGCCGGCGTGAAAGTGGATAATTCCGTAGCCAAGCTGGGAGAGTCGTAACTCTTGCGCCTTTTCAACGTCTAACATTTATTGAGTGGGGTTGGTGTGGCAACAGACCAGGAGAAAGTGATGTCAACACAAGTAGCCGACATTTCTGAAAAGGTGATAGCGCCGCCTTCCGAATGCATCATCTGCACGGAAAATCTGTGGAAGACCTACGTTATGGGTCAAGAACAGGTGCATGCGCTGCGCGGCGTGAACCTGCGCATCGATCGCGGCGAATATGTTGCCATCATGGGCCCGTCAGGCTCCGGCAAATCCACGCTGATGAACCTGATTGGCTGCCTGGATACACCCACCCAGGGCCGCTATTGGCTCAACAGCAACCTGGTCAGCGAGCTTGACGACGACGAACTGGCCCGCATTCGCAATCGCGAAATCGGTTTTGTTTTTCAGACGTTCAACCTGCTTGCCCGCGCCACCGCGCTGCACAACGTTGAACTGCCTTTGATCTATAGCGGCACGCCCTCTGACGAACGTATTGCCCGCGCCAAGGCCGCGCTGCAGGCCGTCGATCTGGGCGAGCGCATGAACCA
>DASYKK010000405.1:0-17715 GCA_035995565.1 Candidatus Angelobacter sp.
TGAGGTCGCCTATTTTGTGGGGGCAACGATTTTAGGTCGCGGGATCACCGGGACATGCCCACGTTTGTAAATCATCATGGTGCGGGTAAATTCGATTACCACGATGCCATCCTGTTTGTATCCGATAGTCCTCACCTTCACAATACCAACGTTAGCCCTTGATTTGGACTCGCGCTTTTCCAGAACTTCGCTGCGGGAATAAACCGTGTCGCCTTCGAAGAGCGGATTGGGCAGGCGGACTTCATCCCAGCCCAGATTTGCCATGGCGTTTTGTGATACATCGGAAACCGACTGGCCGGTCACCAGCGCCAAGGTAAAAGTGGAATCAACCAGCGGCTTGCCATATTCGGTTTGGGCGCTATAAGCGGCGTCAAAGTGAATCGGATTGGTATTCTGCGTGAGCAGCGTGAACCAGATGTTGTCCGCGGCAATCACGGTGCGGCCCAGCGAATGCTGGTAGATGTCGCCTACCTCGAAATCTTCGTAGACGCGTCCGATCCAGCCTTGTTTTACCGTCATGGTTGCTCTCCAGCGTCAGTACGAACGCGGCAGTTCCAGCACGTGTTCGGCAATATAAGAAAGGATAAGATTGGTGGAAACCGGTGCTACCTGGTATAGCCGTGTTTCACGGAACTTGCGTTCTACGTCATATTCCTCCGCAAAACCGAAGCCGCCATATGTCTGCACCGTCGCGTTGGCCGATTCCCAGGATGCATCCGCTGCCAGCAGCTTGGCCATGTTGGCTTGCGGGCCGCATGGCTGGCGTGAGTCGAACAGCGCCGCCGCCTTTTCGACCATAAGGATGCAGCTTCAACGTTGGCGTAAGCACGCGCAAGAGGGAACTGAATGCCCTGGTTCTGGCCAATTGGCCGGCCAAATACGACACGTTCTTTCGCGTAACGGCAGGCTCGCTCCAGAAACCACCGCCCGTCGCCAATGCATTCGGCCGCAATCAGGATGCGCTCGGCGTTCAGGCCGTCCAGCAGATAGCGGAAGCCTTGGCCCTCTTCGCCGACAAGATTTTCAGCAGGAACTTCCACGTCATCAAGAAACACTTCGGTCGTAGCGTGGTTTATCATGGTGCGAATTGGACGGATGGTAAGGCCGTGATTCCTGGCATCGCGCAGGTCTACCAGCAGGACGGAGAGCCCTTCACTGCGCTTCTTGACCTGTTCAATAGGCGTAGTTCGGGCCACCAGCAGCATCAGGTCAGAATGCTCGGCTCGAGAAATCCATATCTTTTGGCCCTTCACCACGTACGTGTCGGCGACGCGGCGGGCAAAGGTCTTCATCTGCGTGGTATCTGAACCAGTAGTTGGCTCGCTTACGCCAAAGGCCTGAAGCCGAAGCTCACCGCGAGCCAATGCCGGCAGGTACTTCTTCTTCTGGATTTCCGAGCCATGCCGCAAGAGCGTTCCCATTACGTACATTTGCGCGTGGCAGGCCGCGGCATTTCCCCCCGAGCGATGGATTTCTTCAAGAATGGTTACGGCCTCCACAATCCCCAGGCCAGCGCCGCCGTATTCTTCCGGAATAAGCGTGGCCATGTACCCCGCTTTGGTGAGCGCCTGAACAAAAGTCTCAGGATAAGCGCGCTGACTATCCAGATCACGCCAGTAGGCATCAGGAAAGTTGCAGCACAATTCGCTGACGGCACGCTTCAGTTCCTGGCGCAAATCGGCTTGAGTAGTGGAAGACATAGGCGAGGACGTAAGCTTTCTTTACGGAACGGCGTATTTTAATTCCCCTGACTTCAGCACCGCAATAAGGGGCTTACGCTTTCAGAGCAAACGGCCGTATCGGAGACCCGGTACCGCCGCGAATCTTCAATGGCGACGCGACAAATACAAATTCATAGACATGCTCGGCGGCCAGGCGCTCCAGGTTAAGGCACTCGATAATGTGAATACCGCTTTCCACCAGCAGGTGCACATGGACCGGCATCGTGCGCGACGGAACCAGTTCAAAGTTGATGGTGTCCGATCCGGCGGCAAAAATGCCTTTGCTGCTAAGCCATCGCGCTCCTTTTTTAGAGGGACCGGGGCCGCGCATCTGGGACTCAAACCGCGGCACGTCAGAAAAGAACGCTCCCCATCCGGTGCGCAGCAACACGATGTCAGCGGGTCTGATTTCAATTCCATGCGCTCGGGCGGCTGTTTCCATGTGTTCGGGCGTGATCTCAAAATCGGTGGGCAGGTTTGCTGCGTTTTGCTGTCCGGCAATATCGAGGAGAACTCCCCGGCGCGCGATGGGAGCCAGCGTGTCGATGGAATGCTCCTGCATTCCTCCGCTATAAGATTGCACGGATGCAACGTCATGCCCGCCATGGAGCTTGCCTCCACAGGAAAAATGACACAGCGCGTCAATATGCGTTCCCAGGTGGCCGCCCAGAGCCAGCGCTTCAGAGGTGGAGCTGCCGCCATTCGGCATCACGTAGTCACCATGCATCTTGGTCAGGCTGAAAAGAAACGGCGGATGAACGGGATGATGCGGCATACCTACGAAATACGGCTGCGCCAGATCGTAGAGGTGGGAATGCGTGATCAGGTTTAGCAGGGATTGAGTTCTTGTTTCCATAGAGTTAAATATTTCGGTTTGCAGCAGCCTTCTTATAGCAGACCAGTTTTTCTGGCAATTGCCAGCTTCTTGCGTTCGGCAGGCAAACTGGCGGCATCCACCATCTCGTCTTTGTAAACGATTGCGCCAGTGCCGGAGTTGAGGTCAGCCTGTTCGTAAAGGTTGATAATTTCCCGTGCCCGAGTAATTTCTTCCGGTGAAGGAGTGAAGACACGGTTGATGACAGGCACCTGATCTGGGTGAATGGCCCATTTGCCGTCAAAGCCCATCTGCGCAGCAGAAATCGCGTCATGTTCGCACTGCTGCAAGTCGCGAAACTGAAGTGTGACGCCATCTACGACGCTAATGCCGGCGGCGCGCGCCGCGGCCACCGTCTTGGCCTTGGGGTAGTGATAAAGCGCAAACTGTTCGCGTACCGCATCGCGCGCGCCGATATTGCCCGCATAATCCACCACGCCGAAAATCAAGCCAGCCAGTCGGGGCGTTGAAGCTGCAATGTGCTCGGCATGGAGGACGCCTTTCGCGTTCTCAATCAGCACCTCCAACCGGATGCGTCCGACGGGAAGCCCGATGTTCTGCTCAACTTGCGTTAACAGGCGGTCGGCGAAGATCACGTCAGCGGCATCTTGTACTTTTGGGACCACGACTACATCAATGTTTCTGCCGGCCGCTTCAACCACGTCAATTACGTCACGATAGAAAAACTTTGTGTGGATCCCATTGGCGCGGAAGGCGCGAATCTTTCCGCGGAAATCGAGCGTCGTGAAGGCTTCAACCAGCGTTGTGCGCGCGGTAACCTTCTGCGACGGAGCGCAGCCGTCTTCCAAATCAAAGACAACCTCGTCCGCTTCGCTGGCCGCCGCTTTCGCCATCATCTTGAGCGAATGCGCGGGACAAGCTAACTCACTGCGGCGGACAGTGATGGCGTCAGCGTCATTTAGTGGAGCTGACATCGGCTCTCCTTCCATTAGCAACTAGCAATTAGTTTCTAAATTCCAGGGCCAAAGCCCGAAATCATCTATTCCCTTAACGCGGCCCTAAAGGAGCCACTCTTTTGCCGCAGTGGGCCCGGCTAGTTCGCGTGGCGGCTATTGCGCGCCGAGCAATTTTATGAATTCATAATAGAAGTCCACGCCATCATAAAAATCCTTTACGCCGATGCGTTCGTCTTTGCCGTGCGCGCGTGTGTCATCCACGTCTTCAAATACTCCGGGAACGCCATACGCGGGAATTCCGGCAATACGAAGGTATTTCCCATCGCTGGCGCCGGTATCCATTACCGGAACAATGGGAAGGCCGCCATACAATTTGCGGCTGAGAGCCTCCAGCTTGCTCACAATTGCCGGATTGATAGCGGAAGCAGGTGCTGGAATAGCTTCTCCCACCACGCTCACTACAATGCGATCATCGGCGAGCACCCGCTTCAGTGTGTCTTGTACGTTCTGCAATGAATCCTGGGGAAGCATGCGGCAATTGACGTTTGCGGCGGCGGTTTGGGGCAGCGCGTTGTTGGCGTGCCCACCTTCCAGACGCGTGGCCACGCAAGTGGTACGGAGAAGCGCATTGAAGAATGCTGACTGGCCCAGACGCTTTGCGGCATTTCGCGCTTTGTCATGGTCGGGACCAATTATGGCGCGAAAATCGGCGCCGGTGGCGGGAGCCTCCAGGGAGGCTGTGCGTTCGAAGTATCCTCGCGTTGTCTCGTTGAGGCTCACTGGAAAATCAAAATCCGCGAGGCGGGCCAGGCCCTGGGAGAGATGATAGATGGCGTTGTCTTTCACCGGCCGCGAGCTGTGCCCGCCATTGCTCCTCACTTCCAGACGAAAATCGACGTAATTTTTTTCGCTGGTCTGCATGCCCAGCAGCAGGCGTTTGCCCTTTTTGGCTTCAAAGTCTCCGGCGTCGGTGTTGATGCAGTATTCGGCATCAATCCAGTCGCTATGGTTTTTAGTGAGCCATTGCACTCCGTTGGATTGGCCACCTTCTTCGTCCGCCGTGAGCGCAAGGACCAGGTCGCGTGCCGGGGCCCAGCCTTCTTTTTTCAAGCGGATGAAGTTAGCAACCAAAAGCGTGTCGCCCTGTTTGATATCCGAAGTGCCGCGGCCATAAAAGAAGCCATCCACCTCAGTGAACTTGAATGGATCCATGGACCAGTCCTGGCGCAGCGCTTCCACCACGTCCAGGTGGGCGAGAAACAGGATGGGTCTGCCGGGACCGCGGCCGTGCAGCCGCACAACGAGATTCTTCTTGTTCGGTAGCGGCCCATCTACATGGATGTCTTCGGGAGCGAATCCGGCGGCGCGAAAGCGCGCGGCCATGGCTTCCGCCGCAGTCGTGACGTTCCCAGCCGGCGTATCAGTGGTGTTGATTTCAATAAGTTGCTTGAAAATGTCATGGGCGGCCTGGTGTTCGGGCGAAAGCGGGGCCTGCGGTTCAGCAACGGTGACCGGGCAGAACAGCAAGATCATGGCGCAAGCAAGGATCAGAAAGCATTTATTCATCGCGTGGATTATAAATTCTTGCGGGAAGAGCAGCTCGGAATCGGTGCAAAATCCCTATAATTAGGAGATATGGCTAGAGGTTGGGAAAGCAAATCGGTTGAGGCGCAGATGGAAACTGCCAATGATGGCGCGGCGTCAGGCTCGAAGCCGCCGCTTACTGACGTCGAGAAGAAAGTCCGCCACGAGCGCGATAGCCTAAAGCTCTCCCGCGCGTATATCGTGCATCAGATCGAAGCTTCCACCAATGAGCGTTACACGGCCTCATTGCGCCAGGCCCTGAGTGAAATCGACGCGAAATTGGTCGAGCTTGGAAACTCGCGGTAACGAATGCCCATGCCAGACTCCGGCGGAAGCTGAACCAGTGTTTCCGATAGCAGGAAGTTGCGATCAAATAGCTGCTCTGCGTCCCGTAATCACTTCAACCAGCAGCACTACCACTGCGATCACCAGAATCAGGTGTATCAGACTTCCGGCAACGTGGAACCCCCAACCCAACAGCCACAGCAGTAGCAGAATGGCAAAAACTGTCCAAAGCATCAGTGTCTCCCGGCTGGCGCGTTTTTCCAGCCTTTGTCTGTTTGGATGCATCGGCATAATAGGCGAGTTGACATACCAGATTGCGTCACGCCGCGAATCGAGCTCTGATCCGCAGCTCTGCTGCCCAGCTAAGAGATTGCAATCAGTAACTCAGCAACTCTGCTCATGCGAGGTCAGGCCAGCAGCAACTCTGCCACGTGCCCAATCATGCTGCCATGGCAGCCAGTTCTTTCAGAGGGAGCAACGAGAAGTCTCTCTCACAACTCTAAACAAGGAGTTGCTTTGGTAGGCTGCGGCATCCCTGGCCGGGCAGAATGGCAGACCCTCACACGCATGAAAAACTTTGGGAGATGGATCGGCACTTTACTACTTGTGGTGGCCGCGGCAGCCGCGCTGACTTCTTTTGCCTCCAGACTTCACTCGCAGCAGATCGAAGCTACGTCGGCGGCAGTGTCTTATGAAGGCCAACGCGTCTCATCAGTGCAACTCGCGGGCCAGCCCGACGGCATTCCGCGCAGACTGCGGGCTTCGATTGCGCAGCCGATCAACGCGCCGTACGAGCAGGCCAAAATAGACGAAACCGTGGCGGCGCTCAAGAAAGCCGGGGGCTTTAAAGATGTGGAAGTGCAGGTAACGCCGGCGGCCGAGGGAGTGCATGTGGTATTTGTGCTGAAGCCGGCCTACTATTTTGGCGTTTTCACCTTTCCCAAAGCAGAGAAGGTCTATTCCTACACCCGTCTGCTGCAAGCCGCGAACTATTCCAAGCAGGAGCCTTTCACCCAGGAAAAAGTGGAAGAGGCTGAATCGAGCCTGCTGGAGTTCTTTCATCGGACGGGATTCTTTCGGGCCACCGTAGAGCCGAAGATGCAGACCGACGATAACCACCGTGTGGTCAATGTGGAATATGACATCAATTTGAGGAAACGCGCCAAGTTCGGAGACGTGATTCTTGCCGGCGTGTCGAAGGAACAAACCACGAGGCTGAATGCCAGTCTGCGCAGTATACGGGCACGAATCAAAGGTGCCTATATCAAGCCGGGAAAACCATACACACTGAAGAAGCTGACTGCGGCAACTGCTTTTCTGCAACAGCAATTGGGAAATCAGCACTTCCTGGCAGGTCGGGTCAAACTGGTGTCAACGCTATACAACGCTGAAACAAACCGGACTGATATCAAGTACGACGTAATCGAAGGACCGAAAATCGAGATCAAACTTGCCGGGGCGCACGTCTGGGGACGCACGCAGAAAAAGCTTATTCCGATGTACCAGGAAAATGCCGTGGATCCCGACCTGGTCAATGAAGGCGCCCAAGACCTGACATCTTACTTTCAGGCAAAAGGGTTTTTCGGCGCGAAGGTTCAAAGCCAGATTCAGAGAGACCCCTCTGGCAGCGTGACAGTGTTGTATCAGATCGACAAAGGTCCACGCGGCAAGGTGGAGGCGATTGACTTTCATGGCAACGAACATTTTTCTGACAAGGACCTGAAGTCACATGTGCTGGTGACCAAGCGGACGCCTTTGATCCCATTTTCGCATGGGAAGTACAGCGAGCAACTGGTGCGCAAAAGCGTGACGAACATTGAAGGCCTGTATCGCGGCGCCGGATACAGCCAGGTGAAAGTCACGCCCAAAGTGGTGAACAAAAACAACGAGCTGCAACTTGCGTTCCAGGTGGAAGAAGGAGTGCGTGACGTGGTTGAATCACTGCAGATGGAGGGCAACAAGGCGCTCACGCAGCAGGAGCTGGCGCCCAAGGGTATGAACTTGGAATCGGGAAAGCCGTATTCGACGCAACTACTCACCAAAGACCGCGACCAGATCATGGCCACGTACCTGGATAAGGGCTTTCTGAACGTGACCTTCAAATCGAAAGTCGAGCACACGAAAGACGATCCGCATCATGTGCACGTGATTTATCAAGTGGAAGAAGGACCACAGGTGCATACGGCGAGCGTCGAGCCGATCGGGGCGCAACATACAAGGCCAGAGATCATAGCGCGCAATGCGAATATCAAAGTCGACAAGCCGCTGAGCGAAACGGCCCTCCTGCGCGGTGAAAGCCAACTCTATACGCTGGGCGTATTTGATTGGGCCAGCGTGGATAGTCGCGAGCCAATCACCGATAATCCCAACGCCGCCGTGCTGGTGAAGCTCCATGAATCAAAACGCAATAGCATTGCGTATGGATTCGGCTTCCAGGTCATCAATCGCGGAGGGAGCATTCCCAGCGGAACGATTGCGCTGCCGGGGCTTCCCCCCGTGGGCCTGCCGCAGACATTTACCACCAGCCAGAAGACATTCTGGGGGCCGGAAGGATCCATTGAGTACACACGCAGAAATTTCCGCGGACGGGCAGAAACGCTAACGCTGTCTGCATTCGGCGGCAGGCTGGATCAACGGGCGTCCGCGAGCTGGGCCAATCCAACGTTCTGGAACACCGGCTGGAGTTCCACCGTAATATTTTCCGGCGAACGCACCAGTGAAAATCCGATCTTCACAGCGAGACTGGGCGGCGCGGGCATGCAATTCCAGCGCTATCTGGATAGGAACCGGCAAAAATCTGTGATCTTCCGTTATGACTTCCGCCGGACGAATCTCTCAAACATCGCGATACCAGATCTGGTGCGGCCGGAGGACCAGAACGTGCGGCTTTCATCCTTGTCAGTGTCCTACAGCCGTGACTCACGCGACAACCCGCTGGACGCGCACAAGGGAATTTACGAAAGCTTTGAGGTTGATGTGAACCCGAGCTTTCTGGGATCGAACACCAGTTTTGGCCGCTTTCTGGGACAGACCGCTTACTACAAGTCTCTTACCAGCGATTCATCCCTGGTGTGGGCTAACAGCCTCCGGCTGGGAATGGAACATGCATTTGGCGGCCGTCACATCCCTATCAGCGAGAGCTTTTTCTCCGGCGGCGGCAGTACGCTCCGCGGCTTCAGCCTGAATGGGGCCGGACCGCAACGCGATGTTTTAGTCTGTCCGGCGGACAATCCGAACTGCGGCCAAAAGATTACCGTGCCTGTAGGGGGCAAGCAGCTTGTGATTTTGAATTCTGAGCTGCGCTTCCCGATGGGCATTTCCGCCCCGCTTGTGGGTGGGACTCTGGGCGGGGCGCTGTTTTATGACGCCGGCAATGTTTATTCCAACGTGAGTTTCAAGAACGTGATCTCTGATCTCACCCATACCGTCGGGTTCGGACTGCGTTATAAAACGCCCGTGGGCCCGGTGCGCATTGATATTGGCCATCTGCTGAATGCGCCGCCTGGAGTGAAGACTGTGCAGTTCTTTGTGACGCTGGGACAGGCGTTCTGAAATGGTGAGCTTCTGAAATGGTGGACAAGGTGAATAAGTGGAAAAAAGTTGTCTTGTGGAGCCTGGCGGCGATCGTTGTGCTGCTTGTGGGCACGGTAGTCACCCTGGTGCTGTTGCTCGATCACAACGAAGGTTTTCGCCGGAGCATTCTGGCCAAGGTCGAGCACAGTATTCGGGAATCGACCGGCGCACGGCTTGAGGTGCGAGATTTCAACCTTCGGCTGTCCAATCTAAGCATGGACCTTTACAACGTAGTAGTTCATGGCGCAGAAACGGATCCCAACCAGCCGCTGCTGTCGGTGGACCATTTGCAGGTGGGCCTGACCATTGATTCGTTGTTGAACCGCAAGTGGCATGTACGGGACATCATTGTGGATCACCCGGTCGCGCGGATGTCCGTCAATAAGGCGGGTGAGAACAACCTGCCCAAGCCGGAAAAGAAAAGCGCCAGCAGCAGTAACACAAATGTTTTTGATCTGGCGATCCGCGAACTGCGTCTGAACAACGGGGAAATTTATTACAACGACCAGAAAACGCCGCTGGAGGCCGATCTCCACAACTTTGCGGTCAGCGCCAACTACGATCCTACCCAGAAGAAATATTCCGGCGACCTTGGCTACAACGCTGGAAAGATCGTGTACGGAAAATATGCGCCGGTAGAACACAATCTGCAGGCGAAATTCGGGGTGACGCCGCAGCAGTTCACGCTGGACAAACTTGATCTTAGCGCAGGCGAATCGCGGGTCGGGTTGAATGCGACCGTGAATGATTACAACTCCCCAAATATGCAGGCTACGGGCGGATATGAAGCCACGCTGGTCACAAATGATTTCAAGAGAATTCTGAAAGACCCTTCACTTCCTGGAGGCACGGTAAGGCTGACGGGGCAGATGAAGTACCAGGCAGACCCAAACCGGCCGATGCTGGAGACGGTCACCGTGGCCGGTAATGTGAGCAGCAGCGGGCTGAACGTGAAGACGCCGAGTTTGCAGACGGAGATCCGAGATCTTTACGCACGCTACCAGCTTGCAGGCGGCAATGCCGAAGTGAATGATATTCGCGCCCGGATCATGGGCGGCACGCTGAGCGGCAAGCTCACGATTAAAGATTTGGCAGGAGCATCAATAGCGGAGTTGCAGGCCTCGGTGAAAGACTTGTCGCTTGATCAGGCGCAAGCGGCGACTCACAACACATCCATGCGGCAGGCGCACCTGAGCGGCAGCGTCAGCGCCGACGCGAATGCCCGCTGGGCCAAGACGCTTGATAATCTGGTGGCGCACAGCGATGCCACGATCAAAGCCAGCCTGGGCCACGCGCAGCCAATGCCGCTGAATGGCATGATCCATGCCGACTATGCCGCGGCAACCAAGCAACTGGCGCTGACAGAGAGTTACATTCGCACGCCGCAAGCCAGCATTAACCTGAACGGCAAGATCAGCGACCATTCGCAATTGCAGGTTGCGCTCCGGTCGAATGACCTCCATGAACTTGAGGTTTTGTCCGCAGCACTACAAAAACCCGCTCCAGGACAACCACCAGCACAACCTCTGGGTCTTTACGGAACGGCCAACATGAATGCGACTGTCAGCGGCTCTCTCGCGGCGCCGCAGATCAGTGGCCAGATGGACGCGCGCAACTTCCGCGTGAAAGGCAGCTCATGGAAGGTCCTGCACACGGCTTTTACCGCGAATCCGTCGCAAGTGACGCTAAGCAATGGCGATTTGGAAGCTGTGCCCCAGGGCAGCATCAATTTCAGCGCGCAAGCCAAATTGAAGCAATGGACCTTCACCTCTTCCAGTCCAATCACAGCGAACATTTCTGGTTCACAGATTTCTATTGCTGACCTGGAGCGGCTCGCGAACAAGACGTATCCCGTAAGCGGCACGCTGGCGCTCAATGTTTCAGTACACGGCTCCCAACTCAATCCGGTAGGGCAGGGAACACTTACGGTTACGAAGGCAAAAGTTTCGACTGAGTCGATCCAGAACCTGATCGTAAAGTTTGAGGGCGACGGCAACACCGTCAAGGCAAATCTGACGGTGCAAATGCCGGCCGGTACAGCTACGGCAGACGTGAATTATTCCCCCAAGAACCAAGGTTATGACGCCCACGTGCAAGCGCAGAACTTTCGCCTGGAGAAATTACAGACCGTGATTGCACGCAACATGCAGATTGCCGGAGGCGTGAACCTGAACGTGAACGGGAAAGGGACGATAAAAGATCCGCAGTTGCAAGCGATGATCGAGGTCCCGCAACTGCAAATGCAAAAGCAGACAGTGCAGGGCATGAAGTTTCAAACCACGATACAGAACCACGTGGCGACGATTGCGCTGGATTCGGACGTGGCCACGGTCTTTATCAAAGCGCGCGGCACTGTAGGAATTGAAACGCCCTACATGGCGGACATCCATCTTGATAGTGGAAAGATCAATTTCCAGCCGCTGGTGGCGATCTATGCTCCGGCGCAGGCGGCTGATCTTTCAGGCCAGACGGAATTGCACGCGACAGTCCGCGGGCCGCTGGCAGACAAGAACCGACTGGAAGCGCATCTGGAAATTCCAACCCTTGACGTTCATTACAAGCAATTCCAATTGGCAGCGGCGAAACCTATCCGCGTGGATTACACGAACGGGACCGCGACGCTGCAGCCTACTTCCATTCGCGGTACGGGCACCAGCATCGACGCGCAAGCAGTGGTGCCTGTGACCAGCCCCAAAGCTGCATCATTCCTGGTGCAGGGGAACGTTGATCTGGGTATTGCGCAGTTATTAGTGCCGGATCTTACAAGCTCCGGCCAGGTGCAATTTGATCTTGATTCAAAACGCTATGGCGGCGGCACGAACCTGAACGGCCAGATAAAAATCGTGAATGCCAACCTGCACACGGTTGATTCCCCCGTTGGACTGGACAACGCCAATGGAGTGATCAATGTGACCCAGACGCGCCTGGAAATCAGCAACTTCGAAGGGCAGATGGGAGGAGGCACCATCAAAGCCACCGGCGCGGTGGTGTACCGTCCTGCGATTCAGTTCCATTTGGGATTAGCGGCCAACAATATTCGAGTGCGCTACCCGGAAGGTGTGCGCGCCATCCTGGCTTCAAACCTGGCACTCACCGGAAACACACAGGACTCGCAGCTGTCTGGGCAGGTAAGTATTCAACGCGTCTCATTCACGCCGGACTTTGATCTCAGCACATTTACATCGCAGTTCAGCGGACAAGCCAGCGACGGCGGAACGCCCGGATCATTTACGCAGGGAATGAAACTCAATATCTCAGTGCAATCCACCAGTCAGATGAACCTGGTAAGCAGCCAAGTCAGTATAAGGGGCGACGCCAACCTGCGGGTTGTCGGCACCGCCGCGGACCCGGTGATTCTGGGACGCACAAATCTCACCGGCGGCGAGTTCTTTCTGGCCGGAAACCGTTATCAGATTGAACATGGGACGATTGATTTTCTCAACCCGGTGCGAACTGAACCAGTGTTGAACATCCAGGTAAAGACGCGGATTGACCAATACAACATCACACTGGCTTTGAACGGACCCGTGGACCGCCTGCAAACAACTTATACTTCGGACCCGGCTTTGCCGCCGGTGGATATCATCAACCTGGTTGCCAGCGGGAAAACGGTGGAGTCAGCGGCTGCGAATCCGAGTCCCAGCCCGACGAGCGCGCTGGGGGCGCAGTCACTCCTGGCCTCAGGCATCAGCAGCCAGGTAAGCGGCAGAATTGCCAAGCTGGCGGGCGTGTCACAATTGCAGATTGATCCAGGGCTGAGTACGGGCAACGGCCAGAACTCAGGCCCCCGCGTAGCCATACAGCAGCGTGTGACCAGCAACCTACTGGTGACGTTCGCCACAGACGTTACTTCGACGCAACGACAGGCCGTCCAGGTTGAATATAAGCTCAATCCTAAATGGTCTGTCAGCGGCACCCGAAACCAGAACGGCGGGTTCGGCGTGGATGGAAGGTATCGGAAAGACTTTTAGGATAGCTGGAGGCCCCTATTCCGCGAGGTCAGCGGTTGATACTGCTGACGCCGTGCTCCTACGTGAGACAAGAAATGAGAGCATGAGACCAAGTGCAGCGTAGCCGCCCACAATGCCGATCGACTCCCACAGGCGAGGTTTAGCATTCACGAGCAGGAAAATGCCTTGAAACACGCCGATTCGAACGCCGAGCGAGATTTTCAGGAACGGGTCACGCAGCTGGCCGAGCATTTCTAAGTTCATCGCCTTCTGAGGGGTGTAAGTTCGGCGAATCGTACGCATGCGTCTGGCGGTCATCGCGCCCAGCGGTCCGATAAGAAAAAGGGCTGCAACCGCAACTTTAGGCCACGCGCGGCCGGAGGCTGAGGGCACGACCAGGTAGATTCCGGTAAGCAAAATAATCAAGACCGATCCCATCGTAAACAATGGCAGTTTCGGAACTGGTTCAATCCAGGGACCGGCCTCAGCCTGTGTGATGGCCCGTCGCAAATGAAAGAGCGACAAGACTTCAAAGCTCAGCGTGGCGGACAGCACCAGCACCGCCGTGACGTGCACAAATAAAACGATTGAATAAAGCGTCATATCTTTTCATTCCCGTTAGTTGCAGATGCCTATGATCTTGTGGATGGAGGAACGATCTTCGACTGTCTTGACCATGAAGTCGGCCACATCAGCCCACGAAATCTTGAAGCCAAAAAAAGGCATATGGCCCTCGCGCACCCGATATTTGCCCGTGTAAGATTTGTCCGTAAGTTGCGGTGGCCGCATGATGGTCCAGTCGAGCTTACTGTCCTGAAACACGCACTCCATCGCGGCTGAATCGGCAACCACGGCAGGAAAAAACAAGCGGCCAAGAAGATATGTTGGCGGCACAATGGAATCTTTGAACAGAAAAGCCACTGATTCCGCCACGACGCGCCTTACTCCCGCGTCTAGCATGGCTCTGGTCAGCGCAACAGCGAATTTCTCCAGGAGATTCGCGTCAGCTTTTGCGATAGGCACCCGGGGGCCGAAGCCTGAAACAACCGCATCATGGCCTTGAATAGCTTTTTCAAGTTCGGCACTGTTCAGCAGATCGCCTTGTTGGATGGCAATCTTGTCGCGATAGAGTTTGAGTCGCTCTGGGGAGCGAACAAATGCGGTCACGGAATGACCATGTTGAATCGCCTGCCGAACGATTTCCAATCCCGTGCCGCCGGTGGCACCCAGTACTACCAGTTTCATCGTGCATTCCTCACTGAATAGAAAGACCGTTCAGATGCTGGTTTTGTGACAAGGCTATCCAGGATGGCGTTATGCATTTATTTCAACATCCGTCTCGCCTGCTCTTGCTGTGATCGAGCGTGACGGTCTGCCTTGATGAGTCTGTAGATCGCATAACTGCCGGGAATCATTGGCAGCACCGCGGTGTACATTCCTGCGAAGTAATACCTCGCTGTAGCATGAACATAGTAGTTCGGCATGTCGGCGATATAGGCGCCATTGGAAAATGTGTGGGAAATAGTGCGTGCAAGATCAGGACTCAGTGCAGGCTGCAGTAAAGGAAAAATAAAGTGGGTAAACTCCGCGACTCCAGGACCTATGAATATGAACCATGCAACGAATCCAGCGAAACGGACACGATAAAAGAGCCCGAGAGCTGTGAGCGCGTACAGCGCCGGGCCGATGAATGCAAAGACCAGCAGAAACCCTCTCTCCGTCCACGGAATGTTGAACAACCTGCTCATCGCGGGCGCGAATTTTGTCAGATACTCCTCGGTCATGTGGAACTCGAGAGCAGCCACAGTAAGAAGAAACACCGGCAAGATGATTTCGGGAGCAACCGGCCTTTTCAAATAAGTAGCCGCCCAGGCGATGAGCGCCACAAGGCCGGAGCCACCGACGATCACTACGGGCGGCATCCCGATAAGTTTGTAACCAATCGTGGCGGCTGCAACAACACAAGCAAGGGCAATGGCTGCATTTGCCATTTCGATTCCATTAGTCTGTTGCTTCATATACCCGAGACCGTTCAGAAATACATTTTGTGACAGCGCGATCTAGCTGCGATCTTCAGCCAGATCAGGCAAGTGAGAGAGCTTTTCAGGGTTCGTGACGATATAGATCGCGCGAATGCGTCCCTCGACTTCATCCAGCGTGAGAACGGAGAAGGGTTTTCCGTGAAGATAACTGACTACGCCAGGGGTCCCATTGATCTGCGCCAAGCGGCGCACAACATCTTTCGGCACAAGCTTTCTAAGCCCCCCCAATATTCCACGAGTGACATTATCGACGCCATGGACCACATTCGGCACGGCAATCGCTTTGCCGCCGCCGTCGGAGTGGAGCACCACATCATCGGCCAGCAAACCAACCAGTCCGTCCAGGTCTCCACTGCCGGCGGCCTGAAGGAAGCGTTCCAGCAGGTCGCTCTGTTTTTGCGATGCCTTGAAGCGAGGACGCATCGCGCTGACATGCTGACGGGCGCGCCGCAGAATCTGGCGGCAATTGGCTTCGCTCTGACTCAAGACAGCGGCAATGTCCGAATAGTCGTACTCAAAGACCTCGCGAAGGAGGAACACTGCCCGTTCAACCGGCGTCAGGCGTTCCAGCAAAACAAGAAAGGCCATGGAAAGCGACTCATCGACTCGTATGACCGCCAGCGGATCGCTTCCGGGACCGGTCACGATCGGTTCGGGCAGCCACTGCCCTACATATTCTTCGCGCTGTACACGCGCGGATTGTAGATGATTGATGCACAGGCGGCTGATGATGGTGACCAGGAATGCCCGCGGTGACCGAATATCGTCATTGGCTGCTTGCTGCCAGCGGATGAAGGTTTCCTGCAGCATGTCCTCGGCGTCGGCGACGCTTCCCAGCATGCGGTAAGCAACGGAAAAGAGCAGGCTGCGATACTGATCGAATGTCGCCAGCCGGATCGAGACTTCAGGATCTTGCGGCTGCACTCCGCCTGAAGCGCAGCTATTGCCCTTCTTCCGCATTAACTCTTCACCCCGCCGTAAAATGACCAGATCGCCATTCCCGCAAGCCGCACGAGCAGGAATTCCCTGCGTGAAGACAATCCTTATATCTTAAGACCGGCCAACGGATAATTTGTGACAGTCTGCCACCGTGGACCGAGTTGCGCGCCAGAATGGTCCAGAACCGTCTAGTGCGTGGCCATGGCATGCGCCAACACGACAGCGGTGGCCGAGGACATGGAATCGTAGTAACGGACGAACCTGCGAGGTTCGGCAGCATTATAGGGCCCGAGGTTGTGGGCCCAACGAAAGCCAATGGGTTGGTACCAGAGTTCGGCTTCGATGTGGAACGGCCCTTGAGCGTCGTTGATGGGGACGGAATAGCGCACCACATCTCCAGTGTCGGTGAAGCTGGGATCATCGGCGGCGTCACCTATGACGGAAATGTCTTTTTCGGCCGTACGCTTGTCGAAACCGTGGGGAAGAAGCCGATTGTCCTTCAAATATCCAACACCTGCAAGCAGGCCGGTGGTCACGTTTCCATTCTGGTCTTTGATGATGCTTTCGTAGATCTGTACCTGATCGCTTGAATGGATCTCGCGGTAGTGGGACTCGTAGCGCAGCGGATCCGAGTCGTTGTCATTGCCCTGAATGGAGCCGTCAGGATTCAGGGCGCCTGATTCAAATACTTTTTGTCCGTTGCGGTCCTGGACAAGCAGATGCAGCCACGCGCGGCGAGACGGATACGCCGTTGGAAGTTTGTGTCCGGTCAGGTTCTCTACCAATACGTGCAACTGAAGACGGCCAGAAGTTGTGTCAACCTGCTCGATGCTGAGACGAGCTGATTGCGATTGCAGGAAGGTAACGGTTTCCTCAGACGCAGTGGTGAGTTCCTGAGGCAGCGCCTGGACGCTCAAGTCCTGACGGTACTGGTTCAGCATTCTCAGCATAAAGAAATTTGCTGCGACAAATGTATGCCGATGCACTCCCTCGCGGAGTTCACCCAGCACAGCAGTGACCGGCGCAACGCCTTGCACTTCCGGCATGTGGCACGACTGACAACTTTTCTTGTCGCGGTAGTCGCTATGCAGCCATTCCTGGTATGGCGTCTGTTCAGGAAGCGAACCGATTTCTTTGCCGTCGGGACCACGCGCGGTGGTGTATAGAGTGTGACAAGTGCCACAGAGGGCCGAATCGCGTATGTGGGTTGCATCTGTTGGCCGGAACCCTCCCGAGGAGGTATCCATGATGCGCTCCTGTCCTTTTTGAATCTGAAAGGGTCCGTATTCGGGATGATTGTCTTTCGAGAGAGGAGGATCGATAACAAATCCTCCGACAAAGCTCTCGCGCGTCCCCAGTTTTTCTTTGCCGATCTGGTGGCAGAGCGAACACGAGACGCCATCTTCGGCCTGCTTGTCGTCTTTCTTGTTCTTATCAGGGCCAAACGGGAGATGGGAGAAAATCTCTCCTTTGCGGCCCTGCAAATGGGCTTCATAGCGGGCCATAGGCATATGGCAGATGGAGCATTCGTCTTCAATCGCGGGCTGCGCTTCAGGATGGTCAAGCGACTCGCGCCGGACACTGGCCTGCCAGTAAGGATCGCGTGAAGAATTGGCCATCATGCTGGCGCGCCAAGCCAGACCGATGGAGACATCTTCGCCGGAAGGAGTAGTCATGCCGTTGTGACAAGCCAGGCAGCGATCAGAGGTCTGAAATTCCGGCTTTAACGCGGCAGGCTTGTCGCCGGCGCGCATCAGCAACGGCAGCGCAATCAGCAATGCCGGCACAATGATCGCATACCTGAATTGGCTGCGCATTACCATCCTTCCA
>DASYKK010000406.1:0-3134 GCA_035995565.1 Candidatus Angelobacter sp.
GGGTTGACCGTCAGCGGCTTTCCCAACTTCTTTATCCTGCTTGGCCCCAACACTGGACTTGGACACAACTCTGTGGTCCTCATGAGCGAAGCCCAGATCGGCTATGTGATGGACTGCCTTCGCCTGATGCGCAAACGTGGCAGCAGAGTGATGGAAGTCAGGGCGGACACGCAGCAGCGCTTTGTGAACGAGTTGAGAAAGCGGCTGGCTGGAACGGTGTGGGAGTCCGGCGGCTGTCGCAGTTGGTATCAGGACGCAAGGACCGGCGAAAGCCCGGTGATCTGGCCAGGATCGGTCGTTGCGTATAAGCGCAGAACGCGCGACGTGGCAGAATCCGACTACCTACTCGGCGGCAGAACTGAGGCCGCGAAGAGTTTGGCGGCTGAGAATCGAGGGTAGCGTTGTGAACCAACCCACCCAAGTAAACTGGCTCGACACAACCCCTGACGAACGAACAATGGCCACATTGGCGCACGCACTCCAACTCATCGGCTCATGGATCGCGCCGCTGGTTATCTTCCTGATTCGGCGTCAGTCGCGTTTTGTTTCATTTCATGCCTTGCAAGCGCTGCTTTTGCAGATTGTTCATACCATTATCATGATCGTATTGATGATGCTGTGGTTTCTTACGATCTTTACAACAATTTTCCAGCAGACCAGCAGCAAGACGCCAAATTTCCCGCCTGCGCTGTTCGTGTTGGTGCCCCTGGTGTGGATCGGGTTTATGGCTCTGTGGCTAGGTACCCTGATAATTGCAATTACGTACGCCATCAAAGCAGGGCGGGGAGAGTGGGCGGACTACCCAGTACTTGGCAAGTTGGCGCGAAAGATGTTGAAGATGGAACCCGTGCAATAAGCGCTGCGCCCACAGCGTAAAAGCTACAGCTACGAGGACTTCCCCTTTAACCTCAATCCGGCTCGCTCTTCGATCAGCATGATAGTCGCAGCATAGTCCAGATCGTCATGCCCGTCCTTGCTGGCCTCTTCGTAGATTTCATCGATCTTGATAAGACCTGGCAGGTCCACTCCGTTTTCCTTCGCTGCGTCCATCATCAGGTGCATGTCTTTGTGCATGAGCTTGAGCGGGAAATTGGGAGAGTAGTCCTGATTGAGGATGAACGGCTTTTTGTATTCGGCCACGCCGGAGCGGATCATTGACGCCTCAATCAACTCAAACATCTTCTCCGCCGGCACTCCGAGTTTCTTGGCCAACGTCAGGCTTTCACACAGGCCTTCATAAATAAAAACGATGTTCATATTCTGCGCCAGCTTGGCGGAAAGGCCCTTGCCGTTGTCGCCCATGTGGATGACCTTTTTGCCCATGGCGCGAAGCAGCGGTTCAACGCGCTCAATATTGTGGGGCGCGCCGCCGACCATAAAGATCAGCTGGCCGCTTTCTGCCGCAATCTTGGAGCCGGTCATCGGCGCATCGAGAAATTCGCAGCCTTTTTCCTGCAAGCCTTCCATGAAGAGAAGGCTGGCGGAAGGAGAGATGGTACTTGAGTCAACAACCACGGTGCCGCTGGTAAGGCCTTCAATCGCGCCGCCGGGACCAAAAAGAACGGCCTGCACTGCCTTGGTATCAGAGACGCAGACCCAAACGGCGTCTTTATCCTTGGCAGCCCCGGCGGGCGTGGCTGCGGTTTTGGCCCCTTCAATTTCACGGGGCGAGCGGTTCCAGACAGTCACTTCGTGTCCGGCTTTGACCAGGTTGGCGGCCATCGGCCGTCCCATAATTCCAAGACCTAAAAAAGCTACGCGCATGCTTGGCATTAAACGGTCTCGGGGCGGATGCCGTCAAGTGGGAAGCACTCAGCAGTCAGTCCTGACACCCGCGTGGATGAATGCAAAAACTTGAAACACGGAGGAAAGAAGTAAACGGAGGAATCAAAGATAAGAAGGCAAATTCCTCTGCTACCTCCGTTCCTCTGTGTTTCAAGGTTTTCATTACACTCGAGAGGCCGTTTCAGGGATTAAATGGTGAGTGCTGACCGCTGAATGCCATTTCCCGGTGATACAATTTTAGGTTTCTCTGAGTCTCTCAAAAGGATCCTCCGATGTCCCAGACTTCTACCCAAACTGCTCCTCCTCCCCAACCACTGGTTGCCCTTACCGACGACGAAATGTTGTTTCGCGAGAACGTGCGTCAGTTCGCCGACCAGGCGCTCCGGCCGAAAGTCCGCGAAATGGATGAGAAAGGAGTCTTCGACCGCGAACTGATTGACCAGTTCTTCCATCTCGGGTTGATGGGAATAGAGGTTCCGGAACAATACGGCGGAGCTGGAGGAAAGTTCTTTGAGGCGATTCTGGCCGTAGAAGAAATTTCTCGGGTAGATGCTTCTGCCGGCGTGATTGTTGACGTCCAAAATACGCTGGTGAATAACGCGCTAGTGCGCTGGACCACGGAAGAACAAAAGCGCCGCTATCTTCCCCGAATGACAAGTGACACCGTGGGGGCATACGCCTTGAGCGAAGCCTCGTCGGGCTCGGACGCGTTCGCCATGCAGACGCGCGCACAACTGAAGGGCAGCGAGTACGTACTCAATGGCCGCAAGCTTTGGATCACGAACAGCAAGGAAGCAGGGGTCTTCATCCTGTTCGCGACGGTTGATCCGGCTGCTGGATACAAGGGCATTACGGCATTTATCGTGGAAAAAGATTTTCCCGGATTTACCGTCGGCAAGAAAGAAGACAAACTCGGAATCCGCGCTTCCAGCACATGCGAATTGATTCTGGAAGATTGCCGCGTGCCAAAAGAGAACGTTCTGGGCGAGGTGGGCAAGGGCTACAAGATCGCCATTGAAACGCTGAATGAAGGACGCATCGGGATTGGCGCTCAGATGCTGGGCTTGGCGCGCGGAGCCTGGGAAAGCGCACTTAAATATTCACAGGAACGCAAACAATTTGGCAAAAGCATTTCGGACTTCCAGGGAGTGCAGTTCCAGTTGGCGCAGATGGCCACCGAAATTGAAGCCGTGAAGATGCTGGTTTACAACGCGGCGCGCATGAAAGATGCGGGAATGAATTTCGTGAAGGAAGCCGCCATGACCAAGCTGTTTGCGTCGCAGGTGGCGGAGCGCGTGGCCTCGCTCGCCGTAGAGATTTACGGCGGCAACGGATTTACAAAAGATTAT
>DASYKK010000407.1:0-3180 GCA_035995565.1 Candidatus Angelobacter sp.
AAGCTGGGGATCGTTTGTTGGCGTGAGCCCAGGCGTGATTCCGTTGGCAAAACCTACGAGGAAGGGATCGCCGGAAGCTTTGAGAGCGTTGACGTAGCACAACTGATCAGGCGATCCACTGGCGATCTGCGCAGCGCAGTTACTGCCCAGCCCTGGCGCGCTGATTCCCTGCGCTTCAGACGAATTGAGAATGCTATTGAAAAAAGGCGTATCGAGCCGCTGAAACTCATAAGCGGTAAAGAAAAACAACTTATCTTTTACGACAGGGCCTCCCAGGGATCCGCCCATATAAACATTCTGGCTGAATGCCTTGGGGAAGCCTTCCAGTCCATTGAAGAAATTGGTGGCTTCAGTGTGCTGGTCTCGGAAATAGCCGAAAGCGTCACCGTGCCATTTCTGCCCTCCGCTCTTGGTCACAATATTGATGGCGCTGCCGTTGGTGAACCCGAACTCGGCGGCAAATGCGTTGCGATTTACCTGGTACTCCTGGATAGCGTCCACGGGCAGGTTGGTGACGCGATATTGGCCTGTTCCGTATTCATTCTCGCCGCCATCGATGGTGGAAAGATTGTTGCGGCCGTTGCTTCCGCCGATGGAAAAACCGGTTGTGAGATATCCGGTGAAGCCAGGATTCTGGGCGCGTGTGGAATCTGAATTACTCACGCCGGGAAGCGTATAAACGTCATTGGTAAAGTTGCGATTCAGGTTTGGCAGCTCCTGCACCTGGAGAGAATTGATGGTGTTAGCCTGCTGCGACTGATCGGCCTGGATCAGCGGCATGTCCGCTGCCGTGACCTCAACCACCTCACTGGCTACACCCACCTTGAGATGGACGTCATAAGTAGCGCTCTGGCCCACGGTGAGTTCCAGCCCTTTGAAAACTTCTTTGGAGAAGCCCCCGGCAACCGTTGTGACCTGATAGTGTCCAGGCGGCAAGGCGGACAAACGATACGCGCCTTCAGACGAGCTCTTTACCACTTTGGAGATGCCAGTGCTTGTATTAGTAGCTGTGATTGTGGCTCCCGCGATCACTGCGCCGGCCTGGTCGGTTACGGTTCCGCGCAAAGTCGCGGTGGAATAATCTACCTGGCTAAAAAGCGTTGACGTCATCAGAACACCAAATACAAGAACAAAGAACATGAAGGTTCTGGACTTCATTGGGAATCTCCTTCAAAAAGACGAATGTGCTGACATGAACGAAATGAATAGTCCGCCATTACCGTTCACAAATAGGCCTAATCCACGCAAGGGAGTGGAACACTATTCGGGAGCGGAGTCAAACATTTATTCGTTCAGGGTATTGGGCACGGCAGGATGGGCTCAGATGCGTAACTATCTCGCTTTGGCCCTGGGCTTCTCTGCTGGCTCTTTCTCTCTCGGATCGGTGATCAATCGAGCGCTGTGGTTATACGTGAGATATGACCAGGCCCATTCGCTCATCACAAAAAGACGATTGCGGAAGCCGACAAGAAATAGTAGATGAACGAACAGCCATGCCAGCCAGGCGAAATAACCGGAGATGTGGAGTTTCCTGATCTCGCCCACAGCGCGGGACCGACCAATCGTTGCCAGACTCCCTTTGTCGAGATACTCAAACTTCTCGCGCGGCTTTCCATCGACAGTTCGTTTGATCTGGCGGGCGGCGAACTTGCCCATCTGAATTGCCGCCGGCGCGACGCCCGGCACTGGCTGGCTGTTGTGTCGCGTGGCCGAAGCAAGATCGCCGGTGACAAAAACTTCCGGATGCCCAGGCACGGTCAGATCGGGCTGAACAATCACGCGGCCAGCTTTGTCGATAGGCACACCAAGCATCTTGCCCAGTGGCGATGCTGAAACTCCCGCGCCCCAGAGTACGACCGACGCAGGAATCTTTTCCGTACCAACGCAAACAGCGCCTTGCTCAATGGTAGTCACCATAGCATTGGTGCGAACTTCAATGCCCATTTCTTTCAGCTGGCGCTCCGCGCTGGCGGAAAGGTCTTCTGAGTAGGTCGGAAGAACGCGGGGTCCGCCTTCCAGCAAAATAATGCGCGACTGCCGTGGATCAATCGACCGAAATTCTTTCGTCAGATGCCGGCCAGCAATGTCAGAGATTGCACCAGCCAGTTCAACTCCGGTGGGCCCGGCGCCCACGACCACGAAATTCAGCGGCGGCGGGGTTCGATGCACGATCAGATCGCGCTCGGCCGTCTCAAAGGCCATCAGTATACGCCGCCGGATCTCCGTGGCATCTTCCAGGGTCTTTAACCCTGGCGCAAACTCCTCCCATTCGGGATGGCCGAAATATGCATGGGTGGCTCCGGCGGCCACAATCAGGTAATCGTAGGGCAGATCCAGATCGTCCAGGCGGACCAGCCGCTTTTCCAGGTCAAAACCGGTTACCTCGCCCAACAACACTTCAGTGTTGGCCGCCCGGCGCAGGATGGTACGCACCGGAGAGGCAATTTCAGCGGGGGAAAGCACGGCCAGCGCCACCTGATAAAGCAGTGGCTGAAAGGTATGGTGGTTCTTGCGGTCCACCACGATTACGTCAACCGGGGCGCCAGCCAGCGCTTTGGCCGCATTCAGGCCTGCAAATCCGGCCCCAATGACCACTACCCGGGGTCTAGTAACGTGCTGTGTCATCGGTAACATTGTAGCCAGCCGTGACTCAACGTACACTGCTGAAGGTAAAAGCTTTATTGGCCCAGACGTACGGGAACCGGGAAATCAGGCGCGGTCAAAAACAGCTGTTTTTAGGCGCGCTCCCCGATTGCCTTCCCTCTGGCTCCGTGGTACGTTGCAGCCAATTAGCAGCGCCAGTATATAGATCGTTCTGTTGTCGCCCAGGATTTAGATTTCTTTGGTACGAGTTTAAACATGCACATTGATGATCTGCTCAGAATTGCGATGGAGCGTAAAGCCTCCGACCTTCATTTGAAAGTTGGCAACTATCCGCACGTGCGCGTGGATGGCGAACTGGTGCCGCTTACCGAGCAACCACGCGTCTCCGCGGAAGACATGTTGAACATGGCCTTCAGCATGATGTCCAACCGGCAAAAACAAAAGTTCAAAGAAGTTGCCGAACTCGATATGGCCTACGGCGTCGCCGGCCTGGGACGCTTCCGTGTGAACGTCTTTCAGCAGCGCGGCAACGTCGGACTGGTACTGCGCGTGATCCCAACCAAGATTCGCGCGCTG
>DASYKK010000408.1:0-3414 GCA_035995565.1 Candidatus Angelobacter sp.
AGTTCTTTTAATTTGTCGTCAGCTGTTGCCAGAGCAATGCCACCCTGGTTTTCGAAAATCGCATCGACATATTTCCAGAACGCATTCTTATCCATCTGGCCGGCGCAGTCAGCGTACTGTGCAGCTTTCAGCGCCCATGGATGCAAGCTTGCCGGTAAAGGAAACTGCTGAAAAATGAAGCGTACCTGGGGAAAGTCCGCAACCAGCTTTTCCACCATGGGTTGAGCTGCTTTGCAATGAGGGCATTCCAGGTCACTGAACTCCACGATGTCTATCGTTGGATTCGGGCCGCCGCGGCTGGGACCAAAGACGCCTTTCAATTTGGCACGCGCAGGCGCAAATGGATCTGCGCCAAAAGGGATCATCTCACCGATAACTGCATTCCGCAGTCCGGGAGCCATATAAACATGCACCGGTTGCTGCTTATTCATTGAAACCAGAAGTTCCGTAATTCCTGGAATAGTAGATTCACGAATGTTCAGGATCTGCCACGTAATCGCAGGATCGTAGCCGAAACTTCTTTTCATTGAAGCCTCTACTTCCTCGGTCGTGGGCAGGTCGGCTCTCCTTTGAATGCCTTGCGGCATGGCCGGAGCGCCACTGGTGCGGGTTACCGGTTTTTTCGCGGAAGTAGTTTGAGCGTTTGCGATGCTGAAAACGAAAAAAAAGAGGGTCAGGATAGCGGTGGTTTTTAATTTCATCGAATTCATCATGAATTTATTTAGACTTCCGATTTTTGCGCGATTGGAAAACGGCGGCCAAAGCCAAAAGCCTTCCGCGTAATTTTTAATCCGGGAGCTGCCTGCTGGCGCTTGTATTCACTGCGCTCGATCATGCGGATCACGTCCCGGACCAGCTTAACCTCATACCCATAAGTAGCGGCAATCTGCTCCGCGGTCCGGTAATCTTCCACGTAGTCTTCCAGAATGTTGTCCAGGATTTCGTATGGCGGCAGTGTATCAGAGTCTTTTTGGCCAGGACGCAGTTCGGCGGAGGGAGGTTTGTCGATGGTTGACTGCGGAATGACTGGCTTTATCGAGTTTACGTATCGGCTCAGCTCGTAAACCATGGTCTTGGGGACATCAGAGATCACGCCGAGTCCGCCCACCATGTCCCCATACAGCGTGCAGTAGCCGACGCCCACTTCAGACTTATTGCCGGTGGTCAGCACGAGTGCGCCGAACTTGTTGGAAAACGCCATGAGGATGTTGCCGCGAATGCGCGACTGGAGATTCTCTTCCGCAACGTCTTCCGCCCTGCCTGCAAATAATGGTTCCAGCGCTTTACGATAGCCATCAAACACATCGCCGATCGTGATCACCTCAAAACGGATATCCAGCTTGCAGGCCAGTTCGCGAGCGTCTTTGACACTGTGTTCAGAAGAATATTCGCTCGGCATCGCAATGCCGGTCACGTTCTCTTTGCCGAGCGCGTCCACGGCAATGGCCGCGGTAAGCGCGGAATCAATGCCTCCGCTCAATCCGATCACTACCTTGCTGAAACCGCACTTGCGAACGTAATCGCACGTACCCAGCACCAGGGCCGCGTAGGCGCTGGGAGGGCCAACGGCAACTTGCTCATGCATGTCGCCCTGCATCGTTTCAGAATCGAAAATAACCAGGTCTTCCTCAAACGATTTTGCTTGAGCCACAATGCGGCCATCGGGCGCGATCACCATACTGGATCCATCAAAGATCAGGCTGTCATTCCCGCCGACCTGGTTCACAAACAGCACAGGCACTTTGTTGTCGCGGGCAATGGTTTCCAGCATCTGGCGACGCAGCTCACGCTTGCCTAGGTGAAAAGGCGAGGCGGAAATATTAAGCACCATGTTGCCGCCGGCGTGCAACAGTTCGTCGACAGGATCCACGCGGTAAAGGCGGCGATGCCAGAAGTGCTTGTCATTCCAGGCATCTTCACAGATGGTGAGCGCGAACTCCTTGCCCGCGAGCGGAAGCAGCTTTTGCGATTCAGCGGGATCAAAGTAACGGAGTTCGTCGAAGACGTCGTAGGTGGGGAGCAGCATTTTCGATTGGACAAACTGCACCCGGCCCTGGCGCAGCACGGCCGCTGAATTCATTACGGACTTGCCCGTTTCTACCTTTGCGGGCGATACAAAACCGCAGATGATGGTGAGTTGAGGAACGGCCTGCGCAATTTCATTGATCACCTGCTGGTTGCGCTCGACGAAAGCGGGTTTCTCCAGCAAGTCGCGCGGAGGATAGCCGCAGACAGCCAGTTCAGGAAAGAGAATCATCTCCGCGCCAAGCGTAAGGGCCTGACGCGAAAATTCTATGATCTTTTTAGAATTACCGGTGAAATCACCAATCGTAGGGTTGATCTGCCCGAGAGCAATCTTCACATCTCTAGTTTAAACCGCAGTGCCGTTTTGCGCAGCCTTCTCACAGCGGAGGCGTCTTCACTGGGTCCTGCGGAGTTTTCTCCTGGCCCTGGGCCGGCTGCTGATCGGTGTTTCCGGAAGCCGGTTGTTTGCCGTTGGTTCCCCACTGCGGCTCATCCTGGGGCTGAGGTGGCTGCTGCCGGCTAGAGGAAGCACCACCGGCCGGCTGCACCATGGGATCTGGCTGCTCGTCGGGGCGTTTCAAGGTCGGCCGATGGGTGGGCTGTTCTTGTTGTGGTGCACCGCTCACGTCTTGCGGGCTGTCGCTCGACTTCAGCGCCGCCAGCGTAGGTACGCCGTCTTTCACGTCAACTTCCTTCTCAGTCTTTACCGTGATCTGCCCGCCAATCTTCGCGATCTTCACTCGAACGACTTCATCGCCGGCGAAGCGCACAAAAACTATGTCCTGAGGAGGAGCGCCGTAAATCCATTCTTCGTACTCTTTGCCCTTGTCATCTTTTTCGCGGACCTTCTGCGGCGGGCGGTCTTTCGCCATGACCACCATGTCATGGTTCATGCCGACCAGAACTTCATGCCGCTTTACGGCTTCCCTGATCTTGGGCGGAAGCGTATCGACAAAAACTTCTGCGGCTGTCTTGACGGAAAAGTCGAGCACTGGAGTAAGCATCTGCTTTAACTCTGCGCCAGTCATTTCCGGAACATGCTTCTTGAATTCCAGCGTCACGGCCGCGCCGGTAGGCTGGGCCTGATTGGGATCGACGCCGCCGGCGCTGCCGCCCATACCGGAAATCTCAATGTGCTGGTACCACTTGGTTTTCTTCTTGGGCCCGCCATTGATCTCGAAGTAGATCGACTTCTCCTTGAAGACGATGTTGGTAATCTGAACGCGGTCGCCGACTTTGGCTGCCGCTCCATAGGTCTGCGCCATCCTGAAAAGCTGCGCGTCACCGGGCTTCACCATGCCATCGGGCGCGATAACCATGTTCTTTTCGCCCACGGGAAAATTCTTGCGCACATGAACAAACTCAGCGTCCATCACCCGGATCAGCTGC
>DASYKK010000409.1:0-8752 GCA_035995565.1 Candidatus Angelobacter sp.
GCGAGGCCGGGAAGCAGCAATCTCAGCCTGCTCGTTGTTCCAAACGTCGAAAGAGAGTAAGGTTCGCCTGAGCTTGTCTTTGGCGCCCACCAGAAATTTAATTGCCTCGGTGGCCTGGATCGATCCAATCAGGTTCACAGCGCTGTTCAGAATTCCAGCGGTGTCGCAGGTCTCAATCGTACCTTCCGGCGGGGCAGGGAACATACACGTCAGACAGGCGGTCTCGCCAGGAAGAACATTCATGGTGACTGCATAAGCTGCCACGGCGGCAGTGTAAATCCACGGTTTGCCATGTTTTACGGCAAAATCATTGATCAGGTAGCGGGTCTCAAAATTATCGGTTGCGTCAAGGATCAAATCGGCGTTACCAAGAAGCGACTCTATGTTTTCTGGGGTCAGATCAGCGACCAGGGGCGTAGTTTGAACCTCGGAATTGAAAGCCGTGATCTTGCGCGCGGCAGCCACCGCCTTGGGCACCGACTCAGCAGCGTCGGCTTCATCAAAGAGAGACTGGCGCTGTAGATTGCTCGGTTCAACGTAGTCGCGATCGATAATCACCAACTGCCCAACGCCCGCACGCGCCAGCAGACCGGACACGCAGGCCCCGGTGGCGCCGCAGCCCACAATCGCCACGCGTCCCTGGGACAGGCGAGCCTGGCCCTGCGCCCCGATGCCAGGAAAAAGCACCTGGCGCGAGTATCGATCTTCAAACTTCATACCGCATTTATTATAGGTGTTTGAAGGCTAACGGGTTTATGCGTTTACAACCGCAGCTTACAATGCTCGAAATAGCTTACACGTGCAACTAAGGTCCAATCTGCCGCCATCGAACAATACAAAGCGACTTCCAATTAAGGGGCTTCAATTGCCGCGCTGCCGATCAGTGTGCCTGATGGTTGTGCTATGCCTGGGTCTGTGTGCCGCCCAGCGCCAGAACATTCCTGCGCCCCAAGGTGCAGCCACACCTTCACCGCTTGCGGACCAAGTTGCTGCGCCAGCGCCCACGCCGTCTCCTGTGAACGGGGGTTCAACATTGCAACTATCGAGCGGCCTCAATAGTTTGCAGGGCCTTAAGGTCGCGATGATTCAGATTAATGGTCCCGGCATTGATGACGCGGAGAGTCTGCTGCCCATCTTGCCCCAAAAGATCAATGAGTCTTTGGATAAGTACAAAGTCAGGCAATCGGTGCAGGCGCTATATAACACAGGCCGATTCGCGGAAATCCAGGTGGAAGCCCAGCGCAACCCTACGGGAGAAGTGGTCCTGGCATTCGATGCACGCGAGAACTACTTCTTTGGATCCATTCTGGCGGAGGGTTCGTCCGCTCATCCCAGTGAAAGCCAGCTGGTCAATGCCAGCAAACTCAATCTTGGCGAACAGTACACAGAAGAGAAAATTACCTCCGGCATCCAGGGAATGCAGCGGACGCTACAGGAGAACGGATATTATCAGGCCACTATTAAGCCGTTCTACGAATGGGATTCGCGCAACCAGCAGGTCAAGGTGCAGTTCGTTATTGATCGCGGCAAGCCAGCGCGCTTAGGAGTGGTGAATGTTGCGGGGTCACCCGGCTACAGCGCAGAAGAAGTGAGGAACATAGCCAAACTGCGGCCGGGGGACAAGGTGACCGCGGCGCGGCGCACAAAGGCCTTGCAGCGGCTGCGCAAGCGCTTCCAAAAAAGGGAACGCCTGGAAGCCCAGGTAACTATGACGCAGCGCACCTACCATCCGGAGACCAACCTCCTGGATTACACCTTCGACATTAACCGCGGGCCGGTGGTGGACGTTAAAGTGGAAGGCGCCAAATTACGTCGTGGCCTGGTAAAGAGGTTTGTTCCCATCTTCGAAGAGAACGCCGTGGATGACGATCTGCTCAATGAAGGCGCGCGCAACATACGCGACTATTTTCAGACCAAGGGCTATTTTGATGTGACGGTTACTTATGAACAAAAGCAGGATGCGGCAACGGAGAGACGCAGCGTAATCTTTCATATCGACAAGAACCAGCGGCACAAACTGGTGGAATTGGCGATCCAGGGCAACCACTATTTCCGCCGGGAAGATCTGCGTGAGCAGATGGTTATGCAACCGGCGGGAGGTTTGCTGCTTTATGGCCTCTTCAGCCAGTCCATTCTCGCGCGCGACGTGCAATCGATTGAAAATCTTTACCGCAACAATGGTTTCTTGCAGGCCAAAGTCACGCCTGAGGTGCAGGACAATTATGGCAAGCAGGGCCACATAAAAGTTGGGCTGGTGGTAAAAGAAGGTCCGCAGACGCTGGTAGGAAAGCTCCACATTGAAGGCAATGAGGCCCTCCCTGAGGGCCAGATTCGCGGCCTCATCACAGCTTCAGAAGGCCAGCCGTACTCAGACTCCATGGTGATCGCCGATCAGTCGGTAATTCTGGAACAGTACTATAATCTCGGATTTCCCAAGGTCAGATTTGACTACACCACACAGCCCGAGCCTGTTGATCCCAACAAGATTGACGTGAGCTACAAGATCATAGAAGGGCCGCAGGTTTTCGTCGATAAAATATTGATTTCCGGGCTGAACTACACCCGTCCGTTTATTGCAGAGCGGGAAATCAAGATCGGTAGTGGAGACCGCTTGAGCCAAAGCCAGATGCTTGATTCCCAGCGCCGGCTCTATGACATGGGCATTTTCAATGAAGTGGGTGTTGCGGTGCAGAACCCCGAAGGCGACGCCACCAGCAAGAAAGTAAACTTCCAACTCTCTGAAGCGCGCAGATACACCTTTAACTACGGCGTGGGATTGGAGGTACAGACCGGACAGCCCGCCGGCAGCACGAATCCTCAGGGAAGCACCGGCGTAAGCGCACGCGTATCGTTTGACGTAACACGCCTCAATTTTCGTGGACGCGACCATACCATTACGTTGAAGACTCGATACGGCAATCTGGAAAAACTGGCGCTCATCGGCTACGGCGCGCCCCGGCTTTTCGATTCACGGAAACTTACGCTCGACTTTACGGCCTTCTATCAGCAGACCAATGATGTGACCACGTTCACCTCAAAACGTCTGGAAGGATCGGCGGCAATCAAGCAAGAGCTGAACCGCGCCACAACGCTTCTGTACCGCCTTATCTACAGACGCGTCAGCACCACCAATCTGGTGATCGATCCCCACCTTGTACCGCTGTTCTCTCAGCCGGTGCGCGTTGGCATGCCCGATTTCAGCTACGTTCGAGATACTCGCGATAATCCCATTGAGTCACTTAAGGGAACGTTCAATACGTTTGATCTGGGTGTCGCCTCCGGCATCTTTGGTTCGCAGACGAACTTCAACCGCGTGGTGGTGCAGAATTCGAGCTACTACCAGTTTCACAAGCGGAGGTGGGTCTTTGCTCGCTCCACGCGCATTGGCGTGGAAGAACCATTTGCCTCCACAGACTTTGCCCCTCTGCCGGAACGTTTCTTCGCCGGGGGAAGCACGTCGCACCGCGGCTTCGGCATCAACCAGGCGGGTCCTCGCGACCTCACCAGCGGCTTTCCGCTGGGAGGTGAGGCGCTCTTCCTCAATAACCTTGAATTGCGTACGCCAGCGCTGCCATTCCCGTTTGTCGGCAACAATCTGAGCGCGGTGGTGTTTCATGATATGGGGAATGTCTTTTCCACAGCCGGAGATATGGCAAACAGCCTTCTTAAGTTTTCTCAGCCCAACCGAAGCCTTTGTTTGAATCCAGCTTCGGGAAGCTGTAACTTCAATTACGTTTCGCACGCAGTAGGAGCCGGGGCACGCTACCGCACGCCCATCGGTCCTGTGAGTTTTGATGTGGGCTATAACCTAAACCCGCCAGCCTTTCCCATCTCTGCGCCGCCCGCTCCGGCTGTCCCTTCATCGCAGGTGCTGAAGCATTTCAATTTCTTTTTCAACATTGGACAGACTTTCTGATGAAGGCGCGCCGCCATCTCGTAATGGTTTTGCTGCTTGCCGCATTCGGCGAGGCGCAGGTTGTCGACCGTATGGTGGCAGTGGTGAACAAACGCGTGATTCTGGAAAGCGAACTGGATCAAGCCACCCGAGTGGAACTTCTGCTGCAGGCCAAACCCATGCAAAGCCTGACTCCAGGGGACCGGTCCGCGGTGCTGGAGCGTTTGATTGACCGCTCGCTGCTGGACCAGCAGATTGTGAACCCGGCTATGCTTGATCCTGCCCCGGAAGAACTGGCGACAAAAATAAAAGAAATCCGAGATGGTATTCCTGGCGCCGTTGCGACTGACCACTGGAACGCCATTCTTGCCGCTTATGGCCTGACGCAGCAGGACATTGAAGAGCAGCTTACTGCGCAATTTCGCATCCTCCGGTTTATTGATCTGCGATTTCGCGGGCTGGTGCGCGTAGAGAAAGAGGCAATTGCCGCCTATTATCAAGATCGCTTTTTGCCTGAGGTACGCCGGCGAAGCGCTTCGGAGCCGAAGCTCTCAGAGGTGTCAAACAAGATTGAGCAGATACTTGCGGAGCAGCGCATAGACGAACTTTTGAACAATTGGCTAAAGACTTTGCGCGCCCAGGCCCACATCGAGCGGATGCTATCCACGGCGGGGGCTGCGAGTGCCGGGACCGCGCCATGAGCAGCAAAACCGACGTAAACATTGCGCCGCCTCCCACGCCAACGAAGAAGCGCAAATTCAGGCAATTCCTCGTCCTGGCTGGCATGGCGTTTGTCCTTCTTCTGATTGGCCTGTTGGCTTACCTGAACAGTGGCTCTTTCCGTGAGGCTGTCCGGCAGAGAGTGATCGCTGAGTTGCGGCAGATGACGGGCGGCAAAGTGGAGTTGGAATCGTTTACCTGGAACCTTTCCACGCTTCATTTTGAGGCGCTCAACGTCACGATTCATGGTCGTGAAGCTGCCGGCGAAGTTCCGTATGCGCACGCGGACCGCATCGGTGTCGATGTGAAGATAGTGTCGTTCTTCACGAGAAAGATTTCGCTTGAAAGCGTTGGCATTGACCGTTTAGTGCTGCATTTGATGGTCTATCCCGATGGCACTACAAACCAGCCTCCGCCTCAACCGAGCGCGCCCACGAACGAAGCCCCCACCCAGAACCTGTTCGATCTTGCGGTGAAACAGATTGCCGTGCGGCAAGGCACGCTTATGCTCGACCAGAAGACAATTCCGTTTGATCTGGACGGCAAGGATATCTCCGCAGGCTTGAATTACGTTCCCAGCCAGAAGGCCTACGATGGTCATCTGGATTTCACACCCCTGACAATCGCATACAGGAATGCGCCGCCGATGCAGGCTGAAATGCATGCTAATTTCCTTCTGCGTTCCGGAGAAACGGAAATCAAATCGCTCAGGCTGTCCGCGGGGAACTCCAAAATGGAGGCCAGCGGCACAATCCGCAATTACACGAACCCTGAATTAACGGTGCAATATCAGGCGTCGTTGGACCTTGCTCAGGTGGGAAACACCGCAAAGTGGAAGCAGCTCCATGCGGGGCGTGCCGAATTGAAGGGCACAGGCATCTATCAGAACAAGACGTACTCTTCGCAGGGAAACCTTAGCATTCACAACCTTCAATGGCACGATGCGACGGCGCGCATCTCCGCCGTCGATGCCTCCACGCCGTACTCTGTAACGCAGAACAAAATCGTTCTCTCACGGCTGATTGCGCATGCGTTCGGCGGTACCGTGCAGGGCGATGCACAGGTCACCAACTGGAACTCCTCACCACCGGGAAAGAAGGCTTTGCCCCAACAGGGAGCAACGCGGCTTCATCTTCTTGGAATTCAAATCAATAGGGTTGCGGCTGCTGTTTTCACTTCCAGAATGCCCTTGGACAAGATTGAGCTGGCCGGCATTATTTCCGGCGATATCAATTCTTCGTGGACCGGGTCTGTTGAGCGCGCAGTCTCATCGTTGAAGCTGGATGTGTCGCCACCTGCAACGCCGTCTCCTACAGAAGTCCCCGTTACAGCAGAGCTTCAGGCGACCTACCATGGCGATGTTCGTACGCTGGACGTCACCGGACTTAGTCTGGCTACTCGCGCGATTCGTGTTAATGCCACGGGCGCTCTGGGATCGGAAAAAGCCCAGGCACATATCTCAGTCAACGCGACAGACCTGCGGGAATTGCAGCCGGCGCTCAATGCTCTTGATCCGGGAACGCGTATTCCAATCACGCTGGAAGGCCGGTCGTCATTCAACGGAGTGGTTTTCGGCAAGCTCGATGCACTCTCAGCCCGCGGGCGGCTGGAACTGGAGAAGTTCGACACAGAGTTCCACCTGGCTGTTCAGCCTAAGGGGCAGCAAAGCAAGCCTCCGCGAATACACTGGGACGCACTCTCTGCCGACCTGACGTATTCGCCCTCCCTGCTTTCGCTCCAGCGCGGGACGTTGCGTCGTGGCGCTGCCCAGCTTGGCTTTTCCGCCAGCACAACCTTGCGCCATGGCGACTTCGACGAGAACACCAGCCAGCTCAATGTCGCTCTTCATGTCCAGAATGAGAACGTGGCAGACATGCAGGCTCTGGCCGGAACAAATTATCAATTGACCGGTGTGGCAAACGTTGACATGCGGGCTACGGGCACATTGAGAAACCTGCAAGGCGGCGGCAAGCTGCAAATCACGAAGCTGACGATGTTCGGAGAACCTTTTAAGACCTTTTCGAGTGACCTGCATCTCAACGGCAGCGAAACACGGCTGGAGAATATCCAGCTCGCGCACAACGGCGCGCGCTTTACAGGATCCATGGCTTACGACCTGGACAACAGGAATTATCACTTTGATCTTACCGGCGCTGACATTGAACTTGGTAACTTTCAGCGTTTTGACCTGCCACGTCTCTCGGTACAGGGACAGGCCGGATTTCATCTGACCGGCTCCGGCTCCGGCACCGCGGACGCTCCGGCAATCAATGGCGAGATCGACCTCCGCAATATTGTGCTTAACCGTGAAACAGTCGGCAGCCTTACGATTCTGGCGGAGACCCATGGCGAGGATGTGCAGCTCCGGGGACGCTCGAAATTCGAAAATGCCGAACTGAATATTGACGGTTCGGTCCACCTGCGCGGAGAGTGGCCGGGGCAGGTCACCCTGAAGTTCTCGCATCTCGATTTCGATCCGCTCATTCGCGCTTATTTCCAGGGCCAGATCACTGGGCATTCTTCCATCGCCGGTTCGGTCGATATCCGTGGTCCCATGAAACGTCCCCGCAGCCTGGTGATCACCGGCAACGTCACGCAACTCTCAGCTGACGTGGAGAGCGTGAAACTGCAGAATGACGGGCCAATTCATTTCGGGCTGGAAAATGAATCACTGAAGGTGGAAGAGTTTCATCTGACCGGGACAGAGACCGACCTATCGGCAAAGGGCACGGTGCAACTCACGGGCGACCACATGCTCGATCTGCGCTCGAGCGGACGCTTCAACATGAAGCTGTTGCAGGTGTTTAACCCGAACATGGTGGCATATGGGCCAGCTACGTTTACGGTAAGTGTCACCGGAAACTCTGTGCGTCCACAGTTAAGCGGAAGATTGGAGCTGAAAGACGCATCAGTCTCATTGCTTGATCTGCCCAACGGCCTCAGTCACATCAGCGGCTCGCTCGTATTTGCCCAGGACCGTATGCAGATTGAGAAGCTCACGGCACACACCGGCGGTGGAGAACTCAATGTAGGCGGATTTCTTGCCTATCGCAACGGCCTCTACTTTGATCTCACTGCCAATGGTACTGACATACGCCTGCGTTATCCGCCGGGCGTCAGTTCATCCGCCGATGCTATGCTGCGCTACACCGGTTCGGCAAAAAGCTCTCTTCTTTCCGGTGACATTCTGGTCACACGATTCGGGATGAATCCGCACTTCGATTTTGCCAACTATCTGGCGCAGAGCAAAAAGGCGCCGATGATCGCCACGCTGAATCCCTTCCTCGACAACATGCGTCTGGATATGCACATTACTTCAACGCCGGAGTTGCAGGTGGAAACCTCGCTGGCCAAGCTTTCCGGCGATCTTGACTTGCATATTCGCGGCACGGCCGCGCGGCCTGCCATTGTGGGCAGGGTGAATATTGCCGAAGGCGATATTTTCTTCAACGGCACAAAGTATCGGCTGGAACGAGGCGACATTACTTTTAGCAATCCGCTCACCATTGAGCCTGTTATTAATCTTGATATGTCGGCCCGAGTGCAGGGCTATGACGTAACCATTGGACTCCACGGCCAGGCAATTGGCGGAAAAGGACTAAGTATGACTTACCGCTCCGATCCGCCACTAGCCAATTCTGACATCATTGCACTGCTGGCTTTTGGACGGACGCGCGGACAAGGAGTTTACAACGCGAGCCAGCCCGGAGTGACCACCAGCGATACAGCTTCGGCTTCGAACGCCATCCTGGGAGAAGCGCTTAATGCCACGTTCAGCGACCGCGTGCAGCGGCTCTTCGGGGCCAGCCGGGTAAAAATCGATCCTCAATTTATCGGGTCAGAAAACAATCCCAGCGCGCGCGTTACGATTGAACAGCAGATCAGCAATGACATAACATTTACTTACGTTACCAGCCTCACACAGTCAGCGGAGACGGTGATTCAGGTGGAATACAATATTGACAAGAACGTGTCGATCGTAGCTGTTCGAGACCAGAATGGGGTGCTGGGCTTTGACATCCACATACGCAGACGGAAAAAGTGACTCATGAGCGGAAATGGAACCCATCCGTTCGCGGCGGAGCGCTGGTCCATGGTGGAAAGCCAGCTGCGCCAGCGCGGCATTCGCGACGAGCG
>DASYKK010000410.1:0-2537 GCA_035995565.1 Candidatus Angelobacter sp.
GGGATTGGACATCGAACCGGACAGCATTCGTGAGGCGCTGGAAAACTTTCGCGGCGTGGATCGCCGCTTTCAGCTTAGAGGCCGTGCTGCTGACGTAAGCGTGATTGACGATTACGGCCACCATCCCACGGAAATACTGGCTACGCTGGCGGCGGCGCGTCACTGCGGGTTCAAACGCGTCCACGTGATCTTTCAGCCGCATCGCTTTACCCGCACCCGCGACCTGCTGGAGCAGTTCGGCGCGGCGTTCAATGACGCAGACACGGTCTCAGTGCTGGATATCTATGCCGCCAGCGAGCCGCCCATACCCGGCATCACCGGCGAACGGCTGGCTCAGGCCATTCAGCTATTTGGCGACGGCCGCAGCACGGTCAGCTATGCTCGGTCGTTTGATGAAGCCGCCCGGCAGGTTTCCGCGCTGGCCGAACCGGGCGACATGGTTCTTACGCTCGGCGCCGGCAGCGTGTCCCAGTTGGGACCGATGGTGCTGGAACAGTTGAGGAAGAAGCAGGCACAGATGAAGGAAGCGGCGAGCTATTAGGTCAACGATGGTTGTGCGCGCCTCGAATCAAAATTCGGCAAACTGACGACCCCCCTATCGATACTCCCTCGCAAACCCGAAAAAAAACGGTGTCACCCTAAAATTCTGGTAACAAAAAGGAACGAAACCGGATATATTGATTCGTGCTGGCGCACAACTCCGTCGACCGCGACATAATGGCGCGCGATTCTATCGAGTTGACACAATACGATGATGTTGTCTCCAAGGGGCGCTCAAGCCGCTCCGCCAACTCTGAGTTGAAGCTCGGAGCGCAAGCCAGTTCCCGACTTTCCACCGACAACGATTCAAAAAATCCTTTGCGGTCTCGTTCGTCTTCCGACAGGCGCGCAATCGCCATGGACGAGGGTGACTCCGAACTGCTAATCAATCGCGAAGATCTGGACCTGGATCTGGACGGCGAAGAGGCTCAGTTTCTCAGGACAAGCCGGCGCGTGCCGGTGCGGCGTGGTTCGATTCCGAAAAAGGCCGCCAGTCAGTTGAAGATTGCCGGCGTGATCGCCGCGGTGGTCGTCGGCTGTGGCGGACTCTCAGCGTGGGCCTACAGCTATGGCATGCACTCGTGGCGGTTCCGCATTCAGTCGAGCGACGCGGTAGAAATTGCCGGGGTAAAGAATGCATCGCGCGCGCACGTGATGGAGGTGGCTGGTGCGGATATTGGCCGCAACATCTTCTTTGTCCCGCTGGACGAGCGAAAAAAACAGCTGGAACAGATTCCCTGGGTGGAAGAAGCGTCAGTGATGCGGCTGCTGCCCAACCGTATTGCGGTCACGGTACGGGAGCGGACGCCAGTGGCCTTTGCCCAGATCGGTTCACGCATCAGCCTGATTGACGCGAACGGCGTGGTGATGGGGCTGCCGGCCAATCGCCAGACCAAATATTCCTTCCCCGTTATTCGCGGCATTACCGACACCGAGGCCTTGTCTTCGCGAGCCGCGGCAATGAAGATTTACAACCGGCTCGTGAGTGAACTTGGCGCGACCGAGGGCGAGACTTCTTCGGCAGGCAGCGCTAATTACGTGAAGCAGCTGAGCGAGGTTGATCTCTCCGATCCCGAGAATGTGAAGGTCACGGCCAATGATCCGGGCGGGACGATGGTTGTCCATCTGGGCGCACAGGACTTTCTGCCTCGATACAAGCTTTATGTGACTCACATTGCGGAATGGCGGCAGCAGTTCCAGAACGTGCAGTCAGTAGACCTGCGGTATGAAGGACAGGTGATTGTGAACCCGGACAAGCCGGCGGAAACAAATCCACCACGGAGACAACCACCCCAGCAAGCCAAAATCGGGCTCGCCGGGGGCCCCGGGCACGGAGACACGGAGAAAACCGGGGCGGCAGGAGCTTCAGCAAAGCCGGCCTGGAAGCCGGTAAGCGCGAAGGCGCCGAAGACCAAGACAACGAAACCGAAAGAGAAGAAGAATCCACTGCAGAGAACGCAAAGAGCGCAAAGGTAGTTCGGCCAAAGGCCAACAGCTAGTAGCTAAAGGCTATTCATAAGGACTCGATTTATGGGCAGTAACGGCAAACATCTTTCAAACATGATTACGGTGCTGGACGTAGGCAGTGCAAAGACAGTTGCGCTGATCTGTGAGGCCACGGACGCAGGGCTCAAGTATCGCGGACACGGCATGGTGGAGAGCAGGGGCTCGCGCAAGGGCATCATTGTGGAGTTGGATAAAGCGGTCCAGAGTATCCACAAGGCGGTGGAAGAAGCGGAGAAGCTCGCCGGATGCCAGGTGGGAAATGCCGTGATTTCCGTAGCCGGCTCACATATTAAAGGAGTGACGAGCCGTGGCGGCGTCACGCTGGGGGCGCGTCCTAGGGACGTTGCGCGCGAAGACATTCGTACTGCGGTGGAAAAGGCTCGATCAGTCACGCTCCCGGACGATCGCGAAGTGCTGCACCTGCTGCCGCAGGAATTCATTCTGGATGAACAAGCAGGAGTGCGCGATCCCGCAGGAATGATGGGCCGCCG
>DASYKK010000411.1:0-4632 GCA_035995565.1 Candidatus Angelobacter sp.
CACCGCCGATTGCGAACTCCCCTTCTGCGCATCTTGCGACCATAGTTGCAATTCCCGGGTTCCTGGATTATCAAGAATCAATCCGCCGTTCGGCAGAAAGAACAGTTCTCGATGCGTCGTTGTGTGGCGTCCGCGGCCATCAGATTCGTCCGTCGGCTGCGTCGCTTGCGCGGCCCTTCCCAGCAGTTGATTCACGATCGTTGACTTGCCCGCGCCGGACGATCCAACCAGCGCGGCGGTTTCCCCCGGCGCTATCATCGGCAACAAAGCCTCCAATGCGCCGTTGCCTTGGCCGCCCGCGCTCAACGCCGATATCGCCACAACAGGCACTTCTCCTGCAATGGCCTTCACTTCCGCTACCTGCGCCTCCAGCTCAGCGCACAGATCTGCTTTATTCAGCACGATCGCAGTCTTCGCTCCGCTCTGACCCGCGGCAACCAGATAGCGCTCCAGTCGACGTAGGTTGTAGTCGTGGTCCAGTCCGCAAACGATGACCAGCAGATCAATGTTGGCGGCAATCACCTGCTCCTCCGCAGCTGTTCCGCTTACCTTGCGTGAAAACTTCGTCTTGCGCGGCAGCACATCTGTGATGATCGATGGGCCGTCTGGTGCATCCTGGCGCACGGCCACCCAGTCGCCCACCGCCGGCAGATCAGTCGGTGCGGCGCGATGCAGCAGCGCTCCCGCCACCTCAGCGCCGGTTTCGCCAGAGGCAGTCCACAGTGAATAGCTATACCTGAATCGCGCCAGAACGCGCGCCGGCGCAAGCCCATTTTTGGCATAGTCTGTAAAATTGTGGGCCCAGAAATCGTTCCATCCTGCTAGTTGCAACTGCATTCGGTACACTCCAATTGGGTTTTGGAACCGACGCCGCTTCGCACAACAGGGGAAGAGACACGTCAGGAACCTGATTGTCGGGAGTACAACGTAAGGAACCGAATTAAAGGATGGCAATCATAGGCGAAAAAAGATTTTATCGCAGTTCGGGATCGTGTTTAAGGTTTTTTCCTGACCATTCCTCAGCCGTCACCGCATTTCTTGCGGCTGGCGGCGCTACCGCAACGAAGAAAATATAGGACTTCCCGCTTGTTACCTCGGTACTCTTGTCGCTTTTGCGGGTCCCTGCGATGATCACTGTGTATTAACGATCTGACTGGTGGTTTCGGGGGAAAGCACCCGGTCAGATAGGGCTCTAAAGCAGGCCTCGGCTAAAACCGAGGCCTGTAGTTTTTCCGGTATACCTTGGATTTTCGAGCGATCGGCATTCCCAAAGCTCGCCCAATCCAGCTACATGTTGCCTTCGTCCGCTGACGGGCCGTAAATCGAGGGCACAGGAACATCATTCAGCCGCAGGTAAACGCCCAGCTGTGCCCGATGATGGATGTTGTGATTCAGTAAAAAGCTGCGTACCACCACGACCCGCGGAAGGGTAAGGACGGTATGGCTCCCTGCCGTCAGCGTCCAAGGTCTCATGAAATGAGCATCCGTGGAATCCGCGATTGCCTTGCGCGCGGCTGCTGTAGTCTTGTCGAACGCCGCCAGCACTTCAGCTCGGGACTTCAATTCGACAGTTGGCGGCGCCGTCTTCACATCAAAACTGTCCAGACCAAAAATAGCTTCGGCCCAGTGATTGATGGTCGCCAGATGCGTGGCCAGCGCGCCGAGCGTCATGGACTTTGTATGCGGCTTAAAACCGAACTTGTCTTCCGGAACGCGCTCCAGTGACTTGCGCGTGTTGGCCATCTCCTGATCGAACTCAGGTAGAATTCCGCGGCTAATATTGCTGCTCTCTTGTGGAGCTGTTTGCGGCTGTGCAGCCATGATGCCTCCTTGAATAATGATGATCGGAATGATTGTACTCATCCCAGGAGGGAAAAGTATGCCGCAGTAAAAATGATCTCTATACCGCGTCCTAGCTTACGCTCAGCACGCGCATGCTCGGTTGCTGGACCGCCGATGCTGATTTGCTCAGCTTCGCAGTGATGGTGCAGTTGCGGCCTTTGGCTTTAGCTTTATAGAGCGCCTGGTCGGCCATGCGCAGGACTTCTGCCGGGGCAAGTTTGTCGCCGTTCGTCGCTGCCAGCCCAATGCTTACCGTGACATTGGTCTGTTTCTTGCTGCCGCGTCCGATGGCGCTCTTCCCTTTCCTGCGCCGGTCGGCTCCGCGCACCGTGAAGACAGATTGCTCAATCACCCGCCGCATCCGGTCGAGGTAAACAAAAACTTCTTCTGACGCCTTGTTAGGGAAGACAATGGCGAACTCTTCGCCGCCATAGCGATAAGCTTTTCCACCGCCAGTGATATGCGACAGGCGCGAAGCAACCAGCTTCAGTGCCTGGTCACCCGACTCATGGCCGTAGCTGTCATTGAACTTTTTGAAGTGGTCAACATCCAGCATGGCGATGGAGTATGTCTCACCTAGCTTCAGCAGCGCTTCATTCAATGACCTGCGGCTGGGTAGTTGAGTCAGTTCGTCCAGGTAGGCCATGGCGTAGGACGTTTCGATCAACGCCACAATCAGCGCGAGACCGCCGGCAGCAAAATAAACTCCGTCAAGATGGCTCGTACCCGCAGCGCGTAGCGCGATAAACGCCGCCACCACGCTCCACAACAGGCTGCTCTCCACAGCCTTATAGCGACGCAGCAGCAGAACCGTCATCACGGCAGTCGCCAGAATGAAAGCCGCCAGAGCTGGCTGTGAGAGTCCGCTCCATTGTGAAAATACGGGCGGAACAAATGCGCTCCCGAGTTGCGCAGCAATCTGAGCCACCGCAGGCATACACAAGATCGCGACACTCATTACCTGCAAGGCCACCATCGCCAGGCGACGGCGTCCAGCGGGAGAAATAATTCCGCGTTCGCGCAAAAACGCCAACACTAGAAGATTAAGCGGCAGGAGGATGGCAACTGAGTTAGCGGTGATCGTCGCGGAACCCGCAGAAAGATGCGGCATTACCCAGGCAAAAGCACCTTGCGCCAGCGTCAGAGCCAGCAGGGCAAAAAAGAGCCGGCTGCGCCGGAAAAATGCGCTCAGCGCAAGCCCCATACCGAAAACCACTATGGGAAGAAACTTAACCAGTTGCGAGTGCGGATCGGCCAGCACGCCCACGCGGATCAGCAACGCGGAGAAGACCAGAAGAAGGCTTCCCGGCAGCGTGAGCCGGTAGAGAATTGTGAAGATTTTTCGATTGACCTTGATCACGTCGCCGCGCTCCCGCAGGTGCAGATTTGCAGATTGAAACCGCAGACTTCTACCAAGCCATTTAGGTGCAATGGCTTACGGCAAACTTAGGTGCGCCGGATGGAAAAACTATATAGAGAGCGGTGTACCCGGTGACAGATGCCGATGGTGCCATGGCCTTTTTCTATCCGGCATTAAACCGTTGGGTAGTTCACGAAACTCTTGGGCAGCTCATCGCTTTAGAGCTTCCGGCGCCAAAGTTCTGGCACCATAGCAGATACGTGCCAAAACAACTTCTGCCATGTAGAATTTCCGCTGACATTCTCAACTGACATTTGTAGTGTGGGTTCGCGGTAACTGTCACACGTTGCTGCCGACTGCTGCTTGTTTTGGGGTTTGCCGAAATTTCCCGAGGTGAAAGTCGCATGAAATACGCTGCGGAGCTGTTTGGCACATTTGTTCTGGTCTTCGCCGGGTTGACCACAGCCGTGATCGCTGGCGGAAAAGTTGGCAACGTGGGTGTTGCCATGGCGTTTGGTCTCTCTCTGGTGGCCATGGCATTCGCCGTTGGTCCGATTTCCGGTTGCCACATCAATCCCGCAGTCACTTTAGGGATGGTCGTGAGCCGCCGTATGGGGATCAAAGAGGCGGCTGGTTACTGGGTGGCCCAATGCATTGGCGCGATCATTGCTTCTGGCGTCGTGCTCTTCATCGCGACGGGGGCCCCCGGCGGTTCAATCGCTTCTCTGGCCGGCGCGGCCAACGGCTTTGGTGATCACTCACCGGCCAGCTACTCGATGGCCGCGGCCTTCGTGGCGGAGATGCTCTTAACCATGCTGCTCGTTTTCACGGTGCTCGGAGCAACCGACGATCGCGCCCCGGCGGGCTTTGCCGCAATTCCCATCGGCCTGATTCTGACCACCATTATTCTGGCCGGCATCCCCATCACCAACGGATCCTTCAATCCCGCGCGCAGCATAGGGCCAGCGGTGCTGGTGGGCGGCTGGGCGCTGCAGCAGCTTTGGCTCTTCATTGTGGCGCCGATGGCCGGCGGCGTGATCGCTGCGCTGCTTTACAAGACGATCCGCGTGCCCGGACCGCTCATCTCAGCCAAGCAGGCAGAGCAGGCATTGCCCAGCCATCGGGAAGAACGCCGGCAGAACAAGCCTTGAGTGGAGTCCGAACGTAGAGACGCAGCATTGTTGCGTCTCCGGGTTCCAGCACCACAGGTTGTTCTCAGGGGCCCGAAGGACGTTTGGAACGAAGTGATTAAAACGACAAAAGGCGGCCAAAAGGCCGCCTTTTAGAGAAAAACTGTTGGGACTAGAGAGCGCGAACGTTCTCTGCCTGCCAACCCTTCTTTCCTTTGGTCACAGTGAATTCAACCGCCTGGCCGTCTTGCAGGCTGCGGTATCCGTCAGACTGGATAGCGGAGAAATGAACGAAAACAT
>DASYKK010000412.1:0-7546 GCA_035995565.1 Candidatus Angelobacter sp.
GCCAGCTCGTCCATCGCTGATTCCATGGCAAACAGGCCCGGATTTTCTCCCGGGGCGCGCATCGGCGTTGGCGTAGCGATATTGACCCGCACCGCATGATGCGCAATGCTCATGTTCGGACAGCTATAGAGAAACCGCGTGGTGTTGCCGCAGGACTCAATGAACTCATCGATCGGCGAAGTCTGTACCATGGTGTCATGCTGGATCGCCGTGAGCTTGCCGTCTTTGGCAGCGCCCAAGTGGACCTTCTGCCTCGTTTCAGAGCGATGTCCGGTGCCACTGAACATCTGCTTGCGGGTGAGGTTCAGCTTTACTGGACGTCCGATTTTCTTTGCCGCAATCGCGCTCATGACAGAATGCGGCCAGATGAATCCCTTGCACCCAAACCCGCCGCCGATAAAAGGCGAGATGATATGGATTCGCTCTTCGGAAATGCCCAGGGTCTCCGCCACGGTGTTGCGCGCGCCGACCACCCACTGAGTAGTCTCCCACAGCGTGAGGTCATCACCGTCCCATGCGGCCATCGAAGCTGACGGCTCCATGGGGTTGTGGTGCTCGTTAGGAGTAACGTACTCGGCTTCATGCTTTACCGCCGCACTCTGGAACGCCGAGGCCGGGTCGCCACGCTGAGCTTTCAGCTTCTCGCCAAAAAATTCTGATGGATCGTATACCGTGCTCATCGCCTGCTCTGTTTCCACCAGGGGCGCCGAGGATTCATAGGTAATCTTTACCAGATCAGCCGCGTGTTGAGCTTGTTGCAGCGTTTCCGCCACCACCACCGCAAGATACTGTCCCGCGTAATGGACTTTGTCGTCTTCAAAGACTACGCGGATTTCACCAGGCTTTGAGGCGGTCATGAAATTGTTGACCGGCCGAAACATTTTCGGCGCGTTGCCGTGATGGAGGATTGCGAGAAATCCCGGGGCTTTCTCGGCATCGGCGCTGTCAACGCTCGCAACCCGCCCCTTAGCGACCGTGCTGCAAACTGCAACAGCATGGGCAACGTTCTTCATAGGATGGTCAGCGGCGTAGCGGGCCTGGCCGGTGACTTTCAGATGTCCATCTTTTCTACTGACTGACGAACCAACGGCTGTGCTCATGACTGGCCCTCCGCTTTGGACTGCGCTGCATTGGCCAGCGCGCGCACAATGGCGCGTTTGGCCAGCTCGATCTTGAATCCGTTGTACTTGTGCGCCGTGGCAGATTTCATGGCCGCTTCAGCCGCCGCATGGAAAGTTTTTTCGTCGGCTGCGCCGCCAGTGAGAATGTGCTCTGCTTCGGACGAGCGCCAGGGCTTAGTAGCCACGCCGCCCAAAACCAAACGCGCCGCGTGGATCTTAGTGCCCTGCAGTTCCAGGGCAGCGCCCGCTGAAGCCAGAGCAAATTCGTATGACGCGCGATCGCGCAGCTTCACATAAGCAGACCGCGCCGCGAACTTGCTGTTCGGAATCGTCACGTAAGTGATCAGCTCGCCCGGTTGGACGACTGTTTCCAGATGCGGGGTCTTACCAGGGAGAAGGTGAAAATCAATGGCTGCGACTTTGCGCTCGCCGCCGCTGGGACTCTTGATATGCACTAGCGCGTCCAGCGCAACCAGCGCTACCGCCATATCAGACGGGTGGGTGGCGATGCATTGATCGCTTCCGCCCAGGACGGCGTGAATGCGGTTGAATCCGTCAATGGCGGCGCAGCCGGAGCCGGGCTGGCGTTTGTTGCAGGCGTAAGCCGTCTCGCGGAAGTAATAACAGCGCGTACGCTGCATCAGGTTGCCGCCTGTTGTGGCCATGTTGCGCAACTGTGGTGACGCGCCCGCCAGCACCGCCTGTGAAAGCACAGGAAAACGTTTGATGACTTCAGCATGGTGCGCCATGTCACTGTTGCGTACCATAGAGCCAATCCGCAGGCTCCCATCGGGAAGCGCTTCAATCTTGTCCAGCGGAAGCCCGTTGATATCCACCAGCATCGCCGGCAGCATCACGTTGAGCTTCATCAGATCGATGAGCGTCGTTCCGCCCGCAACAAACGCTGCTTTGGGAGCACGGACACGGTCCATTGCGTCCTTTTCATTTCTTGCTTTTGCGTAATCGAAAGGTAGCATCGCGTCCCCTTAGCTTTTCCGTACGGACTTAACCGCAGCAAGAATGTTGGGATAAGCCCCGCAACGGCAGATGTTGCCGCTCATGCACTCGCGAATATCGTCATCACTGGGACCGCAAGGCTCTTTAAGCAGCGCCGTAGCGGACATGATTTGCCCCGGAGTGCAGTATCCGCACTGAAAACCGTCGTGCTCCACGAAGGCAGCCTGCATGGGGGAAAGCTGCTCGCCCTGGGCCAGGCCTTCGATGGTGGTGACCTGGTCTCCGTCATGCATTACAGCCAAAGTCAGGCATGAATTCACACGACGTCCGTTGACGTGCACCGTGCAGGCGCCGCACTGGCCATGGTCACAGCCTTTCTTTGTCCCGAACAGTTGCAGTTGCTCCCGCAAGGTATCCAGCAGCGTGGCCCGAGTATCGATCTGGAGTTGGTGCGCGGTTCCGTTCACGCTCAGATTCACCGGGCGCATGACAACGCCGGAAGCTTGAGCTTCCGAAGCGGCAGAGGCGAACTCCACGTCAGGAAAAACGGTGACAGCGCTTGCTGCGGCTGCCATCTGCAAGAATTTTCGTCTATCAAGTTCTGCTCTGGTCATGGGGCCTCCAGTCGGTTGAGGAGCGTTCAAAGGATTGTGCGTGAGACGCCTTCAACGCCGTGGCGGAATCTCCAATAGCAGAGTAGCCGCTTATGGATATTTGCCATTGCCTCAAGGAAAAACGATACGCCCACGGACGCGATCTCGGCAAGGTGATGGGAGCCGCTTAGAGGGAAAGAAAAATCAGCAGCAGCGCCGAAAAAAGATAGCCAGTGCTAGCCTGCCTTTTCCGGCCACCAGACGAGGACTTCCAGATTTCGGGAAAAATGCAGCAAAGGCCGAGTGTCCGGCAAATCGATGCCGGCGGCCTGCACCATGGTATTGATGTCAAATTCCGCCTCGGTATCCTGCAGTTGCCACGGGAGGTGGTGGATATGAGCACGAAGCACGCTGCCATTATCAACGGTGTAGAGACAGTAGCGCTCGGTGAGAAAAGATTCGATCGAATCCTTGTCCCGAACGCGCGGCGGCGAAATAGGATTATACCGGGCAATGAAGTTTGCCGGCCGGGGCATTTGCAGCCGGCTGCTGGTGTACTCAAAGGACTCTCCGGATGAACGCACCAGCATTGCAGCATGAAAGTACGGCAATTTATAAGTGACCCGCGCGCCCAGCACAGCGGGAAGGCTGGCCGCATCCAGGCTGAAAAAATAGACTCCCGGCACGCCTTGATAGCGAACATAGGTGCGCACATTTAATTCGCAGAATTTTGAGAGAAATGGCAGAGGCGGCGCCAGCCGGCCGCGGATGCCGCTCATCCAGAATGGCGTAACAGCAACCCATGCGCTGCCATCGCGCAAGTCCAACTCTAATTCCTGCGGAACCAGTGATCTTAGCTTTTGCGGCGCAAGCGGCCAGTGGGCAAAGAGTAGATCATGCCATTTTTGCTTCATGACCCATGGCGCACTGGGCAGGGGGATGGGACGGTGCGCGGTTTCAAGCAGCAGAGGATGCATTCGCCCAGCCATTGTAAATAATTGCCGTGGCATCCAATAAAATCGGTTCGTGGCAAAGATCTTCACCATCGGGCATTCCACGCGCGACCTTGCTGAGTTCTCGTCCGTCCTGCAAGCGCATGACATTCGCATGCTGGAAGACATCCGCGCCTTTCCCATGTCGCGACGCCATCCGCATTTCAATCGTGAACACCTGGAGTTATGGCTGCCCGAGATCGGCTGCGAGTACGTATGGGATAAAGATCTGGGCGGTCGCAGGGGCAAGCAGATGCCGGCGGATGAGTCGCCCAACATTGCGTTGCGAAACCCGTCGTTCCGCAATTACGCGGATTACATGCTGTCGGAGCAATTCCGGCTCGCAGTCCAGCGGCTGGTGGAACGTGCCGGGAAAGCGAATATTGCCATTATGTGTGCGGAGCAGCTTTATTTTCGCTGCCATCGCATGCTGGTCTCTGACTATCTGGTAGCGCGTGGGCACACTGTTTTGCACATCATGGATGTAAAGCTGCCCAAGGCGCACGCACTGACCAAAGAGGCGCGCGTGATCGACGGGCGGTTGGTATATCGCGGAGATTATCTTTTGTGACACAGGTGGAGGCGAACGAACCTCAACGACGCAAAGGTCGCAAAGGAGTTTGGAAGTAAGAATTTTCTTCTTTGCGTACTTCGCGTTCTCTCCTGTAAAAAGGGTCTGGTCAATTCATGCCCGCAAACAATGCAGCCCGGCTGCTGAATGAACTGGAACAGGCCCGCAGCCAGATCGGCACAATGAAAGAGCGGGAGATTGCCCGTTTGCTCAGCGCCACAGCCCGCGCCTCTTTCGGCAAAGATGCACCTTCTTTGATTCGCTTTCATGACCTGCTTATGTTCCTCCGTGCATTTCCACCAGGACAGTCAATCTTGCGCCTGGCGGAGCAATTATTGGAAAAATTCGAACCGCAGGTTAAGGCCGTGTTGGCGGCCGGCGCGGCCGCAGATGACTTTGCGCCGGAAGAAGTAGCCGGCATTGCCGGGACGGCTGTGGAGGCTACGTTCAGTTATCCGATGGTCTGCTGGCTGGTGAAGCATTATCAAGACGAAATTTCCATTCAATGGGAGGGCTACGAGCGAGACCCGCAACGCGGACTAATCTGGCCGAGATTCTTTCCTCTGTTGGAAGAAGATTCGCTGATCGAAGCGAATGTGCCGTATCTCAATTGGCTTGAGGCTGCGCGCGGGAGGCAAGACGAGCTCACCTGGCTGATCCGACAATTTCAGCGTCTGCCCATGAGCGAGAAAGAAAAAGCGGCCCTCTACGACTCGCTGGAGATTATGGTGCGATGGGACATGAGCGGCTCGCGCGCTTCACGCACACTCTCTCGCAAGCCGGTACAGGAATTCTACTTTCACCGTGCGCCACTTATCCAGCGCCGTCAGGTTTCTTTTGCAGACGAGCTGGTTAAACCGCTTTTGCGGGTGACTGCCTTGTCGCTGCAGCAAGCACAAAAGGCGCTCGACGTGATGAAACAAACATTGGGCGTTCGCTATCGTGAGCTCTACGGGACCAGCAACGCCACTGCTGAGTGGGTGGTGCAGTCCAACGTAGGTCGCGGCACGGAGATTTATATTTGCGGACTTCCTCCGGAGAGGCGCCTGCCGCTGCGTGCCTATCTTGCCGGATTGACCGTGAAAAATGGAGTCCCAATAAATTACTTTGAGTGCAGCTCTCTCTTTGAATGGACTGAGATTGGCTTCAATACCTTTCCCGCCTATCGCGATGGCGAAACGGCCTGGCTATACGCGCAAACTCTACGACTGCTCAACCAATTGCACGGCACGAGGGCTGTCTCGGTATATCCATATCAAATTGGTGACGACAACGAAGAAGCAATCGTTTCCGGAGCTTTCTGGTTTTATCGCAAGATGGGATTTCGATCGATGAATCCTGAGCTGGAAAAGCTGGCGCAGGCGGAAGAGAAGAAGGTACTAGCAAAAGAGGGTTATCGTACGCCGGCGGGTACACTGCGACGACTGAGCAAGGCAAATGTGGTTTATGAACTGCCCGATGCGCAAGCCGGGGCCTGGGATAAGTTTTCCGTGCGAAACGTCGGGCTTGCGGTGCAGAGACGAATGGCGCGCGATTTTGGTGGCGACGCGGAGGCGATGCGCAAAGCTGCTGTCGACCGACTCGCACGCATGATAAACGTGAATCTACAGAAGCTGAAGCCGCAGGCGCTGGGCGCGTTTAGCGATTTTGCCATGGTGCTTAGCCTTGTTCCCGCTCTTTCACGCTGGTCATCGGATGACAAAGATGCTTTACGCGAGATAATCGCGGCCAAAGCCGGCCGGAATGAACTGCGCTATCTGCGACTATTGCAAAGCCATGCAAGACTGCGCGCGGCTATCCTGCGCCTGGGATCGCAAAAGCGGTAACCAAAGAGCGGGGCGCCCTGTAGCGCCCCGCTCTTGCGTTAGAGATTTTGCGATCGACTGATTGTTGTTATCTCACTTCCACTGGCTGTTTGAGCTTAAACGTGAGAGGTGTTTCGGCTGGCAGAACTATATCTTTGTTGCCGGTAAACGCCGCTCCGGCTGTGCCAGCTCCGCCTCCAGCCAACGCGCCGATGGCCGCACCTTTGCCTCCGCCGGCCAAGGCGCCGATCAATGCCCCCGCTCCTGCGCCGCCGCCGATGAACCCGGCCGAGCGTTTGCCCTTACCCTTAACCGAACGAGCCACCATGCCGGTTTCAACAGTCGTATCTTTTCCGTCGATGTTTACGGAATTCAGCCGCACTTCCAGCAGTGCGCCCCCCTTGAAGTGTCCCATCCCTTTGGCATCAACCACGGTGCCGCGCGCGGCCGCGCCCCTTTCGATTACAGTTTTTCCGTCCACCACCACAGGCTCGGCAACGGTTGCAGAGAACCCCTGCCCGGAGCTGCTGCTCTTGGAACTGAGCGTTTCACCCAGACGAACGGTGATTACTGTCCCTGCCGGGATCGTGATGGTTTGCGCAACTGGCTTACTTGCAACAGGCTTGCCTGTTGCCGATTTGCTGCCGGCAGCTCCGCTCGCGGCGTTATCGCCGGCGTTGGGATTCTCAGTTGAAGATGCCGGCGTAGCCGGCTTGCTGGCACAACCCATGACAAAACACAGCGCGAGTAGCGCTACGACATACAACATGCGCATAGCTTTCAAAGAAACCCCCTCATCGACACTTGCGTGTCTCTGGTGAAATTATAGCCCTTCAACTGCAAACTATTTCTCTTTGGCCGTCGCGGCCCTGGAGTTTTCTGTCACCGCGGGTTCAGGCTCGCCTGCGGCAGGTGGAGTATCTGACTGAATGTCTGGGGCGGATCCTGCTCCAGTGTTTATCTTCTCCAGGAAAGTCTTGGAGTTGAGCAGCGGACGCGCCAGGCTGGCGTTATATGTTGTCCATTCCGCCTGTGGTTCACGTTGAAAGTGTGCGCGCATGCTTTCCATTTTCGAATCAAGGTCGTCTAGGTAGTGCAGCATGAGCGCTTCAGGGAACATAGGCATCTTGGGGCTGCCAAACTCATACTTGCCGTGATGGCTGATGATGAGGTGCTCGATCAGCGTTTTGTACTCCGGTGGGAAGCCCGGCACCTGCGCGATTTTTTCCTGCAGCATCTCTAGTTCGATGATCATGTGCCCAAGAAGCTGGCCGCGCGTGGTGTACGTGAAAGAGCGCGAAAAAGTCAATTCGTGGATCTTACCGATGTCATGTAGGAACGCGCCGGTCAGGAGCAGGTCGCGGTTAATCGTCTCAGGATAGTTGCGGCAGGCGAGGTCGCAAAGTTTGAACAGTGAGACCACGTGGTCCAGCAATCCGCCGATGAAAGCATGATGCAGAGTTTTGGCAGCGGGCGCGCTCTTGTAAGCCTGTTCTATTTCGGGGTC
>DASYKK010000413.1:0-2685 GCA_035995565.1 Candidatus Angelobacter sp.
AGTAGTAGCGGACGCCACCTTGCAGGGCCTGATTAAGCGCAAGAGGGAAGTGATAGTTCCGAAATTTTACAAAATGATTATCAGTATGTATCAGGCTTTGCCAGGAGTGGTGGAAAAGCGGATCCGCAAGGCGCTGCGGCCAACGGCGCAGGTGATGGCGGAGGGAGCGAAGAAAAGCAATTAGCAATTGGCAATTAGCAATTAGCCAAATCTGTATCCGCGAAAGTAACGTTGAGGTTTCCAGAATTTGCGAATTGCTAATGGCCAAGCTCCTCAAGCATCCCTGCCATCTCTGACAATGCATGCTTGTTGCCGGTGCGCTTGGCGGCTTCCACGCCGCTTTCCAGCATCTTCTTTGCGTCGGCGGTGCGGCCATTACGTTCCAGCGTCTGGGCCGCCATGAAATAGCCGTTCGTGTAGTCAGGATGAAGCTCCAGCAGCTTTTTGAATTCGCCTAGCGCCTGTTCAGTCTGTCCGGCTTTGGAATATTCCATGGCCAGGCCGTAGCGAGCGAAGGCGTCGCCTGGATTCTGTTCCAGAAACTCGGCTAGCATTTGCAGGCGGCTGGGCTCGGTCATGGAAGAAATCTAACATATCCAGGCGAACAGCCATATTGCGCGCGAATATGTTGCGCGCGGAGAGTTGCACCTCCTCCAGTGCATTGTGGAGAACTGCTCGGGTTTTCCTTTACACCCAGAGTGTCTGACGCTAGGATTGGCTGTCGTGGCGTGTCCTTTCTTCTTTCCGACCGAAAAAATTTCCATCGGCTGGGCATTTCCGGCACGTTTGCCGCTCGGCGCCGGTTTTACCGGAACCTGCCGCGCCGGAGCCGATGAGATCACTCCCTCAGAAAATGAGTTGCGCGAGTTCTGCAATATTGGCTATGCGGGCGGATGCTGCCGCATGCCCGCAGACCGGAACGCCGATGGTGTGCGCTTTTCCCTGGCACGGGACGAAGAGTCCAGGATCGTGATCCACTATGTGAGCGAGCGTTTTCACCAGCCCGTGGAGTATGGCCGCCTCGAATACGATTGCCAGACGCAGCGCTGGCTCGCGCCTATGCGCGATCCCTGCCTCCAGCGCCAGGCTGAATGCTACGTGGCAGTCTATCTGGAGCGGTGGCCCAGGAAGGCCGAGTAGCTCCACACACGTATTGAAACTTACTCCCTGCGCGAAACATCGAAAAAAACATGATTAGCCAGAACTCGACCGACGGTCCTAAAAGTGCCGGCCACAGTCTTTCACCTCGCCCAGTGCGCGATTCGCAATCGCAGATGGCCGAGGTGGTATTGCCCAATGACGCCAATCCTCTGGGGAACCTGCTTGGGGGACGCCTGATGCATCTCATCGACATTGCCGGCGCAATCGCGGCGCATCGGCATTCGCACAGCCATGTTGTTACCGCATCGATGGACCACATTGATTTCCGCCTGCCGGTTAAAACCGGCGACCTGCTGATCCTAAAATCCTCGGTCAACCGTGCATACAACACGTCGATGGAAGTGGGCGTGAAGTGCTGGGTGGAAAATTATATTTCCGGAAACACCCGCCACGTAGCTTCGGCGTATCTCACGTTTGTTGCAGTGGACGAACACGGCAAACGCAAGCCGGTCCCGGGTTTGATTCCAGAAACGGAAGAAGATAAGCGCCGCTATGAGGATGCAGGGCGGCGAAGAGAGTTGAGAACAGAAGAGGCTGCGAGACGGGCAGAGATCACTCAAAAAAAAGCAAACCCTTGAACACAGAGGAACGGAGGAAACAAGTGAACAATTCAGTGTCTAAGGAATTTTCGCTGACCTCAGTTCAATATCTCGCGGCGAACTTATATCCTACTGTCTTATTCCTCCCATTACTCGTTCCTCCTCGTGTCAAAGGTTTTGCATCCCGTATAATCAAAGCATACCTATGGCTCACGGACATCAGCACGGAGCCCAGCAGCAGGGACCATTCCCGCTGCCGGGAGTCAACAATATCATCGCAGTCGGATCAGGGAAGGGCGGCGTGGGAAAGACCACTGTCGCCGTCAACCTGGCTGTTGCACTGGCCAAGATGGGCTATAAGACGGGCTTGCTGGACGCTGATGTCTACGGTCCCAACGTTCCAATGATGATGGCCATTAATCAGCAGCCACGAGTGCTGAACGAGAATCTGATAGAGCCTCTGCAGAATTTTGGGGTGAAGATTATCTCTGTGGGATTCCTGAATCCCGGCGACAAGCCGATTGTCTGGCGCGGCCCCATGCTGCATCAGATCATCCGGCAGTTCTTGCAACAGGTGGTTTGGGGCGAACTGGATTACCTGGTCGTCGATCTGCCCCCTGGTACGGGGGACGTGGTGATCTCGTTGTTCCAGACTGTACCGCTCACGGGCGCTGTGGTGGTATCAACGCCATCAGACGTGTCGCTGCAAGACGGGCGCAAGGCGATTGAGATGTTCCGCACTGCGCGCGTTGACGTGCTTGGCCTGGTGGAGAACATGAGCAACTTTCTTTGCCCGCACTGCCACCAGGAGATCGATATCTTCTCCAAGGGCGGGGTGGAACGCACAGCGAAGGAGTTTGGCGTGCCCTTTCTGGGGACGATTGAGCTTGACCCTGAGATCCGCAAAGGCGGGGATTCAGGGAAGCCCCCGGCTCTGGCAGGTGAGAACGATCCCCATTCCAAAGGACTCTATGACTTCGCCAAG
>DASYKK010000414.1:0-12043 GCA_035995565.1 Candidatus Angelobacter sp.
GACGTTCAACCTGCTTGCCCGCGCCACCGCGCTGCACAACGTTGAACTGCCTTTGATCTATAGCGGCACGCCCTCTGACGAACGTATTGCCCGCGCCAAGGCCGCGCTGCAGGCCGTCGATCTGGGCGAGCGCATGAACCATAAGCCCAACGAGCTTTCCGGCGGACAACGCCAGCGCGTGGCCATTGCCCGCGCACTGGTCAATAATCCTTCGATCATCCTGGCCGACGAGCCTACCGGCAACCTTGACTCGCAGACCGGAAACGAAATCATGAAGCTGATGGAAGAGCTTCACCGCAAGGGCAATACCATTGTCCTGGTCACGCATGAAGCCGACATCGCCGAGCACGCTTATCGCGTGGTCCACATCAAGGACGGCGTTGTCGCCAGCGACGAACGCAAAAGCAGAATTGCGCCGCCGGAGTAGCACGGGGTTTGCCTTGAAGCCCTGGCTTTCAAGCCAGGGTGAGCCTAGCGAATATTCTCAGATCAAGTAGAAAAAATAGTCGAGCAAGTTGAGCAAAGTGGCGCATCAGGCGTCCGTTTTGTATTGGGTCGCACGATCTTCTCTAATCGGGCTTGGCAGATAATTTCTCGGTTGAATTGGCATAAAAGTATTCCCAGCAAGCCCTTCGGTGTTTTAGGACTCCCTCAAAATAGGTTGAGATGACATAGAGAATTGCGCAAACAAAGAGTCCCAACGAAAGCCGGTCGAGGAGTGCCGCCCCTGTCTCATACAAAGCCAGTCTCCCTGTAACACTCCCGCTGCCGAACGCAGCAGAAAAAGTTGGATATGCTCCATAAATCACAGTCAAAATACACAGCAAGAGAGAAAGTGGTACCAGTCGCCTGATTGCTCCGACCTTCGCGTAAGAGATCTCCCACAAGTACCGGAACCTGCTTTCTGCCGACTGGAGGAGCAAATCCGTGCCTTTGCCCCTTGCTTCTGAGGCCAGATCCTGGGTGCGCTTAGCCTCTAGTGGACGTTCACATCGAACTCGATTCGCGAGCGCATAGTCGGCGAGCAGATCAGCGCTAATTGCGCGATCACGAATCGTTTGTAACGAAAACACTTCTCGATTGCGAAGAGAATAGAGTTGCCAAAACAGTCGTAGCGAATATGTGAGTGCAATGCAAGCAACGACTGCAAGATAGACAATAAAAAGTCTGACATGAATCGGTTGCCCAAACCAATCGATCGAAGCTAATAACATCTCTTGCTCCTTGCAAATGCCGTGATTTGCATGTTTTCTTCCAGTTGCTGATCAATCGCCTGTCGAGCACGACCATACAATTTGCGGATCGATTCCTGGCGAGTGGCTTAGTACGGCATTTCGTACTCTCACGGAAATGGAGCACGTTGCGAAATCTGCTGGAGGCAGTCCCAGTTTGTCCATAAGTGTAAAGTCATCCATTCCCGTTATCCCGTGAAGCGCTTCATGCCACACGGTTCCTTCGTTTCCCAAATTTCGGCCTAAGTTATTAAAACCGATCGCAGCAGGTCTAACGAACACGAGCAGTGGATAGCTTGGAGTGCCCGTCACCGCGCTTGTGTCAGGATGAAACTTGAAATAATCCTGAACCCTCTCTGCAAAAAGCAGATTTATGAGCCTATTGTTGCAAATTGGATTCTTGCTCGATGGCGGTAGCAAAGCGCTGTAACAATATGTTGACCGAACAGCATCGTAGAATTCGGGACGCTGGCTGGACAAATAAGTTAGAAACCCCTGGGTAGTGAGCCTGAATCCATTGGCATCATGTCCTAGTTTGTCAAATATTTGTGTTTGCGCCAAAGAAGCGATTACGGGATCCTTGAGTCTCACAATAAGGTCGTCTAGCGCATTGTAAATTGCTTCAAAGTGTCCGATGCAACCTGGTGTGGCAGTACAGTGGTCAAACGAAGGTAACAGTTCCATTTTTACCGCCTGCTCAGTGTGTGACGGATTCCCATTTGCCGTAGCAGCGAATGTGTTCGCATAGCCAATTGCGTCTAGGCTAGACCTTGACAAACCCGTTATGGCAGATCCTATATAGGTAGGCAGATACCAGCCCTTGGTCCAGGAATACACGGCCCCGAGATCCGCTGCTTGCCCAGCCACGTTCCCATTCTGATCAACCGTATAAAGCGTTCCGAGATGACTGACACCAAAAGGATCTATCGTGGTTGACGTAACAATTGCGCCGCCATCCGCAGTTGCATATAGCGGGGTGATCGGATCTCCAACCCCAGTGATGTTTGGATTGAGCGTTCTCTGCCACGGTACGGTTCCGTCCAGGGCTACAGCTGCCAGATTATTGTTTCGAGCGGTTCCAATAAAGCTGCCGTCTTCCCGCTGCAAAGAAGGCTCGAACCCCTTGATTTGCGCCTCCAGATGCGAACCAGATGACCCCTTTGCTGCAAAGGCTACAAACGTGCGTTCTGGCTCATACCCGCAGCCAGTACCCTGGGAATATGTATGCGAACCATCAGCGTCCAAGTACGTTCCTACTATTCCATCTGAGCAGGCGGCATCACTACCGATGCGGACAAACACAGCAACACCATTGTCCGCATTCGTGATTATTGAGTTCGTCCCGAGAGCGGGCTGAATCCCGCTACTCGTGAAATGAACAGCCGAGAAGGTGTGAGCCTGATCAAAGCCTGGCAATGTATCGAGCGTCGTGGTCGTTGAGTCGGAAGTCCACGAATTCAGCCCTGTTTTTGCAGACGTTCCATCCGGCGAGACACCCATTAGTTCCAAGGTATTTACGGAGTGAACTGCTTCGGTTCTATCGCCAGGATGCGTCACGGTTGTATCCTGAGAGATTAAAGTCACATATGCATTGCCATCACCGGCAACAATGATTTGCCCGTAAAGTTCATTCTGGTCGAATTGAGCGCTCCCCAAAAGTTGGTTGGCTGACATATCCACCACGCTCACGGTGTTATTTTCCTGCACAAATAAGACACCGGAAGTGCCGGGAATGGCTTTTTCAAAAGTGCGGTGATCGTCAAAACATTGTGTTTCGTAGGAGCCCCCGCCCGGAGGGAACACGAAGCAGGTACCCACCAATTGGTCAGCAAAGGTATAGAAATCGGTCAGATTTCCTGTATTGAGGTCCACTCTGCTGATCTTGTGATGTTCATGCCATGTGCCATCCGCAGGGGAAATGACGGTCTCAAGGCGATTGACCAGAGTATTCCCTGAAAAGTCCGGAATGATTTGCTTGACGCTAAAGACCCATTGCCGCCCCAGCAACTCGCCGTCAGCTGAAAAAGCTGACAGGAACCCCGCATCATCGTAAGCGAGAAGATCAACACCGCTACTGCTCGGCACCGCTGGCACCATGCTTCTAAAGCTGGTTGCGCCCGGCCCTGGTGGCGTTGACCACAGCACTGTTCCGGGAGGCAGCGATGTGCCAGTGTAAACGGTAACCTGAAAGGGCACGTCTCCCGCGTAAACTGTGGCTGTGCCGGGAAACAGTCCAGTAATGACTGCTGGATCGGCAGTGGATAGGCTCACGATTGACGGATTACTCGTGGACCAACTCAAGCCAGAAATAATGTTGTGGTTTGCATCTTTCACAGTTACGGTTTGCGATTGGCCAACCAGTATGCTCAAACTGCGCGGGAACACCTGATAGGCGGGGACATGGAAGCTCACGGAATTGCTTGTGCCGTTCGCGGTGCTCACGACGACCTGGGTCGTACTGCCGTCAAAAAGGGCGGCGGGGACCATCACATCAATGCTCGTATCTGTCCAGGTCATGACTTGCCCGTTAAGCTCACCGAAGTAGACACCGCCTGACCCCTGGGACGCGCCAAAATTAGCTCCAGCAATGGTTACTTTGGTGTTGGTAAGAGAGGTGCCAGGTGTGATGCTTGCAATTTGGGGAGCAGGCACAGCCGGGGCTACCGGGTTTCCGCTTAGCGCCGCCCCGATGAGATCGACCTCGCCAAGACCATAATCAAAATCGAGAGTGTAGCGCAAGGTCAAGGTTTGCCCAGTGGAAGCAGCACTATAGGCGATTGTGTAAACCGCTGTACCGCCGAATCCATTTGAGTCTGCCGAGGACGGGAAGTCAAAGCTGTTGTCGGTGACCACGGCAGCACTGCCGTCGCTTAAGAACGCTGTGAGCTTGCCCCGAGCAGAAATTGCCCCCACATAGAGCTGGAGAGTGCGCTGCGTGGAATCTGCAGCGACACTAATCTCGTATCCATTGTTCAGGCCCCGGATCAGCAATTCTGAGCCACCGAAAAACACCTGATTGCCGTCCCCAAAATACAGATTATTCGCAAACACCCATGAGCGAATTGGATGATTGCCGAAGGGCTTATAGTTCGATATGAGTGGCGCTACGCCTGCCTTACGGGCCAGAACGAATTCCGGGTTATCAATGATTTGGTCGCCATTATCGAACGGTCCCCAGAGAATCCAGTCAGCAGTCCCTTGACTGTCTAAGTCGATTGGAACGGAAAATGAGGTTGGTGCAACATCACCCTTTTGGACAGAGAGTGAACCGCCCTGGCCGATAACGTCAAACTCAATCGGCGAAGAACTATTGGTGAGACCACAAGAATCAGTTGCCGATGCCGTGGCCGTGTAATGTCCGCCAGTCAACGGTCCGAGGCTTCCGGAAAATGGCGAGGTCGATCCTTCAAGGACTGCGCCGTCGCTTCCAGTGATTTTGATGTCCGTGATCGCATTAATGAACTGATTGGCGCTGGCACTGGCCGAGACTGTTGCCGGGCTGGAAAAAGCCTGCGCTGCGCTTGGGGAAGTAATAGCCAATACAGGAAGGTGCGTAGTTAGTGTTGCCGCCTGCAACCCTACCCCTCCGGAAGAAGCCGTTCCTGAAAAGGTTACTGTCAACGTTTGTCCTGCGGAAGCCGCGCGGAAGTCGATGGAATAGACCTTGTTGCCTATATCGGAATCGGTCACTGATTGATCGGTAATATCTACCGCGCTGCCGTCGCTCAGGGAGGCGTGCAACAAACCCTGGCCGAAGAAGATTTCCGCGTAAAGATTCAGAGTCTTGGGTGTCGTGTCAGCTGGAACAGTGATTTGGAATCCGCTCGACGTACTGAACGTTTCTATGTCTTCGGTTGATTCAGATACCAACGCGGGATGGTTGCCGTCCGTCCATGAAAACGCGATGTTGCCAAAAGATGTTGTTGGTTGAGCACTGTTGAAAGCTGTGTAATCGCTGATCAACGGCGTGATTCCATCTTTGCGGTCCGGCACGGTTGCTGAAATACGACCCCAGTGAATCCAATCGAGAACCTGAGCCGAACTCAGATTGACCTGCAGAGGCGTGTCGCTGGTGGAAAGTTGAAGCAGAGGACCGCTTCCAGGATCGCCTATCGTAAAGTCAGGTGTGCTGGCGGCGGCAACTCCATTTGAGCGAAGTGTCAGCGGATAGCTTCCAAGAGTTAGTCCGTAATCGGGAATAGTTACGACTACTTGTGTGTCACTCCAACTCGTAACAGGTAGCGGCGGGCCGCCAGCCCCGATGGTGACGAAATTGTCCTCACCGGTCGCACCACCAAAACCGGTACCCGTAATTGTTACTTGGGTTCCAACGGGTCCGCTGGTGGGAGTCAAAGCGGTGAAAACAGGAGCCGCCACAACCGAGAATGTAAGGGTGTTACTTGAGCCAAGCGAAGTCGTGACCTGAACCGTAGCAGTTCCAAGCGAAGTGCCTTGGGGAATACGTATCCCAATTTGATTATTGCTCCATGACGAGATCGGTGCTGGCGTACCATTGAGAGATACGAGGCTTGTTAGCTGCGTATCCCCAAAACTGTTACCTTCAATAAATTGAATGCTTCCGACAGCCCGAGTTTGGCGATCAAAAAGATTAATTATAGGCAATCCCAGCAAGCTAAAGACCGGGTAGTGTCCTAATTTGGCTCTGTCTCGGAATTATCCTCTGGCCTGCCACAGTTGCTCCAATAACCCCAGCGGGTGCCATCCATGCGCGACAGTCTGGAATACTGCCAGACCCGATTAAAGCGATTCCAACGTTTCCGATCAAAAACATCCTTGTAGCAGATAAATCCGCGAAAATGCATGAAAGAGGTTCCGGAAAAGAGAGCGTAAATTTCATCTTGAGTAAGGCGTCTATAGAGTGGAGCAATCCTGATTCCGGGCTCTGCCCCCGAAGGAATTATATGAGGCAGGGAAATTCCCCAAGTAATGTTGCCTGTGGGGGATTCTATGGAATCAGTTATTTCGGACTCGGCGAAGCCCTCCACGAAAGTAGCCAGCGTTGGGCCGTGAAACGTGATTTTATAATCCACAACATGCCCCAGAACCTCGTCAGGCGGCGGAATATTCAAAGGGAGTGCTTCTACGCTAATTCGCATTCTCTCTTTGGCAATCAAAAACTCGACACTTTCGCTGGCGGTAGCGGCATTCTTAATAGCCGCATTAGCGGCTTCTCGGGTGGCCTTGTTATATTCCACCAGAATCTCAGTCTGAGTCTTCATCAAGTCAGCCTGTCTTCCAATAATCTCCGTCGTTTTGGACATCTCTCTAGCTTGATACCAGATGGCGAATCCGGTAAGACCAGCAATAATTACCAGCCACCACTCAGAGGATATGTACCAGTGTGGCGAGCCGCTCTTGGTTGTCTCTGTATGGTTTGCGGGTTTGTGGTCACTATTCGAGGGCGCTGGCGTTGGAGTGCTTTGTATGGTGGGTGCCTCCTTCTTGGCGGGACTGTCTTTTGGCTGGGAAAAAATACTAACTGTGACCAACAACAAAACGATGGGGAAGATTCGCTGCTGCATGGAATTATTGTAACACAAAAATACTTGACAGCCTTTAATTATTGTAATACAGTAATTGACATGCCAAACGTACTCAATACCGACAAACAAATCGCGGTAATCAGCGCATTAGCAGAGGGTTCTAGCATCCGGTCAATAGAGCGCATTACGGGCGTTCACCGCGATACGATCATGCGGCTAGGAGTGAAAGTCGGCAAGGGATGCCAAGCCCTTATGGATGCGAAGATGCGCGATCTCCCTTGTCACTACTTGGAATTTGATGAGATTTGGGGATTCATCGGCAAGAAAGAAAAGCACTGCACTGTGGATGATTCGCCCGAATTGGGAGATGTTTGGACGTTCTGCGCTGTGGACGCTGAAACCAAAATTGTTCCGACATTCCGTTGTGGCAAGCGTGACCGCGCAACAGCCAATGCTTTTGTGCAGGACGTAGCTTCACGGATGAAAAACAGAGTCCAGATTTCTACTGATGGACTCAGGGCATACGTTGAAGCCATAGAAAAATCGTTTGGTGCTGATGTCGATTATGCTCAGATTGTAAAGACCTATACGCACGATGTTGAAATCCAGCCAAACCGGAGATACAGCGCACCGGAGATTGTTTCGACCGAGAAAAAGATTTTCAGCGGTTCGCCCGACATAAGCCGCATCTCTACCAGCTACATTGAACGCCTGAATGGGACTACACGGACTCACATGAGGCGGTTAACGCGCTTGACGTTGGCATTCAGCAAGAAGCTGGAAAACTTTGAAGCGGCTGTGGGCTTGCACTTCGCTTATTACAATTTTGTGAAGCGTCACAATACACTTCGCTGCACTCCTGCAATGGCAGCGGGAGTTGAACGGGACTTCTTGAGTGTTGGCGATCTTGTCGAGGCATCCGCATGAGCCATATCCAAGAATTGCGGGATGTGATTGTGAAGCTGCACGGCGTGGAAGCAACCCACGTCAAAAGCGTACCCGTAAAAGAGCAGCACCAAGGGAAAACTGTTTGGGATGGAGTTGTCGAGGTCTTCGATTTAATCGGACATCCGAAAACGCATCGAGTCTACGCATGGGCACATGAAGCCGAATCTGGCAAACGTCGCCATGTTACGGTGCTTCACATCCCACCCGCCATATCGCCAGAAACAGCAGTACGAGCAGCAATCATTCAGGAGTACAGGAACAATGCCTAAAGCCAAAAGAGTGGGACGGCCAACACTCCCCAAGAGCGCAGCCAAGGGACGCATTGTCCCGGTGCGCTTCACAGCAGAACATCTTCGGGCGATTGAAGCGAAAGCAAAAGCTAAAAACGTGACCGTATCAGAGTGGATTAGGAGCACAGTGGACAATGCTATCCAGCAATAAAAAACCCGCCTTGTGGCGGGTTCCTTGTGTTAACTGTGCATCGTTCGCCATCGCTTTAGCGGCTTGTAGTTCTTGGTTTTCCAGTCCGACAGCTCAGGGGAAACGGTAATGTACGGCTCAACATCGAAACTGAGAAATGTTCTGTCTTGGAACATGATGCCGATTGAGTATCCGTTTTCCGTGGGCATGAGTTCAACGCCTTCAACGATCTTGCCCTTAATCTCAGGGAAGGGGTTTTTGCGTTTCCTGCGGGAGTGTGTACCCTTGCTCTTAGCCATTGTCGCCTCTATTCAGGTGCTTTGGTTAGGGGCGCGTTTCGGCTACAACCGGAGCGCGTCCCGTAAAGGCGTTATAACAGGAACCCAGCCGCTCCAATCCGTCAAATCCAAATTAGGACACTACCAAAGACCGGATTATTGGCCGCGTAAGAGCCATTTGCAATCAACTCCACGTAGTGATTACCAGGGTCTCTCCCCTGAGGGATTGTGACTACCGCCTGCGTATCGCTCCAGCTCACTACCGTTAAAAAAGCGCCAACTCCGTCAAGGCTTACATAATTCGCTCCGCCCGCTGTTCCGAACCCCGTCCCATTAAGCGTAATCAGGGTACCAGCAAGACCGCTGGTGGGCGTCATGGAAGTAACGGTTGGAGGGGCCGCCACGGTTAAGTCGAAGATGTTGCTTGCTCCATCAGGGGTAACCAACTGAACCGTTGCTGCTCCCACAGGTGTTCCACTCGGTACAAAGAAGCAAAGCCAGGAGAAGGACATGGATGTAACCGCGCTGCCGTTCACCTTCACCGTACCAGTGCTCGCGAGGTTGGTTCCGTTAACACACTCCATCGCTCCTTGTGCTATAGGATTGGTCGAAACCGATACTATTGTCGGCGGGCCGGTCACAGTAAAGTTCGGAGTATCGACCTCGACACCGGTGCTGGTAATGAACTGCAAATACCCGCTCTCTGGTTGAGCCGTGGACGGAATAGAGAGTTGCACCTGGGTATCACTCCAGCTCACTATTGTCGGCAAGAAAGTATTAAAGGAATTGAACCTCACTTGGGCCGCTGCCGTTGCTCCGAACCCATTCCCTAGGAGGGTTATCTGAGTACCAGCAGGACCGCTGGTCGGTGTCATTGAGGTCAGGTTAGGAGGAGCGACTACCGTGAAATTGAAGGTGTTGCTTGCTCCATCAACCGTGACCAGTTGAACTGTCGCTGCTCCTACAGGAGTTCCACTCGGCACAATAAAGCAAAGCCAGGAGAAGGACATGGATGTAACTGCGCTGCCATTCAATGTCACCGTGCCCGTGCTCGCGAGGTTGGTGCCATTAACACATTCCATTGCTCCCTGGGCTACAGGGTCAACTGAAACTGATACGATTGTCGGCAGGGACTGAGCATTTAAATGAAAACTGCCCACAAAGAGAAGAGACGCAATTATGGCAGCGGAAGCAGATGAACGCATTATCAATCTCCTAGTAGTGTTGGACAATGTCGAAACAGTCGGATGTGCTGGGCTGACGGCGGGGGAATGCTGGAAATAGCCGCTGCGACGGAGGCAACATCGCCGAACGGGAAGCCAAAATGGGCAGGACAGCGCTATGAAAGCGGCAACCTCTTATCATGGTAGTCTCATACCTCGGAGCAGTGGACTACCTTCTCTTCTACCTTGGGTCACAATTGTTGTTACAAGTTGGGCGAGTCTAAATAGCAGAGCTGGATTTTGCAAGACATTTTCTATAGTAAGGCGTAAGGGACAAGACTAAGATGTAGTGTGAAGAACCGTAAAGTGAGTTTCCAATAAAGACTTGACGAAACCTAACAGAGCATCGTCCATCGGTTGCCGTTGCGTCTTTACCTAGGCAGGCCGGATTGCGAAGTCCAGGGCTGCAATGGCCGTTTTTCCACCGATGCGAAGTCGCTTTTTTGCTTGACATAGAGGCGAACAAATGGTAGAGTTAGAATCCGCTCCAGAGCGGAAAAGTTGTGCGGTGAACGGTCTTTGACAATAAGAAGCTTCTAGCTCCCAGCCATTAGCTTTTAGCCAGAAGCCCAAAAAAACCTTGGGTCGTGTTGGGTCACCTTGGGTCAAATTGGGTCGACATAGGGGGTAGGGGCGTGGTAGTCATCAACCCTACGCCAATCGGGGCTTGATCTATGAAACCTACGCCAATCTCTTTGCCCATCCACGCGAAAACCGCAAGTGGCCGGGCCCGTTGGGGCGATATCGCTCAAGTGCACGCCAAAATGGGATGACATGGGGTGAATGGGGAGGGGTGGGGTGCAAATCGCTGGAGAATTGCCGGGGATCGCACGTGAACGCCGAGATCGAAAAAAGTGGAAACCTTACCACTGATTTACGCGGATGACACTAATCGGGTCAAAGGCCGAAAATGGACCACGGAGGCGCGGAGAAAAGCACGGGGAAAGGCCTTCAATCAAGGCGGGATTGTCCGAACGATTGGAGGGGCTCTGCTTTAGAGTTGTAACCCGCCCCGGGAAGGTACACAATCTCACCATACGTTTGGCCCGAATCGGCGAGTGCCGAAACTGAGAACCCCCTTGGAACATAGTCGCGGCACGGAAACCATTTTTGTGGTGGATGACGAAGACTCCCTGCGTACCGTCGTTGTCGATCTTCTCAGCCATCTGGGATATCACACGCTCTCGGCCGCCAGTGGCCATGACGCCCTGGAACTGGCGCGAGGATATCCCGGCAAAATCGACCTGCTTCTGACCGACGTAGTGATGCATCCGCTGTCCGGCCCCGAACTGGCGGAAACGCTGATGCGCCTGCGGCCGGAGATGAAGGTGATTTTTATCTCGGGCTATGCCAATCCGTCGCTGGCGCCTGACGGCGTCTTGAAGCCGGGGACCGTGCTGGTGCACAAGCCATTCAGCATGAAGATTCTTTCGGCCAAGCTGCGCGAAGTGCTGGGAAATTCTGCCTCAGCCTGAAGACCGTCACCCCTGAAAGATCATCAGCTTGAAAATCGTCAACTCTGAAAAGATAATCGGCATGAAGCTCGTCAGGCTGAAGATGAAGCCTAAGCCTAAGAGATGAACGTGGACTGGTTCCAGAGCTGTGTTCCCCTGGACACGCCGGCAGAGATCATCTGACACACATCATCTTGTGGCGTTCACGGTAAGCTGCTGATATTAATGGGCATAACCTCGTGGCCCCTGGTTTGCATTATTCCAGGCCAGCAACTGTATTCGAAAGGGGCTCACCCGTGAACACAACAGAGATGGTCGAAAGCAAAAACTTCTTGATTTGGATGGGCTTGTGGATCGCGGCGTTGATGGTCCTGCTGCCCGCGCTGGCAGGGAGTTAATAGTCGCCGATTGGAGGAGGGTGCGCGATTAAGTACAGGCTGTAAGTCAGACGCGCGATGTTTCCCGGTCTTGCTTTCCTGTTAACGTTTTTTAATCAGTTCCTGTGACGGCTGTTCTTTCCCGGCTCGAGACTTTCGCTCGCTGGGGGTTCCAGTCGGGAGAAAGATTCTGAAGCAGGTTCCACCGGAGCCGCGACGTGAGCGGAAGCGCAGGTTGCCGCGATGCTTCGTCACCAGGCTGTTGGCCAGCCATAGTCCCAGCCCGGTGCCTTTGAGTTCTTTGGTGGTAAAAAACGGTTCCAGCACGCGGTTACGCAGTTCTTTGGGTATGCCCGGGCCGTCGTCATGGATGGTAAAAACCACGCCGGGAACGCCGTGTGACGAGCCCGCACGAATGCGGATGCAAAGCCGTCCCCGGTCAGGCGACGCGTCAATGGCGTTGCCGAGCAGGTTGGCAAAAACCTGGCGCAGCTCGCCGGGAAATCCATGGATGTTGAACGGCGGCCCTTTCTTGAAATCGACTTGAAGGTGCTTGGCTTCCAGTTGCATCACATACAGCGCGAGCACGGACTGCACCATGTCCTGA
>DASYKK010000415.1:0-3332 GCA_035995565.1 Candidatus Angelobacter sp.
GCGTTTCTCGTGCCCGGGCCTGATGGTTTGCAGATTCTGGGCAACGTCGGGTGGCGCATGGGAGAAAGTCTGGGTCCGCTGGTAGAACGCGCAGGCCGCAAAGTCTTTGTCCATAAGCAGGAACTGATTGAGGCTACGCCCGAACGGGTAGCGATTGTGGAGCGATTTCGATCAGATCTGAAAGCCATTCTTCGGGGAGAAGAGCCAATCCGGCAATAGAAGCGCCAGTGGAGCAGCAGAAATAGCGGGATTGCGTGTGGTTTACATAATATCTGTTATCGGACATTGATAATGCACCCTATAGGAGGGGCCTTTTCACCCCTGTAGTATCAGACACAGAGCAATAGATTTAATTTTCCTTTTTAAGGGCAAGACATACCTTTTGTTTCAAGCTCATGGCGCTCAACCGTGAAGCACTACTTTGGGTTGGAACAGCGTCCCGGCCACCCGTCTGGCAATGGCCAGCAACTCCCTTTGTCCGGCAAATACCCTGATGGTGGGCGCCTTGGTGAATTCTGGCAGGTTGACGGCACCGCCGTGGCGGATTCTGGCGGCACTCTCAGGCGAGGCAACAACCGCTGGAAATTCAGGCAGCACCAGGCGCGGATGTAGAAAGAGTTCGTCCAGCGTGTTTGACGCCCGCGCCTGTTCTAATTGCTCCAAGCTGTAGGCTTCTTCGATTGTGAATTCACGCACCGCGGTGCGTTTGAGCGCCGCTAAGTGTCCGCCGGGGCCCAGGTTCTTTCCCAAGTCGTGCGCCAGTGAGCGGAGATAGGTTCCCGAACTGACCCAGGCATGGAAACAGACCGTCTGGCCGTCGCAGTCAAAAAATTCCAGCTCTTTGATCTCGACCTGCTTGGGCTTGAGTTCTACGGGCTGGCCTTTTCGCGCAAGTCGATGGGCAGGAATGCCGGCAATTTTCTTGGCGGAAAACGGCGGAGGATACTGAGCAATTTCCCCAATAAACTCAGCTGCAGCGTCCTCCACCTGATCCAGCGATATGTTGACAGGCTGTTTCAGGCCGGCTGGTTGTCCTTCCGCGTCATAGGTATCAGTCGCCCAGCCAAAGCGGATCGTGCCTTCGTAGCGCTTATCGGCTTCGTTATAGAACTGCGCCAGACGGGTAAAGCGGCCGAGAACCAGCGGCAGGACGCCGGTCGCCATAGGATCAAGCGTGCCAAGATGCCCGACGGATTTTTCTCCGACGATACGACGTACCCGCGCTACAACATCATGCGAGGTCATGCCAGCCGGTTTGTCGACGATTAGGACCGCGTCCACTTGAGTAACTCCACTTTATCAAGCATGATATTTACGAAGCAGTAAATTGAATGTTACCCATCCGCGACGACACGCCCCGCTCGACCACCCCGTTCGTCAATTACTTTTTGATCGGATTGAATCTGGCCGTTTTCTTCTTCGAGTGGACCCTGGGACCGCGTTCGCTTGCCGGATTTGAATTTCAGTTTGCCTTTATCCCTCACCATGTTGAAGACTGGCTGACCGGATCGCTGCCGGCCGGCTACGCGTTCATTCCTTTTTTCAGCTCAATGTTCCTGCATGCTTCATGGATGCATGTAATAGCAAACATGTGGTTTCTGCGCATTTTTGGCGACAATGTGGAAGATCGGCTGGGACATTTCGGCTACCTGATCTTTTACCTGCTTTGTGGAGCGGGTGCAAATCTGGCGCATCTGCTGTTCAATTTCACCTCGCCACTGCCAGCCGTAGGGGCCAGCGGCGCGATCGCCGGTGTGATGGGCGCTTACTTCATTCTCTATCCCCGGGCGAGGGTTCTCACGTGGTGGGTTTTCTTCGTTTTCTGGCTTCCCGCCTGGCTGGTGCTGGGGTATTGGTTTCTGGGAGAATTTCTGAGCGGCGCAGCTTCCCTCTTCAGTTCCGCCAGCGCCGGCGGCGTGGCTTTCTGGGCCCACGTGGGAGGATTTGTAACGGGAGTGATGCTGATCAAATTACTTCCAGTACGAAAAAATGTTTATGCATTTGAGGAATATTGAGGCCTTAGCTACCTGATGAAACGCGGTAACGGTGCACTGGCTCAGAGCACGCCTGCCGTGGGGCCGATGCGAATTTCTTCAATCGCCGTATCCGCTGGAGCTGAAACAGCATGCAGCACCGCCTGCGCCACGGTTGCCGCAGAGATCATCTTTTCTTTCGGTGCGCCAGGCCAGAACTGACTCCATATTTCTGTGTTCGTCGCACCCGGCAGCAGTGCAACTACCCTGATGCCACGTTTGCGCAAGTCTTCACGAAGCGCGTGGGTGAAACCAAGAGCGCCAAATTTCGAGGCATTGTATGCGGACATACCGGCGAACGGCTGCAGGGCTGCTACGGAAAGATTGTTAACGATTGTTCCGCCCGCATGCATCAGGGGCAGCGCGGCACGTGTGACCAGAAATGTACCGGTAAGATTGGTGTCGATTACTTCTTTCCATGTTTCGACCGGTAGCTGATCGACTGGCGCAAGCGCATGGGCCACACCGGCATTGTTGATCAATATGTCGATAGTGGAGTGACGTTTGCCGATCTCCTGGAAAAGTCTCTCCACCGAGGAGGGATCGCGGACATCGCAGGCGATGGGGGTAACGTTTGATTTAGTCCGTGACAGTTCTTCCGCGGCTACATGCAAGCGACTCAGATCCCGTCCTGTGATAACCACTGAATAGCCGCTGGCCGCGAACGTGTGCGCCATCGCCAAGCCAATGCCGCTACCCCCGCCGGTGATGATCGCAACTTTGTCTTGACCGTCTTTTCTTCCAGACATTAAAACGAATTTCCGTTTTTGCCGTTGCGAATCAGGGAAAGAAACTCTTCCCTTGTCTTGTCTGAGCTGCGGAAGCTGCCCAACATATGCGAGGTCACAGCAGAAGAATGCTGCTTTTCCACGCCACGCATCATCACGCACAGGTGGCGCGCTTCAATCACCACGCCCACGCCCTGGGGCTGAATTGCGTTCTGGATAGTTTCAGCTAACTGGACGGTTAGACGCTCCTGGACCTGAAGCCGGCGGGCAAAGATATCGACCAGGCGCGGAATCTTGCTCAGCCCGAGGACTTTGCCATTCGGGATATAGGCTACGTGCACCTTGCCAAAAAATGGCAAGAGATGATGCTCGCACAAGCTGAACATCTCGACGTCTTTAACGATTACCATTTCGTCATAGGGCACGTCAAAGAGCGCACCCTGAAGCACTTTGTCGGCGTCTTGTTGATAGCCCCTGGTCAGGTATTCCAGCGATTTCTGCATCCGTTCCGGCGTGCGGACCAAACCGTCGCGGTTGGGGTCCTCGCCCAGACGCACCAGCAGCTCACGCA
>DASYKK010000416.1:0-7666 GCA_035995565.1 Candidatus Angelobacter sp.
TCACGATTTTCCGATCAGAGGGAGCGCTATCTTGCCAGACACAATTTATGACGTTGCCATTATCGGCGGAGGCCCCGGCGGATACTCAGCCGCTTTCCGCGCCGGCCAGCTTGGCCTCAAGACCTGCCTCATCGAAAAAGACGACAAGCTCGGCGGCACCTGCCTGCATGTTGGCTGCATCCCCACCAAAGCCCTGCTCTTTAATGCCGAAATCTATGACCATCTCAAAGATGCCGAAGAATACGGCATTGACGGTCTGGGCGCCGGCAAGCTGAATTGGAAGAATATTCAGGACCGCAAGAGCAAGATCGTCGCCAAACATACGAAAGGCCTCGACTTCCTTGTCCGAAAGAATAAGGTTGATCGCGTGTTGGGCTTTGCCCGCCTTACCGGCCCGGCAAAAAATGGCGTTCACACGCTTCAGGTCGAAGGCGGCAAAGGCGCCAGCCAGGTTCAGGCAAAGAACATAATTCTGGCAACCGGCTCTTTTGCCCGCATGCTGCCCGGCCTCAAAGCCGACGACCGCATCCTCACCAACATTGAAGTGCTCAGCCTGCCGGCCCTTCCCAAATCGATGGTCATCATTGGCTCCGGAGCCGTCGGCGTGGAATTTGCTTCCATCTATCGTTCGTTTGGCGCAGAAGTTACAGTCATTGAAATGCTGCCGCGACTGGTCCCGGTAGAAGATGAAGAGGTCAGCAAAGAACTGCTGCGGTCGTTCAAGAAGAAAGGCATCAACTGCTTCGTCAATACCAAGGTAGAAAAAGTAGAGAAGACCAAAACTGGCGTCTCCGTAAGCTTCACACCACAGGGTGAAGCTACGCAAAAGCTGGAAGCGGAAAAAGTGCTGGTGGCGGTTGGCCGCGGACCGAACACTGAAGGCATTGGCCTGGAGAAAACACCCGGGGTCAAGGTAGAACGCGGCTTTGTTCATACCAATGAATGGATGGAAACTGGCGAAAAAGGAATTTACGCCATAGGCGACATCGTTGCCGGCATGCCGCAGCTCGCACACGTGGGCGCGATGTGCGGCATCGTGGCGGTTACCCGCATTGCCGGCAAGCCCGCCAAAGCGGTCAACAAGAACCACATCCCAGGCTGCACTTATTGTGAGCCGCAGATCGGCAGCGTGGGCCTGACGGAAGCCAAAGCCAAAGAAGCGGGACATCAGGTGAAGATCGGCAAGTTCCCGTTCACAGCCAACTCAAAAGCCACCATCATGAATAATCATGAGGGCTTCATCAAAGTGGTGTCTGACGCCAAGTATGGCGAAATACTAGGCGTGCACATCATCGGTCCGCTGGCAACGGAGTTAGTTGCAGAAGCGGTGACCGCACTGGAATTGGAAGCTACGGTCGAAGATATGATGTTTACCATCCACGCGCATCCCACGGTCTCAGAGGGAATGCTCGACGCCTTTAGCGCGGTGGAAGGCAAGGCGATTAACGCATAGCAAATAGCCACTGGCCAGAAACTTGACCGCAAAGGAAGCAAAGTCCGCAACGGAAACCGGAACTATTTCCCAACTTTGCGCTCGTTGCGTCCTTCGCGGTTAAAAACGGGTTTGCTGAGTACGTTTCCACAGAAAACACTTCCTCCGGTTTGTGTATCTCACTAACCGGAGGCCTGCCATGCCTATCGATCCTGTCTGCAAAATGGAAATCAGCATTGCTGACGCTGCCGCCAGCCATGACTATCATGCGGAAACGCTCTATTTTTGCTCAGTAGAGTGCCTGCGCGAATTCGAGCGCGATCCCGCCGTTTACATGGACGACATGGGCGACGAAGAGCGGATTGCTTGATTTTCACCGCAGATTGCCACTGATAGCACTGGATCTGATTCGGTTCTTATTGTCTTTATCAGTGTCATCAGTGTTGATCAGTGGTTAGAATTGATTTGTGGATCTTCGTGTCATCAATCTCCTTTATCTCGGCCGAGTGGATTACTCCATCGCGCTCGAGTTGCAGCAGACGCTCGTCCGGCTGGTTAAAGAAGGGCGCATTACCCACACGCTGCTGCTGCTTGAACATCCGCCGGTCATTACTCTGGGCCGTAATGCCGGAGCGCAGAACATCGTCGCCTCGCGCGAGTTCTTGGCGAGCAACGGCGTTGACCTGCATGAGACCGACCGCGGCGGCGACGTTACTTTTCACGGCCCCGGCCAGCTCGTTGGCTATCCCATCTTCGATCTGAGAGCTTTCGAGCCGCGCGTTGGCGCTGTAGATTTTGTCCGCAAGCTGGAAGAAGTTCTGATACGCACCTGTGGTGATTTGGGCGTAGTCACCGAGCGTATTCCCCGCCTGACCGGCGTATGGACGCAGAATGACGTCCCGGGCAAGATCGCCGCCATCGGTGTGCATATTTCGCGGGCGGTCACCTCGCACGGCTTCGCTCTGAACGTGAATCCCAACCTCGACTATTTCAAGCTGATTGTCCCATGCGGCATCTCTGACAAGCCGGTGACCTCGCTGGAGCAGGAGATGGCACAGAGCTCCATCAGCCGCGGCCGTAAAGTGCCTGCCCTCGACGACCTGGCGCAACAGGTTGCCCGCAACTTCGGCCGGGTCTTTGAAGCGCAGACACTCTGGCTGGAGTCTCTGGATGCGCTGTTCTCTTCATCTCAGAAGTCTGACCACGATACAATTCCCGCCAATCAGGACACGCCGGCCCGTGCCCCGAGAGAAACTCGCGGACTTACAGGTGAAAAAGACACCTTTATCGTCTGACTGAACAACGTGCGTGGCGGCAACTTTCATCTTACCTACAACTATGGTTGGTAATAACCGTAAGCCTTACGTTGAAGCTCGCGAACAGGTCAGGAAATCTGGCGGCATGAACCTATGGTTCAGCCGCTTTGCCAGTAGTACCGCGCAGGTAGTCGGTCATCCTTATATGTTTCTGTTTGCCGTGGTCGTCCTGGTGGTTTGGGCGGCCAGCGGACGTTTCTTCCACTTTTCCGACACCTGGCAGTTGATCATCAATACCGGTACGACAATCATTACATTCCTGGTCGTCTTTCTCATTCAGAACACGCAAAATCGTGACGCAAAGGCCCTGCACCTGAAGCTGGACGAACTCATCCGCTCGCACCATCCCGCGAGTGACGATCTTATCGATATCCAGAAGCTTTCTGATGAAGAGTTGGACGAGTTGGAACTGCGTTATGAAAAAATCCGCAAGGCATGCGAAGCCCGTCGTAATGGCAAGCAGGTTGAAGTCGCGGCAAAACACGAAAGCAAGCAAACTCCCGCTGCATCCCCGCAGAAGAAGCCTGCCGCTTGACTCCACGCTCCTGCGCCGTAGGCGCTGACTCATGGCCTCCGCGTGTTAAGCGCCGAACATCCTCGAATCCGTTGCTGATCCGCGGCCATCCGCGTTCGATCTGCGGTAAAGATTTTCGTGCTGTTCTCCGTGCCTCCGTGTCTCCGTGGTGGGTTCGGTATAGACTATTAGCGTCGTATGGCCACCAAGACCAAATCATCCAATTCCAAAACATCGAAGACCGCGATCTCTTCCAATGGCCGGCCATCGAATGGCAAATCGCCCGCCAAGGCCCCCGCTATCCGCGTGAACCAGTACGGCATCCCGGACTGGCGTCTGGAACAGCCTGAATTTGAAGTTCGCGAAATCACAGACGGTCCGGAGATCCATTACGAGATCAAAGGCAAGCTCAACACTCCGGTGCCGCCCATTCGTGAATCAAAGTACCTCAACAAAGAACAGCATCTGGAACTCTACCGCTGGATGGTGATGAATCGTCGGATGGAAGTGGCGCTGGAAAATCTTTACAAGCAGAGCAAGGTTGTCGGCGGGGTTTACTTCGGTCTGGGACAGGAAGCCTGCTCCTGTGCTTCGGCTTTTGCGCTCGGCCCCGACGACTGGTTTGCCCCCATGATTCGCAACCAGGGCGCGCAGCTTGTCCGCGGCTTCCACTCGCGCGACATCATGATGCAATACATGGCGAAGGCCGGCTCACCTACCAGGGGCAAAGACGGCACCTCGCACTATGGTGACATCGAAAAGCGCCACATGGTCTCTCCCATCTCCATGCTCGGCGACTTGCTGCCGGTGATGGCCGGCGTCTCGCTTGGCGCGCGGCTTCAGGGCAAAGAGCTGGCCTGCCTTACCTGGATCGGCGACGGCGGACAATCCACCGGCGTGAGCTATGAAGGCATCAACTTTGCCGCCGTCCGCAAGCTGGGCCTGGTGCTGATCATCGAAAGCAATCTCTGGGCGTACTCCACGCCCACCGAATACCAGGTGAACGTGAAAGATCTGGCCAATCGCGCCATCGGCTACGGCATGCCGGGCGTGATCATTGACGGCACCGATGCCTGCCAGGTTTATGACGCGACCTATGAAGCCGTAGAGCGCGCGCATCGCGGCGAAGGGCCGACTATGATCGAGGCCAAGCTGATGCGCATGAAAGGCCACGCCATCCACGATGCCGCAGCTTACGTCCCCAAAGAAATGCATGAGTTCTGGCGCAAGCGCGACTGCATTGACCGTTTCCAGAAGTATCTGCTGGAGAAAAAATGGCTGACGCCCGCGCAGGACAAAGAAATGATTGCGGCCATTGAAAAAGAAATCGATGCCGAGCGCGAATTTGCCGAGAACTCTCCCATGCCAGAAGGCCACACCGCCGCCGAAGGCGTTTTCTGCGAGAAAGGCTGCCACGAGATTAAGCCCAAGTACGGCATGCCGCAGAAAGCCCGGCGCAGCGAAAGCAAGCTGAAGGAGAGCGAGGCAGCGATACATTTCAAATAGCAATTAGCGACTGGCAAATTACCAATTAGCCTGATGCAGGTCATTTTCTAAGACAATATGTCGAACATCGCGGACAAGATTGAGAATAGCGTTCTTTTGACAGACATTTTTGGGCGTTGGCCCTCCTTTCATGATGCTGAAGTGATTTCAATCGAGCTTTTCCGGAATCCGAAAGGCACTGGTGAGCCTAGCCTAAGGGCAAAGATTCATACTTTCGAAATGACGCCAGAAATCGACAATCGCGGGTTTTACATTCTCAAGAACCACGTTCTAGCGACGATTCTGTTCCGCGGGATCGACGAGAATCACGTTGCTGGATTTAACCAGCAAAATGTGTTGCGGGATCTGGTAATTACCGACATCAGTTCGAGACAGTTGGAGCGTTTGGGTTTCGAGGTTCGTTTTCCTTCTTCCTTCGGAGTAGAGGCAGAGTTTAAGTGCAGAGCAGTAGAAGTAGAGGCGGTAGAACTGGTTGGCCCAGGGGAGGATATGGCGTTCCCGAGCCAATCTACTCCCAAGGCGGGAGCTTACAAACCGAATTGATCCGGGTTCATCCGCGCAAATCCGCGGTAGGTGGTTTTTGATCAGTGTCATCAGCGTAAATCAGTGGTAAAGGTTTTTCATGGCCCAAGCAACATATCTCGAAGCAATCCGGCAGGGACTCTGGGAAGAGATGGAGTCCGATCCCAGCGTGTTCTGTATTGGCGAAGACATCGGCATTTACGGCGGTGCGTTCAAAGTGACTGACGGCTTTGTTCACCATTTTGGCACGCAGCGGGTGATTGATACGCCTATCGCCGAATCGGCCATTGTGGGCGCGGCCTTTGGGGCAGCGCTAACCGGCCTGCGTCCCGTGGCGGAGTTTCAGTTTATGGACTTCATCGGCTGCGCCTTCAATCAGATCGTGAACATGGTAGCCAAATCGCATTACCGCTGGGGCGCGCCAGCTCCGCTCGTGCTGCGCGGACCCTGCGGTGGCGGCGTGCATGGCGGCCCGTTCCACTCGCAGAATCCGGAAATGCATTTCGTCCACACGCCGGGAATGAAAGTTGTTGCGCCGGCCACGCCCAGCGACGCCAAAGGGCTGATTAAGTCCGCCATACGAGACAACAATCCCGTTCTTTTTCTTGAACACAAATTTCTTTACCGCCGCATTAAAGAAGATGTGCCGGAAAGCGACTATGCAGTTCCCATCGGCAAAGCGCGCGTGCATCGTGAAGGCCGTGATCTCAGCGTGATTACCTATGCCGCGATGGTCCACACTGCGCAGGAAGCGGCCGACATTCTGGCCAAAGAGGGAATCGAGATCGAAATCATCGATCTGCGCACGCTCTGTCCGCTCGACCGCGAAGCCATCACGCAGACGGTAAAGAAGACAAACAAGGTCATTCTTCTGCACGAAGACACCAAGACCGGCGGCCTAGCCGGTGAACTTGCAGCCATCATCAATGAAGAAGCTTTTGACGATCTCGACGGCCCCATCGTCCGCATCACCGCGCTTGATACGCCGGTGCCATTCTCACCGCCGCTGGAGCATTTCTTCCTGCCGAAAGTGGAGGACGTGGTCAGGGAAGCGCGAAAGCTGAATAAATACTAAGCAAATAGCTTTTTCGGGCAATCCGAACTGAGCGAGAAAAAGGTAGCCGCGAATGCTCGCGAATCGAATTCGATTCGAATGATTCGTGCGATTCGCGTTAATTCGCGGCCAGACCTTGTGACGTTGCCCTACTGCCCACTCACGACCGGCAGTTCCACAAAGCTGGCCATTCCGAGCTTGTGCGAATGCCAGATCGTCTGCGTTGCCTTTTTGTAATCGCCCGGCTTGGCCCAGAAAATATTCGGAACAAAGGTCTGCGGATTGCGATCGTAGAGCGGGAACCAGCTTGACTGCACCTGCACCATGATGCGGTGTCCGGGCAGGAACACGTGGTTTGCCGTGGGCAGCTCAAAGCGGTAGACCAGAGGCGTATCTGCTTTAATCGGCTTCGGTGTTTCCAGGCTCTCGCGATAGCGTCCGCGGAAGATGTCCATTGACACCGCAAGCTGGTACCCGCCCATCTCCGGCTGCCCTGCGACCTCGTCCGGATAAACATCAATCAGCTTCACCACCCAGTCAGCATCCGTGCCGCTGGTTGAAGCCACCAGATTAGCGACGGGTTGCCCGCTGATTTTTACCGGCGCACTGAGCAATTCTGACGTGAACGCCAATACGTCAGGCCGGCCAGAAGCTTCGCGCTGATCATCGACGAGCCACAGCGGCCAGGTCAAACCTTTTTCAAGGTCATAGCCCACGGGACGCACCGGCCGTGCGCGGAATGGCACTGGTTTCGCGGGTTCGGAAACATATTGGTCAAATGCCGGGAAGTCTCTCTGCGTAGGAGCATTGAAGCTGAGCTTGAGCCCCTCCCGAAAATAGAGCGGCGTGGGTTTGGGCGCGCATCCACTTTCGCATCCTGACGGCCATGTGTTCAGCCTTCGCCACATGTTGGTTCCGGTCTCAAACGCTGAAACGGGAGGTACATCGCTTTTCGGCACGTCGTCTTTAAGATAATGGTCCAGAAATGGCCGCAAAATCTGCTGGCGGAAGTACAGCCCAGTATCACTGTTGAATCGCAACGCGCCCAGGCTGCTGCCATCTCCGATTTCCTGCCCGTGGTGCCACGGGCCAAGCACCAGGAAAACTTTGTCATTATCTTTATCTTTCGGCTTGATTGCCTTATACACCGCGATGGCGCCGTAGATATCTTCCTGGTCCCACAGGCTGCCCACCAGCATGACTGGTACCTTGAGGGGCTGGGCGGCCAGAATTTGATCCATAGCCTGGTCGCGCCAGAACGCGTCATAGCTGGGATGCTCCAGGACCTTGCGCCAGAATCCAATCTGCTCCAACCCGTGCAG
>DASYKK010000417.1:0-7139 GCA_035995565.1 Candidatus Angelobacter sp.
GACGCGGGAACCAGAGCAATTTGCATTAAATGCGAGCGGCTTCGGGCCAGTGCTCATGCAGTTTTCATTACAGTTATGCTTCCAGGCTGCGGAAGGCTCTGACTCCATTGGAGTTGGGCGTGTGTGCCGGGGGTAAAAAACGCCTACCGATCTATCTGTATGCTGTTGAAAAGGAAGGAGTTTTGGTTGCGGGGGGGATTTGAACCACCGACCTTTGGGTTATGAGCCCAGACACTTGCTGACGCGTAAGGACTTACAAATAAATTTAAGCGCATGGATGGCAGCTAAGTGAGTGTAAATAGGTCGGACTCAAATTTTTCGTTCCCTTGTTCGTTCCCTCGTTTCTTGAAACGAGAGAATGCTTCGTCCTTATCAAAAACAGGGAAATGTTCCTGAATCCTGCCGAGGGAACCCTTCAGGACTGCCTGCACAATCTGCTCCTAATCCCCCGGTTCTTCAGTAGGGCTCCCTGCTTCAATGCGCTTGCAAAGCGCCCAGGATCGGTTGCAGTCGCCGCGAGTCTCAGGTGGAATGAGTTTGCAAGGGTCTCCGGTAAATCGTCCGTCTGGAGAACTGCGCTTACATCCGGTCTTCCTTAAGCTAAATCAGGTTGGAACACTGATCAATTCCGCGGTCCACGGCCGCAAACCACAGGGGAGTGTCCCAGAGCCGATCCTGATCACATCCAGTGGCATCGTGATCTTTGGCGTGATGGAGTGGCACGCAGCGGTCAGCGATGGCCGCCAGGCAGTTAATTGCACAGAATATCAACTAAGCGATGACGAAGCCCTTCAGCTAATCCTGAGGCTTCAGCAATCGAGAGGCACCTGGAACTCCTTCATCCGGATTCAGCTAGCCCTGCAACAAGAACCCTGTCTTCAAGCGAAGGCTCATGCGAATCAAGTTGCCGGCGGGAAAGATAAGGGTTTGGCAAATTTGCCAGAAGCTAAACAGATCGATGTTCGGCAGGAGATTGCTTATCTCGCCGGCGCCTGTCCCCGCAACATCAGCAAAGTGAAGACCATCCTTAGGAAAGCCCATTTCCGATTAATCGAAGCTTGTCAAACCGGAATTGTAACGATACATCGCGCTTTGCAATTGTGCCGCCTGGACATGGCTGAGCAGATCGAGCAGCTATCGCGATATTTCAATGAACGTTCAAGAGGCAAGACCACCCGCCAGGCCATCAACGTGTTGCGAATGGAGAAGATGGCACCCGAACCAGGTGTGCTGTTACGCGCTCTGTTACAACGGGAGACACAAACGCCTGGTTCAATTGTGATAAAGGCAGGTACACGCAAGCGAACGCTCATTCTCGTAGGTCGGGATTATTGGGCTGAGCTTACCTCATCGATGGAAACAACGCGACATGAAATATAAGGATCCGCTGAAACAAATCCTTGAAAGGACTTGTTGGTACTGGGACCACGACGGTGTGCCCTTCCATGTGAGAACTGCGTTTCGGAAGGTACTTCAATGCCGCACTTCCGCGCTTGGCGCGGAGGTCTTTGGGTCTGAGAACGGAGAACTGATTGTTTATCACACTTGAAAGTCTCGCGTCTGCCCGAGTTGCGGGTACTGGGCCACGAAAAGGTGGATCCCCGAGCGGGTAGCAGCACTACCGCGTGTGCCGTACATAGGAATAACGTTTAGCATGCCAGATGTGCTTTGGCGGGTATTCCATAAAAACCGAGCCTTGGCTGATGCCCTCCCAATTCTCGCTGCGGATGCAATTAAGGCTTTGATTACGGCCAAGCATAGCTTGCGCACCGGCATCATCGCCTTCCTCCACACATTTAACGGCCGATTGGAATTTAACTCGCATGTGCACACGATGGTTACTGCCGGAGGCTGGAACCCCTTATCCGGTTGTTGGGTGCCCAGTGTGTACTATCCTCCCGAAATCTTAATGCGCCTATGGCGTGGTGCAGTGTTGGACTTGCTTCGCGCAGCTCTCCGTTCGGGCGTACTAACAACGGAAATGGGCGTTGAAGAAATGGAAGCAATGCTGGTTAAGCAGGAGCGCTGGTGGAGTGTGAATATCAAATCACTTGACTCCATTGAGCACTTTTTTCAATACAGCGGCCGGTATGCCCGCCGCCCCGTTATTGCCCAGAGGCGGATAACCCACATCGATGAGCAGACAGTTCAATTTTGGGCTAAAGACAAGCGCTCAGCCGAGGTGGTCCAGATCCGCCGTACCCTGGAAGAATTCATTGACCGCTGGTCTGAGCACATTCTCAAGCGTTACAAGCACGCAGTTCGGTACTTTGGGCTGTTCGCTCCACGAGCTGTGAACAAGATGCTTGAGCTGATTCTCTCCGCAATTGGGCACAAGCGTCAGCCACGACCAACGACTCCACGATGGGCCGATTCTCGCAAGATGTCTGGCCAGGATCCACTCGTTGACCGGACTGGACAGCGGATGAATTGGGTGCGACGACTCGCACCACAAACATCGCATTAATCAGAACCCACCAGAACTCCACTATACAACCACATCTTTCGTTGAAACACCCAGTTGCTACTCTTGCGTCCTGTGCATCGGAACAGCGCAAGTTTTGATTTTCCTAGTGATCAAGGAGAATGCGGATAAAGTAGTCTCAGAAATCGTCGAGGCTGGTGGCAAAGCCGTCGCCATCGGCGCCGATGTATCGAACGAGAGAGAAATAGCTGAGCTATTCGCGAAGACGAAAGAGACGTATGGCAAGGTGGACATTCTTGTAAACAACGCAGGCATCTACGCCTTCGGTTCCACTAGAAGACGTTACCACTGACAAGTATCATCGGGAACATAACCTCAACGTTTTGGGATTGCTGTTGACGACAAAGGCTGCACTACCTCTCTTCCCGGCCGAAGGCGGCAGCATCATCAATATCGGGTCTCGCGTGAATACGGTCGCACCAGCAAAATCAGTTATTTCTTCTGCTAGACGCAATCACGAAGGTGCTATCCAAAGAACTTGGGTCGCGCAAACATCCGGGTTAACTCCCTCAACCCCGGTGTGATCACAACAGAAGGATTTATCTCAGGCGGTCTTGCCGACAGCCCGATGCAGAAGCATTATGTCGAACTGACTCCATTGGGACGCATGGGCGAACCCGATGATGTGGCTCTGCCGGTAGTATTCCTAGCCTCAGACGACTCGCGCTGGATCAGTGGAGAGTTGATTTTGGTTGCTGAAGGAGAATAAGTAAGAGCGCTCTAACAACCGCCGAATCGAGGCAGCAAAAGTATCGGGTTCGCTGTTCTGATGCAGTTCTCGGGGCGGCAAAGCGGCCGCGGCAGGCCTTGCCAACGCAATGCAAAAAAAGGGCTCAGAAAGCGGCCCAGGCGCGTTGGGGCAAGCGCAAGGCGAGCAACTAACCACCGACGTCCATTGTGTTCCGCAAGGCTGCTGGAACCGCTGGAAACCTATTGATTTTCATGATTCACAATCGATGATCGAACCTGTACCAAAATGAAGTGTCTAAGGAAGACATCGGAAGAAACATAGAGCTGCAATTTTTGCAGGAGTACTGCTCGGTCTGCAGGGATTCCATTCTCCCAGCGTCTACACGCAACAATGCAGCTCTGTCCGATCAAAGCCGTCCAGTCATCTCCTGTGAATTTTCCTGTGGAAAAACCATCTATCCCCCCGTGTCGGAAACAAGACAAGCGTTTAGGACCCGGCATCAAGTGTTCCAAGCAGTCAGCGCAAAAGGGAGATTCGTTGAAAAGAAGTCGGCTTCTGCATCCGTCGTCGCCTCACGCTCTTCTCTGCTTCATCAAGCGGCTTCTTTCTTCAATGCCTCGCGAATCTTCTCTGCCGAGTGGCCGTGCTTATTCACTAGTTCCTCCAGGCGTTCACGGCTTACGCCGAGCGCCTCCGTCCAGTAGCGGACTTCGTAATCTTGTTCAAGGCTAATGAGTTTGCGGTCCTGTTCCATCCCTCGTGGGGTCTTATCGTCGGCCATTTCAGTGCTCCTCGGTTGTTTGCCCTTTCCAATGACAAATTGGATGCTATGACCGCGTTTTCTCGATGCATCCAATAGAGAGTGCAAAAGGTCGTTCCAGAAAAGCCGCTGAAGGACGTTGCCCGGTTCATCCCACCGATGAAACCGAGGATGGTTCCCAAGCTTCCGGATGATCGTGCCAAATGGCTGCTCGAACCCAAGCTGGACGGATACCGGGTCATTGCCATGAAATCGGGCACCCATGCGAACCTTTACTCCGATGGATGCCAAGATTTACAACCAAGAATTTCCTGACATCTACGGCAGCCTCAGGAAGCTCCTGCACAAAGCTGTGGTACTGGATGGCGAGATCGTGGCAGTGGAACCGAGCGGCAGACCGAACTTCAACGCCCTCCAAAACCGCAAATCAGCGAAGCTGCCGATCTACTACGTGGCATTCGACTGTCTGCATTACAAAGGACGCGATCTCCTGGACAAACCCATCGAAGAGCGCAGGAAAGTTCTGGCCGACATCGCCAAAGATTGCATTTCACCAATGCAGCCGATCTTCGACTTTGGCCCTAGGTTGATTTAGACGTAGCGATCACCGTGGTCAGACAGACGAAGATTGAATGATTGGTCGCGAAGCGGCTGGGCAGCAAGTATTATCCGGGAGAGGAATCCGACCTCTGGTTGAAACAGCGGTTCAATCAAGAGGACAATTTTTTATCGGCGGTTACATTCCCGGCAGCAAGGGCGTTGGGGAATTGCTCATCGGTGAGCATCGGGAGGACGGGAAGCTGTACTTCATGAAGCGGCTTATCGCGGGGCTTAACCAATTCAACCGTCCTGAGATATTCAAATCCGTGCAAGACCTCAAGACGAAGAAGGTTCCATTTGTCAATCTGCCGGAGAAAAGATCCCAGCATCAACATGCTGTTACGGATGAAGTAATGTCACAGGTCGTATGGTTGAAGCCGGAGCAATTGGCAAAGATTGAATTCGTGGAGCGAACGCCACATGGCCGACTCCGACACGCCTCGTTCCGACGCTTGTTGCCGAGGTCGGGAGAGAAGTAGCCCAAACATCTCCCGTCCCCAATGGCAGCCTTGCAACACCAGCTACCATCTAATTTTCGGTGCGAGATGAGGGAATTCCAGGCTTTTCCGATTCGATGACAAAGCATCGAACTGAATCCCCTATCGCTCTCCTTATCATCGACGTTATCAACGATATGGAGTTCGTTGAAGGGGAACAACTCTTTAAACAGGCATTGCCAATGGCAAAAAGATTGCCGCTCTGAAGGTTCGGGTTTAGCGATTGTCACTTCGAGTTGCCGATTCGTTATGAAGCGTTTTCGCGAGCCAGAGGAAAGCGGCAGCCCAAGCGGGACTGGTAGCCGCCACTACCAGGCTGGCTAATAGCCCCCACCGCAGCGGCTCTGCCCGTGCAGCCCGAACGATATATATATCCGGCCATCCTGCCATCAACAGGAAATACGCGGGAACCTGAACCCAGTCGCTACGCTGAAGTCCAAATATTCCTAGCCAGATGGCGCCAATCCGCAAGGTGGCAATCAGACCAGCCAAGCGCAATATTACTGTCCAGCCATCGCGCCGGCCTGGACTTCGGGCGGAAAGTCGCCACACCCCATAGGTGGAGAGAACAAGCAATAACAAGAAGCCAAAAATTATCATATTTAAGAGTTGGGTCTGTCCAGCCTTTCCGCTCCGCAATATGCAAGCAACCCAGATGCAGAAAACCAGGACTGCCGAAACAAATGGCGCACATCCGTAAACTAATGAGCCCGACTCGTCGCAGCCTTCACCGAGTTTGGCCCCAAGGGCGGCCACGTTCTTGGGCGAAAATTCTCATCCACAACCAAATTTGTCGTTCCGGGTGGAAGGACCTGAAGAGATTTGAGAAACTCGATGATGGAGTCCTGATTATAGGGCTCCAAGTGCTCGAACAGATGTCGGGACTGAAGCGCCTCGCCCGAATGGGCCAGGACGGCGCGCCTCATTGTAGTAAATAGACCATGATGGAAGAATGGAGGTTCATTGGCAACACCCCACAATCGCTTCGTCAGAAAACGGCGGTTTCCCTGACGAAACCGTTTGGTCCATGGTGTCTGGTTCTGATCGAGTGGTTCGCCGGCCTCAGTAGGGTCCGAAATATCGTGCAGCTTGAAATCAGTGAATGCCGGGACCCAAGTTACACCGGGCCGGCTCGGGTCCGGCGCAAGGCGAGGCAAAGGCAGGTCACGGCTGTTCAAGTCGATTTTGATGCTTTTGATCGTTCCCAGGCGCAGGTTCGTCGGGGGATTGTACGGATTCGGCTCAGCGAACACCGAGCCGTCATGTTCGAGCGGCAATTGTGGGATGTGGCAAGACGAGCAGCCCACGCGTTCAAAAACCTTTTCGCCATTCAGCACCGCCTGCTCAATTTCCGGATTGTGGGGAATAACGCGCCCCGGCACCGCCAAGGTGGCCTGGAACAAGGTGACGGCGGTGATATCGGCGCGCGTCAACTCATTGGTAAATCCATCGCCATCAGGGTCGTTGTCCAGTCCAAACCGTTCACTGGACTGCATTCCATGGTGCTGATTGAACGCCGTATTGCTGAATTCACGCAGTGAGACGACGTTGCTGGCTTGATGCCACGGCCGCAGGATCAGATTGGGACGGTCCACGGGTGTAGGAGCTACAATGCTCGCCCGCGGAAGCCCTTCAACCTTGCTCGTATCCCACGATCCATCTTTTCTCCGGGTGAGCACTCCAAAAGACACTGCTTTGGCAATCAATGGTTTTGTTTCACCCAACTTAAGAGAATCGCGAATGGCCTGCAGTTCGGCAGTCATTTGCCGGGCGAGCATTTCCAGATATCCTGCGCCGAACATGGAGGTGGTGGCCCGTAGGTCTCCTATATTCTGCAGGGTCACGGGTTTTCCTTCCTCGTCCACGGTGCCTTTGGCGGGAAGCGAATCCGATCGGTCAAGCGTAGCGAAGTCAAACCGTTGGGCCAGGACGAAAACGCTGGTAGTGAAATCGCCGCCTCCTCCCGGGATGCCATATGGCATGTTGTGACAGCCATAGCAGGAATTGGCGTCAGGGCCGGAGATACGGTTCCAGGCGCGTGCGCCGACCAGTGGCTGCGAAGGGTCCGCTAATCCGGTGCCGTTTCCTTTTGTCTGTGGCCGCCCA
>DASYKK010000418.1:0-6366 GCA_035995565.1 Candidatus Angelobacter sp.
CAACCCTAAGTCCGTCAAAGTCAACGTCACCACCGGCACGGGCATGGACATTGAATGGGACGACGGCCATCGCACTCATTTCGGGTTCCAGTGGCTGCGCGACGCCTGCCCCTGCGCTACATGTACGGAAGAGCGCAACAATCACCACCGCAACCCCGGTGAGCCGGCTAAACAATCTACCAGCCTGTTGCCCATGTACAAAGAGCCGGCCAAGCCAAAAGAAGTGAAGCCGGTAGGCCGGTATGCTCTGAATATCGCCTGGAATGACGGTCACGCCAGCGGGATATATTCCTGGGACTATCTGCGTGAAGTCTGCCAGTGCGACCAATGCCGCGCCAGGGTGGTCACTTCTTAAAATTCCAACATATGCCGGCCCACACAGGGTTGAGCAGGCATTTTATGCCTGCGTTCCCGGCAACAGCTGGGCGGCTTCAGCCGCTGAGATGCCTCATAGCGATATTCAAACCATGAGAAAACTAATATCCTCGCGCTTTGTCCACTAAATCCTGTAACGGCTGCCCCGCCAGATACCGCTTCAGATTCGCTGCAAACACCTCATAGTGGCGCTGCCAGACATGTTCCGTCAGGAAAGCCGTATGCGGAGTGATCAGCACCTGCGCCATCTTCCACAGAGGCGACCAGCGGGATAAAGGCTCTTCTTCAAAAACATCCAGCGCAGCCCCGGCGATTCGCCCTTCGCGCAACGCCTTCACCAATGCAGCCTCGTCCACCAGAGCTCCGCGTGAAACATTAATCAGAAACGCTGTTGGCTTGAAGAGCCGCAGCCGCCGGACATCGATCATGTGCCGTGTGCGTTCCGTAAGCGGGGCGGCCAGCACCACAAAATCTGCCCGCGCGATTGCGACATCCAGAGCGTCATAGCCCAACACCTCATGCGCTCCGTTGCGGCTCCGCTCAGGGTGCTCTCGCACCACGATCACATGCATCTTCAGCGCCGCCGCCATCGCAGCCACTTCCGCGCCAATACTTCCCAGGCCAACCACCACCACGCTAGCTCCACGCACCTCGCGCGGACGCGGAGTTTCGTTCCAGATCGCTTCCATAGCCCACTTGCGGCGCTTCTGGTAACGCACCGCCGAGGGCAGCCTCTTGGCCAGCGCCAGCAGCATGGCAATCGCGTGCTCCGCCACCACCGGCCCATGCACACTTCCGGCTTTGCTGATGGCAATCTCGCTGGAAATCAATTCGGGATAGAGAAACTGATCGACCGCAGCGGTGATGGAATAAATCCAGCGCAGGCTTTTTGCCGTGCGAAACTGCTCCGGAGACAAAGACCAGCCGATCATTACATCGACGTCACGCAACGCTAGTTCATCGTCACGCTTCTTCGCTGAATAGACAATTTCAATTTCAGGAAATTCCGTACGCAGCTTCTGCACAAACCACGGCGGAGGCCGCCACATTTCAAACTCATCGTGCAGCAGGATTGCGATTTTGGGTTGCGCCATCCCGCTTACGCTCCCGCCGCGGGAGAACGCAGAGCTTTCTTTTCCGCCGAGCCCTGCACGCGCCACAACACAGCTTCATCTATTTCCGCAATCGATCTTCTTCCCGTGAGTGCCATTGCCCGCTCCAGTTCGTCGCGCAAGATGGATATCACGCGCTCCACGCCTTGGGCGCCGCCGGCCGCCAGGCCATACACATACGGTCGTCCGATGAACACAGCCTTTGCGCCCAGCGCCAGGGCTGCCAGCACATCTGTTCCGCGACGAATACCACTATCGAGCATCACCGGAATCCGGCCCGCCACCGCTTCGACTACGCGCGGCAGCGCATCAATCGTAGCTGGAACCGTATCCAGGTTGCGGCCTCCGTGATTGGAGACAATCACGCCGTCTGCGCCACACTCCACCGCGCGCCGGCCGTCTTCCGCCGCGAGCACGCCTTTCAGAATCACCGGCACACCGGCAATCGACCGCAGCCATTCCAGGTCATTCCAGTTAAAAGAAGGATCAAACATCGTGTCATAAATACTTCTGCGTTGTGTCTTGTGGCTTGGCCCCGAAGAGCCCTGCCCCAGCCCGCGCAGATGCACGCATTCCATATTCTTCGGCAAACCAAAAGATAACTGGCTGTAGCGGCAGCCCAGCACCGGAGTATCCACGGTTAGACAAACGGCCTTGCAGCCTGAAGCAACCGCGCGCTGTACCATGTCTTTGGTGAAAGCGCGGTCGCGCTGGACGTAAAGCTGGAACCAGATCGGGCGCTGCGTGTTGCGGGCAATCTCATCGATCGATGTAGTGGTGAAAGTGCTGATCACAAAACCCGCCCCGGCCGCGCTCGCTCCGCGGGCTGTGGCCACTTCGCCCTCGCGATGGTAAAGCCGATGGTAAGCCACGGGCGCCAAAAGAATAGGCGACTCAAACTCATCGCCAAACAGCGTGACTCGCGTATCGACCTGTGAAACGTCGGTCAGCACGTTAGGCGCAAGTTGCAGGCGCTCAAAGCCCGCGCGGTTTTCCCCCATGCTGATCTCATCGCCGCCGCCGGAGCGCACATAATCGTATGCCATCTGGGAAAGGCGTCGCCGGGCCAGCGGCTCAAATCGCGTCACATCCGCTGTGGGCAGGGGTTCAGCGTTGCTGGAACGAAACGGCTTTTTCCACCGGCTCACGATCTCTCCCTCCATCGCGCTGCTTATTGTGCCTTAGCTTACGCCCACCCGGCAGCAGCACCGCGGCATTATTGACGAGGATGTTGATGCGTTTGAATTTCTCGATCGCTGCGCTCACCAGTTTCTCCGTGCCTTTGGCGCTGCTTACATCGGCGCTCACCGCCAGGCATTCCCCGCCGATTTCTGATGCCGCCGCCGGTGATGATGGCAACTCTGCCGCTCAGATGCATAAGACCTGGGGTTCAACTGATCCTGGTTCATTTCTTTACGCCCTTTATGTCTCGCCCGTTCTGGTGCAATACCATATCCGTTACTTCGCCCTTTTCGTTCTTCACGAACTCCACTTGGGCATCCACAGCTTTAAGAAAAAACATGGTCTCCGATTCGGCAAACAAGGGAAGCTTTTCCTGGTTTGTGGCCTGCGTCATCAGCTGTCCGTTTTCCAGCGTCATCACGATGCTGAAAGCTGGCGTCAACTCATAAGTCCCGACATATTTCTTTAAAATTTCCGGAGATACCGTAATTTCTTTTCTCTCCGTCGGCAGCACCACCTTCTCGCGGCGCACTACCTGCGCCAGTTTCCCGGCGATGTCGTCGGCCGCGTTTCCGTTCAGGTTCGCCAGCACCACCACCACCATCTTTTCGTCCGGGTAGTAAGCCAGGCTCGAATTGAACCCTTCAATACCGCCGCCGTGCGCGATCACTTTGTGCCCATTTACCGTTTGCACGATCACCCCGAAAGCATAATCCTGCTTGAATGGCGTAGTCATCTTGGCCAGCGAGGCTTGTTTAATTACCTTGCCCCCGAACAGCCCTTGTTCCCAGCGCAGCAGGTCTTCCGTCGTGGAATAAAGGGCGCCGGCAGAAAACGGAATACTCATATGGATAAATCCCGCATTCTCCGGGCCGTCCTTGCCGGGTGTGTAGCCGGCAGCTCGGCGCTTGATGATAGAGGAATTAGAGTCATAGCCGGAATCCTTCATGCCCAGTGGAGTAAAAATGTTCTGCTGCACAAACTCGCTGTAACTCTGGCTGCTGATTTTCTCCAGCAGGTATCCCAGCAGCACGTAGCCTGAATTCGAGTAATTCCACTTCGTTCCCGGCTCAAATTCCAGCGGCTTGTCTCGGAACCGCGCGACCAGCTTTTCCGGACTCGTGGGCGTGGCTTCAGTGGACGCGTAGTCGGGGAAGCTGGTGAAACTGGGAATACCGGAAGTATGCGTCAGCACGTGGAAGATCGTAATCTTGTCCCAGGCAGCGGGTGCGTCCGGCATGTACTTCTTGACTGGGTCTTCCACCTTTAACTTGCCGCGTTCTTCCAGCAGAAGAATTGACGCGGCAGTAAACTGCTTGGTCACAGAACCCAGGCGGAACTTGGTGGTCGGCGTGTTGGGAATCTCCCACTCCAGACTGGCGAAGCCATATCCCTTATCAAGCAGGATCTTGCCGTCTTGCGCCACCAGCACCGATCCCATGAATCTGCCTGGCACATAAGTCTGGATCATCTGCTCCATGCGCGCGATGTCGGCGGCCGGTGTTGTAACCTGCCCAAGGCAGGAAGCAGTAAGAACCACGGCCACGACAATGCGTCGAAACATAGCAAAGTCCTCCACGCTGAGTTCAGAAACGGGCCAATTATAGCTGGTGCGTCGTTTGACCCTTTGTTTCAAGCTTCGCTAGACTGAAAGATCATCTGCCACGGTCGCCGGACGACTGTAGCACTACACTTTATGGCCGAAAATATTCAAGTCACGCTTCCCGACGGAAGCAAAAAAGAAGTCCCTCAGGGCACCACGCCGCTCGATATCGCCCGCTCCATCAGCCCACGGCTCGCGGACGCGGCGCTTGTAGCCAAGGTAAAGCCCTCGGCTGGCGGCAATCAGCCTTCAGCGGCGGAACCCAATGAGAATGGCAAGGCTCCCTCCAGCATGCACGCCGCGGCGGCAAAAGATGGCTGGGAGTTTGCCGACCTGAGCAAGCCATTGCAGGAAGACGTAAATCTGCGCCTGCTCACTGATCGCGATCCCGAAGCGCTGCACGTTTACCGGCATTCTTCCGCTCACCTGCTGGCGACGGCTGTGCTTGAACTGTTTCCTGAAACCAAGCTGGGCCATGGTCCGCCCACCGATACCGGCTTTTTTTATGACTTTTTCCGCCCTACAGCCTTTACGCCGGAGGACCTGGAGAAAATCGAAAAGCGCATGGGCGAAGTGGCCGCGCGCGATGAAAAGTTTGAGCGCGAATTGATTCCGCGCAATGAAGGGCTGGCGCGCTTCCGCGCTGAAGGCGACTTCATGAAGGTCCACTTCATTGAGCAGTTCACCAAACAGGGCGAGCCTATCTCCACCTATCGCAACGGAAAGTTCGTAGACTTCTGCCGCGGGCCGCACGTGCCTTCCACCGGCAGGATCAAGGCCTTCAAACTCACCAGCATCGCCGGCGCATACTGGCTGGGCGACGAAAAAAACCCGCAGCTCCAACGCATCTACGGCACTTCATTCTTCAATAAAAAAGATCTTGAACAGCACCTGCACGCTATTGAAGAGGCCAAGAAGCGCGACCATCGCGTGCTGGGCAAGCAGCTTGATCTGTTCAGCATTCAGGAGCTGGCCGGTCCCGGCCTGATTTTCTGGCATCCCAAGGGCGGCATCATTCGCAAGGAAATGGAAGACTGGATGCGCGATGAGTATCTCAAGCGCGGGTACTCGCTGGTTTACACTCCTCACGTTTTCCGCGTGAATCTGTGGAAGACCAGTGGACATGAGGGCTATTACGCGCAAAACATGTTCACGCCCATGGAGTTGGACGACGCCGAATACCGCTTGAAGCCCATGAACTGTCCGGGGCACATCCTGATCTATGCCGATTCGATGAAGTCCTACCGCGATCTGCCGGTGCGTCTGGGCGAGTTGGGAACGGTCTATCGCTATGAGCGTTCGGGTGTGATGCATGGCCTGCTGCGCGTGCGCGGCTTTACCCAGGATGACGCCCATATCTTCTGTACGCCGGAGCAGATTGAAGACGAGATTGCCGGCTGCATTGAGTTTGCGCTGGCGGTGCTCAAGACGTTCGGCTTCAACGAGTATCAGGTCGAACTGAGCATATGGGACCCCACCGACAAGAAAAGCTTTGTCGGCGGCGAGGAGAACTGGAACCGCGCCATCGATTCGCTGGAAAAAGTTCTCAAGCAGCTGAACATTCCTTACAAGACCATCGTGGGAGAAGCGGCCTTCTACGGTCCAAAAATCGACGTGAAGCTGGTGGACGCCATTGGGCGACTGTGGCAGCTATCCACCGTTCAATTCGATTTCAACCTGCCAGAGCGCTTCAAGCTGGAATACGTGGCGGAAGACGGAACGCGCAAACAGCCCGTGATGGTCCATCGTGCATTGTTCGGGTCGGTGGAGCGTTTCTTCGGTGTGCTCATTGAACATTACGCCGGAGCTTTTCCTGTCTGGCTTTCTCCGGTACAGGTGGGCATCGTTCCCATCAGTGACAAGCACACGGACTATGGCAGGAAAGTTCTTCAGCAGCTGAAAGATGCGGGAGTGCGAGCGTTCTTGGACGATCGCGCCGAAAAGATGAACGCTCGAATCCGCGACCTGACGATGCAGAAGATTCCGTTCGTGCTGGTGCTCGGCGACAAAGAAGCCGAGGCAGGTACGGTCAATGTGCGCGTCCGCGGGCAAATGCAGGCGGAAGGCACCATGCCGGCCGAACAGTTTGTGGTG
>DASYKK010000419.1:0-3196 GCA_035995565.1 Candidatus Angelobacter sp.
ATCCAGATCTCATAAGGCACGCGCGAAGCGAACGGGCACATGGAAACATAATGATTCAATGCTTCCACAATCCTGATGGGATTGCGCAATTCCTGTCCCAGGGTGTCACAGAAAACGCAACGCTCCTTTTCCAGATAGTAATCGCGCGAAGCCCGTAACTCATACAGCACGCGCCGAGGGACGAACGTGGTGGCCGTAAGTTCGGAGACCGGATGATCAAATTCCTGGGATGCAGCGGGGCCGTGATTCTTGAACATCGTGACGTATTTGAAGCGCAGGTCGCCCTTCAGGTCCTGGATGCGCTGGGCCGTCAGCAACAGGAACTGGGAAATCTCAGCGTCGGAAGATTGCCACAGCTCAATATCATGCCGGATACTCTGCACCAGAACTTCGTGCGCGCCCACCGTGTTCATGGCGTCATAGATACCTTCAGCGTGACGGTGCGGTTCGCCCTCGATGCGATAAAGCGGCGCCGGATGCACCATGGCAGAGATGGGTCCCCCGCCAAGCTCATTGCCGTTCAACGTGGCAATGACCTGTGGGGCGTTCTGCGCTCCAGGACAAAAGGGGCAGTGACCGGGCTGCCCTTGCCGCTCCACGTCATCGCCCACGATGACCCAGGAGCGTGTAATCGGATCTTTACGCAATTCCATGCTACGTCTAGGAAAACAGACGTAGGCAACAATGGTCAATAGAGGAATCAGATATCGCGGGTTTTTGAAACGGCCAGTACTTGGATCGCGTGAGGCATTCAGACCCGAACCCCTGATCAACAAAATCAGCACCAGGCGGGATTTTCGCATTGACCAAAATCAATCCTTGCGTGTACTGATAAAAGAACGATGCCTCTGACCGATAAACAACTTGTCCTGGCGCTCAAAGCCGTGGCCGACCCGGCGCGAGTAAAGATCCTGCGACTGCTGAAGCAGAAAGGCCAATGCTCCATCGGGAAAGGCGTAGGCATGTGTGCCTGTGACGTGCGGGACCACGTCACGCTCTCGCAACCCACCATTTCCCATCACATGTCAATCCTGCGGAAAGCCGGACTGGTGCAGGCGGAAAAACACGGCTTGTGGATGTGGTACCGGAGAAATGAGAAGTCGCTCAAAGAACTGGCGCACGCCGTCAGTGCCAACCTTTAAGAACATGAAAGAGCTACCTAGCTAAAAACAAAGGACACAGAGCACGACAAAGTTTGTTCTTTCCTTTGTGTGCCTCTGTGTCCTTTGTGGTTAAAGACCTTACCGCACGACTGATGCGAACATAGGCGACTCAATCAACTGCTGAAAATTCTTGTCGTCGGCCTTGAACTTTACCACCAACTTGTTGGTATCACTGTCCACGCTGGTACCGTCGATCGCCGTCTTTTCCGTGGGGGTGGCGTCCATTTTCTTGAAGAGGATGCCCGCCTTCAGGACTGAGGAAAGAGTTGAGGCGGTAACGTTGTCAGAGGTCAGGACGTTCAGGTTAAAGTCGACGCCATGATCGAAATCCATGGTATAGCGTGAGCCGAGCAGCTTTTTCTTCATGGTGTCAAATTCGCCCAGTTCGGCAGCGCTGCCCAGCGCCGACTTCAGCATGGTCTCGGTCCCCGCGGAATCAAGCACGCTCCAGACAGTTCCCGCTTCGACGGACGGAATCAGATCAGTGATTTCGTGATTGGCATTCAGGCTCATGCTGGAATTGTCGCGGGCATCGAGCGCCGCTTTCACTGCGGAAACGTCGCCAAACAACATGGTCCAGTCGTCGAGGAAGGTCATCTGCATTCCACCCGCCATGGGATATATCATGGAGCCGTTCTTTTTGATCCCTTTGATTTTCTGGCTGGTGATCTTGAGCATCAGTTTTTTGCGCGGGAATTGACCCTGCGCAATGCCGATCATCTGCAAGCCGTGATCTTTCAACCGGAAAGAAGCCAGCGTGATCTGGTCGATGTCCTTATCCGGATTTACTCCAATATCCTTTAGCGCGTCTTCAAACTGCTTCATGTTGGGGGGAAGCAGTTTGGCCTTCATGTCCATGGCGGTATCAGAATTTTTCATTCGCCGGTAATCCACATTGATGATCTGTTGGACCTCAATGGGAATCACGGTTCGCGCGGCCGTACTAAGTGAAGCAGCAAAGCCAGTCAGTCCGCTGGATAAAAAAGCGAGCACAAACACAAGAATGCGTTTCATAGTCATATCTTAGTCCGGTTTTGTTCAATCTGATGCTTTCAGGTGCAGCTCAGGATGCTATTTCCCATTACTTAAGGTATTTACCTCTGGAGCTCCACTACTCTGGAACGTATGTCGTCAGCAAAACCAGCATCTTTTAATGAGGCCAGGTTGATTTCCACGTTGGCTAAGGCCCCGACAATGGCCGCGCTGGCCAGCGATGACGCCACGGTAAGGTCGGACGCCATGTTCGGACTGGTAATCGGCTTGAGCGTCTCAATGATGTCTTTTACTTCGCGAGCTCTCTGTGCCGTGTCCATGGGGACACTGGTTGCACCCTTCATGGCCCTTTCGATCGCCGCATCACCGTCAGTGGATGTCTTGGCCAGCTTGTATGCCGCCAAAACCTGGTTGTAACTCTCGGCGTCGGCATCGATGCCGGCTTTCAACTCTTCACGAAGTTGTGCAAGGCGAGCCAGGGCCGTGCTCAACTGCGGTTCATATTGCGTATAAGCTTTTTTGGTGCGTGACATGGACGCGGCCATGCTGCCCAGCGCCGCCGCCATGGCCGCGACAGAGGCCGCCGCGCTTCCACCGCCAGGCGTTGCCATGGGCGCTGCCAGCTGTTCAATGAACGGTTCAACGCCGGCGCGCAAGCCTCCAACCGCTACTTTGCCGCCTTGCACCGCAGCGAGCCGGTTTTCCAGGATCATGGACGAGTCAAAGTTTTCTACCTGGAGAAACCACTCGGCTGCCTGCTCCAACGCTTTCTTGGGGATGAGTCCAACAATCTCGCTGCTCAGCGGCTGCACGCCGTAACGCTCGGCTTCGCGCTTTACGAATTCAAAGACGCGCGCGATGGGAGTCTGCTCAAAGTCAGTCAGGTTCATCGACACTTGAGCGAGCCCACGGACTTCGAAGCCCGCGCCTTTTACATAACGCAGTCCTCCCGAGGAATAGCGCACAGCCTTGGCAATTTTTTTGGCGATATCGACATCTTTGGTGTTGAGAAAAACGTTGTAGGCTATGAGCGCTTTGCG
>DASYKK010000420.1:0-14918 GCA_035995565.1 Candidatus Angelobacter sp.
CAAGTCTCCGGCGGGATCCGCAAGCTGAAGTTCACCAACCCGGAGCGCAAGCGCCTGATTGACCGCGTAAACAAAACGGTCGACTCCATGCGCTCGCTCGACCGCCAGATCAACAATCTGGAAAAAAAAATCGAGGCAACACGGGTTGAGGAGACCAGGCGCGAGTACCGGCGCATCCAGCGCCAGCACCGCAATGACCTGGAAAAGCTTGAGCTGGAAACCGGCGTCAGCTATCAGGAACTGCGGCGCACGCAGCGTGAAATCATCCAGGGCGACGTTGACGCTGAAGCCGCCAAGCGCGAGCTCATTGAAGCCAACCTGCGCCTCGTCGTATCGATCGCCAAAAAATATACCAATCGCGGCCTGCAGTTTCTTGATCTGATTCAGGAAGGCAACATCGGCCTGATGAAGGCCGTGGACAAATTCGAGTACCGCCGCGGCTACAAGTTTTCGACGTACGCCACCTGGTGGATTCGCCAGGCCATCACGCGCGCCATCGCTGACCAGGCCCGCACCATCCGCATTCCGGTGCACATGATCGAAACCATCAACAAGCTGATCCGCACCTCGCGGCAGCTGGTGCAGGAACTCGGCCGCGAGCCAACGTCAGAAGAAATCGCCAAGCGCATGGACATCCCGGTAGCGAAAGTCCGGAAAGTTCTCAAGATCGCGCAGGAGCCCATCTCGCTGGAAACGCCCATCGGTGAAGAAGAAGATTCCCACCTGGGCGACTTCATTGAGGACCGCTCCATGGTCTCGCCCGCTGAGGCCGTCATCAACGTCAACCTCAAGGACCAGACCGCGCAGGTTCTCCGCACGCTCACCCCGCGCGAAGAAAAAGTCATCAAGATGCGCTTCGGCCTTGAGGACGGCTCCGAGCACACTCTGGAAGAAGTCGGCCAGTCTTTCGCCGTCACGCGCGAACGCATTCGCCAGATTGAAGCCAAGGCGCTGCGCAAACTGCGGCATCCATCGCGATCGCGCAAGTTGAAGGCGTTTATGGACGGGATACGGGAAGCGTAAACTTCTTACCCCCTGATTTACACGAATCAATACTGATCTGAAAATTCAAGGCGCTGCGATGAGCGGCGCCTTTTGTTTTGCTGAGTGCTGATTGCTGAGTGCTTTCTTTGCGTCGCCTTTTTCTTTGCGACCTTTGCGGTGAAAATTACGCGATTTCTGCGCGCAGTGCCCGCGCTCCGCTTCCCTGCTCCACCGCGCTGCTTTCTCTGATCTCCGTCAGCTTGGCCAGAACAAACACCGCCACCGCCAACTCCAGATCGCGCACCGCGACGTCAAAGAAGTGTCCCGTGGTCACCAGCGCCAGCGCAATGCACACCAGCCATGCCGACGCCACATACGCGCCCAGCCGTGTCGCCTTGGTCAGGATCATCAGACCCACAACCATCTCAATCACGCCCACCACGTGCATGAGAGACGTGGGGCTCAGGGGAAGCATTCTCTGCGCCAGCGGGCTTACATATTGCTCCCAGTTCGTGAGCAGGTTAAGAAATTTGTCCAGGCCGGCCAGAAACGCCATCAGCCCCAGGGCATACTTTGAAATCGTCTGTATTGTTTGAAGTCTGTTCTGCATCGCTCTATCACCTCTTGCGGTATAGAGGTGCGGGGCGGAAGGAGGTTACAGCGGTGTTTCGTTAAGGTTCCAGCTGCACGAAATGCAACCTCAATGCCTCTAGCAGGTCGGGATCGTCCAGCCTGATCTCCGCGACTCCAAGAGTAGTGAGCGGCACCCAGTCGAGAAAGGCCCAGTTCTCCAAATCCGTTCCGTGTTTTGACGGGTAACGAATGACGCGAAGGCCGATTTCATACACATAGCGCGAGACCAACTGCGTCAGGCGCCTCGGCGAGGAGGCCAGCAGCGTTGAAACATCAAAGGATTCGATCCCGAGCGCAAAAAACCGCGGTAGCAGCGCGGCGCGCAACCTTGACACCCATTGGCTCGTGCACACCTCCGCAAAGTTTCCCTCGCTCAAGTCCATGCGGGCCATGCCCATCTGTCTGGGTTCAAGGCGTTGCTCCACCACCATGCGGGGCAGCGTTTGCACAGGAAGGAAATCATCAGGCCCCTCGATTTCAGCAAGTCCCGCCGCCACTTCGGGAGCCACGCGAAATAACGGCGCCAAGACCTCTACAAAACAGGCCAGGCGCTGGCTGGCGGCGTAAAGAACCCGGTATTCTCCCTCGGGATCGTCGTAGCGATTGGGGAAGATGCCGTCAACTGAAGAGATGTACTTCCAATCCGGAAGCGCCCATACGCCGGGCTTATAACCGATCCTGTATAACTCCCGACTTGGAGGCAATCTAACTTACCCTCCCTAACTTATCCTCATACAATGAATGCACGGGCGGCGCGCAGAACAGCTGGACCTACCTCTGCAATTTCACCTTCGCGCAGCAGCGTGGCCGCGGCGCGGTCATCCAGCTCCGGATTCAGCCCCATAAACCACCTTTGAATCACGGGGGGCTTTTCCCGGGTACCGATCAGCAAAGCAACGTGATAAGCGGTGCGCAGCCTGGTCTCCTGCCCACGGTAGGGCTCGGCCCCGTTCATCCACTTGTCCACCATACGCACGTCTTTGATCGAGGCGATATAGGCGGTCAGCTTCTTGCCGATCATCCCGACCAGCGCAACCACTAGTTCGGCAAAAAGGAGTTTAACACAGTGAGCATGCAACGCTGCCTCCAGCGATTGTGCTCGCAAATCCACCTTGGTTTGGGGAGGATCGATGACTGTTGCTGCGTTGCTGCGTTCTGGCATGGGTGCCTCCTTCTTTCTTTGGCCAGCGTAGAATCAGATATTCGAATTAGAAATCCGTTCAAAATACATTAATAACTCTAATGTATAGAGCACTAAATTGCACCTAAAGTTGCGTCAAAAGTGCAGACTTTAAATGTTTTTTTTCACTATAAGTCTAGTACTGTCAACATATTACAAGAAATAAGTCACGCCGACAATAATTCAAAACTTCAGAGCCAACGAGCGGTTCCTTGTTCCTTATGTGCCATGTCTTATATCGTGAAATTAAGTGTAAATCCAGCGGATTTTATCGGGAAGTTTGTGACTTTGGTACCGCGCCCAGGCGGGCGCGGGCCCGGTCACCTCAGCGCGGCGAGCGTGGCGAACAGCGCGGACTTACGTTTTGAGATGCTGCACTCTCGAACCCTGAAGACCCGCCAACCAAGGGATCGCAAAATTCGATTGTTCCTGTTGTCTCGTCTTTTGTTGCTAGCCAACTTCTCGACCCAGTAATGCCGATTTTGTTTTGGTATGTGGCTGTCGTAGCAATGTGGGCAGCGATGCCAAAAACACCCGTCAACAAAAACCGCAATCTTCATCTTGGGAAATACGAAGTCAGGCCGGCCTTGGATAGCATAATGAAGGCGCCACCCAGTAATGCGAAATGCTCTCAAGAATTCGATGAACGCATACTCAGTCGAACGGTTGTGCTTCGACCGGATTCCGCTCATTACTAGCGATCTCTTCTTCTTGGAAAAAACGTCCACCGGATGCTACCTCTTCCCGCCTCGCTCTTTTTCGATGCGACGAATATCAGCAGCAGGATCGTCAGACAATTCATTCCATTTTTGCGCTTTATAGGCTGACGTCACTCTTCCGTTCTGCTGCTTCATCTTTTTGACGCTGCGCCACATAGGTATGGGAGTCTTCAGCCTTTCTCCTTGTGCGCAGGCGGGATTCTCTGACCTGTTAAGGCCGGGCCTTCTGCACGGGATCAACCTCTTCCAAAAGGGACTTAATCTCTATTTCAGCGAAAGCCTGGCAATCGGAGTAGAGTTTGCTCAATAACGCTGGGTGCGTATTCATGAGCGAAGGAACAACCAGCTCAAATTCTGGGAACGCGCTTCGAAATAAACGAATTCTCTGCAAATTCTCGCTGAGTCGCAATCTTCGCTCGGTTGCATCGTTCCATATACTCTCCCAATAGCGGCAGGTGCGGCACGGCGCAACGCAACGGCTCCCATCGTGAGACAGGAACGATTCCCATCCGGACCCTGCAAGCAAAAGAACTTTCAATGAGTCGTCTCGGCGTTTCTCGCTGTTGCATCTTCTGCACGCTACTAACACGTTGCCTGGTACGTGAAGGCCCACGCGATAACGATTCATGCCGTCGAGATGCTCAATCACGGATTCAGTATTCGTTAGATCGCAAGAGCAATATGGACACTGGCTATTGAACCGCTCGCGGACAAGTTTTTCATATTCTTCACCGTCAACTTTGACTGGCCAGTTTTGGCTAATCTTGCGACTCAATTCGTGAAGAAACATGCTGATCAGTTTGTTCGCTACGTCAGACTTGGCCCGCCGCGTAGCAGAACGTAATTTGAAGACTGGATCTTTCACTCTTCACTTCCGCCACAAGGTGGGCTTAAACCAAGAGGATTTCGCGGCGAGAAACTACATGCCCTTGGATTCATGTTTTGTGAACCCGTAGTTTAACTCAGTGTTCTTTTCCATTCAAATTGTCCACAATGATTCGGCCAGCAAAAAGGAAATCGGGAAGGGCTAGTGTTTTAAGCATGACGCATTTAATTCCAGCAGATGCAACTGCCGACGAAGGAACCACCAATAGCGAACGTGCGTCTTGGGCGGAGGCGGCTTTGATAGCCTTCTGCAAACAGACAGGAGTTATCTCGAGTTCGCTTGGAGACAAAGAAGAGGCGCTCTTGATTGTTGCCGACCTGCTGGCCGACCTTGCGCACTGGTGCGACCGCAACCACGTTGACCTGCCATCGGCCTTGATGCATGCGGCGCGCCGCTACCAGGCAGAAACCGGCGGACAAGGGGGACAATTGCGGCCGTGAAACAACCATCCAGCAAATCAAAGCCAGGCAAGGGTGCACGAAAAAGCCGGCTGCCCCGAGGATGCGTCCGCTATTCGCAGGTGAAGGGCAAGCTGTTGGACTTTGTCGAGCTGTACCTCTCTCCGGACTATCGTTGCATATCAATCAGGTTTCAAGACAAAACCGACTTCTGCTTGGAGATTGATCCTTGTCTTGGTCTTACGTTCAACGCCATGCATTCTGACTGGAAAACCGGAAATCAACGAGTGCTCAAGCGCTGGCCCTCGGTCCACAGCGAAGGGTCTTGACTTTGCCGCTGTTCCCAGCGATTCCGCGGTAAAGGTCTGCCTCCCGATCACGCGCGATCACCCGATCTCCCCTTTCACCACCTTGCTCAACTCAATCACCTCCAGCCACTCCGGACAATCCGGCCAGTTATGCTTCCAGCACACGATCACATGGCACCCCTTCGGATTATGCCGATGCGATTTGAAATTCCGGCTGTAGAGTTCCAGTTCAATAAAGACCAGCTCCCACTTCCCCGGCGCAACTTCTCGCTTGGCCTCGCAATCCGGAAACGCCGCCTGCAACCGCTCCACCCGAAACCCCATCCCCGCCGCCAGAATCCCAAACAGAAACAGCACGCCTAACTCGTTCGTCGGCGCATGCGCCATCGCCGCCAGCCCCAGCGGTTCGCCATACACCACCGGACGCCCACACGGCGCTTGCCCGCCAGCGGATGCCCCGTGCTTATCCATCAGCGCGTCCGTTTCCTCTGTGTTCTGCAGCCTGCCGTGTTGCCGATCAGTGTCATCAGTGGCGATCAGTGGTATGCGTTCGCGTCTTTCTTCCTCGTCTCTCAGTGCCCATTGTGGTTCCTGATTTTGACTTTCAAATTTTGGCAATTCCGGGGACTCCGGCAAGCCCGATGTTGGCTTGGTCGGGTGGAAGTCCGCCGATTTTGGCAATTCTGGCAATCTCAATTCGATCTGCGGCTCTCTGCGCCAATCTGCGGCGAAATCTTCCTTTGCGCCACCGGGGCCCCCGGCAAGCCCGGTTTTGGCTTGATGGGGTGGCTGGGCGTCCTTTGCGGTGAATGGTTTTTGCCAGTTGCTATTTGCCAGTTGCCAATTGCTTTCCTCCGGCTGTATGCTGACCGCGGATTGCTGACCGCTTGCCGCTGCCATCAATATTTCAATCGCCAGCGCCGCCGCAACAACCCTCCCCAGCCTCATCCCGCCGTGTTGCCGATCAGTGTTATCAGTGGCAATCAGTGGTAAATATTCCAATCCTTCTGCCTCTGCGCTCCGTAGCCTGCCCTGAGCGACCGAAGGGAGTCGAACGGGTCCCCTCTGTGGTTCCCGGGTTTCATTCGTGTCGATTCGCGTTGATTCGCGGCCAACCTCTCCGATCTGCATTTCTCTGCGCCAATCTGCGGCAAAATCCTCCTTTGCGCCACCGGGGCCCCCGGCAAGCCCGGTTTTGGCTTGATGGGGTGGCTGGGCGTCCTTTGCGGTAAATGGTTTGGCTAGCTCCAGCAGCGGAAATTTTCCTACCACGATTTTCACTACGTCCACCCACTCCCGCTCCAGATGAAACTCCTTTACCAGCAGCACAAACTTGTGCGCCATCTGGCTCCAGACGATGCGCGCGTGCAGCGTGCCTGCATGATGGATCCCATGTTCGCAATATTCCGCGCGGCTGGGCAGCCGTCCCAGCTTGCGCACCACCCCGGCCCAATCCAGCGTCAGCGCATTCACGTCCAGCGCACTGCCTCGCGGCCCCGGCTCCAGCCCCGCCGCACGGACTGCCTGTCGCATCCCGCGAAAATGTTTGTACACCTGGTACCAGCTGATCTTCGACGCCCGCCGAAACTCCGCCTGGCTTGGCGCGCGTCCCAGTCTCTCCGCGCATTTCTTGATCGCTGCAATAATTTCTTCTCGTTTGTGCATGTTGTCCTCCAAATAAAAAAGCCACCCCTTTTGGGTGGCCCGATTCGTACTTGATACCTGCTTTTTTGGTTTGTATCCGCGCGTGTAATGTTTCCTCACGCGAGACAAGTGTCAGGGCACGACTTCAGTCGTGCCGCACAAACTTCTCACCTCTTAAGAGTGCTATCCCGAACTTCGACCGGCGAGCCTTGGTGAGCCGGAGATGTGAGGGATCGGCTCCGCTGCCGCATCGCGTAAGCCGCTAGTGTTTCGGTACTCAAGTCTTTGCGGTCGTAACAAGCTCGTTTTCGGCGAAGGGGTTGTCTTGCAGCGACAGAAGCCCTCGCCTGCATTATGGATGTTGGAATGGCTTGGGTCGAACGAGAAAGCTTTGGAGCTGACTGGTAAATACTAAGTACCAACTACCGCTTTTTCGCACACCACGGCACCCAACCAGGATGGCAGTCTTTGCCAAGCGTGCCCATCAAACTGGCACACTCCAGGATCCTCGGGGCCGCAGTAACTTGTGGGCGAAACGGTGGCCCACTGACCGCAGAGTTGCAGGCCTTTTTCCGCTTTTCACGGTCCTCCTGAACAACGGAGGTTTCGCCGGCGCCGCTCCCGGCTAGCTTTGGGTAATATAGCGAATCTCACACGAACAAGTCAACAGTTTTCTTCTTTAGAATCATTTATTTAGCGTCTGATAACTATGTAAATCCGTCAAACTAATCGCACCATTTCAAAGCACCCATCCAAACACCTCCATCGAACCTCGTCTCACCTGGTTTTCAGCGCGGCGCAGGCAGCGTCAAAATCCGACCGGCTGCCTTCATGCAGCGTCAGCGGCACCACCTCCTGGGTATCAGGACGCGTATGGGTCTTCTTGGCCAGCACGCCGCCCAGATCAAAGGCGCGGCTGAGCGAGCCTTGGTCGTTGAGCACAAGATCAGGGTTGTTCCACTTGCCGCGGAACTCCAGTGAAGGTTCGTAGTGGGATTTTGAATAATTGTGCGCGTAAATCACGGCCGTCTTGCCCTGGAGATCGATGCCGGGATGGCTTTGAAAGCTTCCAGCGACGCTAAGAGGGTAGTTGTCACCGCGCTGGGTGCAGATGGCGCCCTTGCCGGTAATGTCTGTCAACGAACGGCCGCGGCCAAAATACGGCGAGATGCTCAGGTAGATCACATAGTCCCCGGCGATGTTGGAATGCATGCCGCCCCAGCCCGTCCACTTCGGATTGATGTGGAAGTGGCCGCCCATAAAGAATGCCCACGGGGTAAAGACCGTGTTCATGCCGATGATCAGCGCGAATCCCAGCGCAAAAAACAACAGGAGGCGAACAAGAACGCTTCGGGTGGATGTGCTTTGAACAGGAGGAATAGCGGGCTGTGAAATGGGAAATTGTTCCATGAGCGGATGCAAGTGTACCGCAAGCTCGGAAAATAAAACCTTCCTGCTGCTATTCGCCTAAAACACGTTGACAGTGACGATTTAAATCGTATTAAATCATTACTATAGAAAGTTTATGAAGCTTTAATGCCATTGATCCCTGCCATAACCAGACGCCAGCTTCTTGCTCGCAGCTGGACGATTACCACGGCCGCTGCGGTGGCCGGCCTGCCGTTCCACTTGCTGGCTGACGAGCTTGCCACGCTCGACGTGGCGTATGCAGGCTCCATGAGCTCGATGATGGAAGGCCCGGTAAAATCCTCCGCCGCGCGCACCCTGAAAATCGATTTGCATGGCCGTGGCCAGGGCTCCAGCGCGCTGGCGCAGCTGATTGCCGGGGGCAGTCTTCGTCCGGACGTTTTTATTCCCATCACGCCGGGGCCTGCGCTCACTATTTTGCGTGCGGGCAAGGCTGAGTCCGCACAGCCGATCGCGCATACGGAAATGGTGATTGCCTATAGCCCCAGGAGCCGCTTCGCATCCCGCTTTGACGCGGCCGCCAAAGGCAAAGCAGATTTATGGAAGATCCTGCTGGAACCGGAACTCCGCTTTGGACGCACCGACCCAGTGGTCGATCCTCAGGGTCGCAACATCATTTTCACCATGATGCTGGCTGCAAAGACAAACAAGCACGCCGACCTGGTGGAAAAGATTCTGGGTCCGGCCATCAATGAGAAGCAGATATTTACCGAGCCCACCGTCATGGCACGACTGCAAAGCGGCGAACTGGACGCGGCGTCAGCCTACAAGATCCAGCCTGGGCCGCTCAATCTGCCTTACGTGCCCCTGCCTGCCGAAATCAACCTCAGTGGTCAAGATGTGCGGGCGGAGCATCCAGACATTACGCTCTCGGTCGGCGGAAAATCGTATGCTCCCGAACCTCTCATCTATTACGCGGCCGTTCTTAAAGATGCGACCAACGCGAAAGGCGCGAAGGCATTTGTTGAATGGCTTAAAGGGGATGAAGCGCAGGCAATATTCCGCAAGTATCAGTATGACTCACCGGGAGATGCCTCTCCCCTTCACGCATGATTCACCGCCGCTGGATTGCCAGGATCGGCGCGGCTTTGTTTGCGCTGGCGCTGCTGTATCCATTCACCGCACTGCTGGCTCGGATCGGGCCATGGCAGTGGGGTGACGACGTACGCGGCCCCGCTCTGGCTTCGGTCCGCGTTTCACTGCTGCTCACCGGCTTTGCCATGCTGATCATTGTTGCCATGGGCACGCCGGTTGCCGCATACATTGCGCGCTGCTCTACCCGCGAACGATTGTGGTGGCAGGCTGTCCTGCTGGTGCCCATTTTGCTTCCACCGCTGGCGCTCGGCATTTTGCTCACGCTGGCCTTTGGTCCTTACGGTTCTATCGGCGCGGCGCTAGAGAATCTTGGCCTGCGCATGACCAACAGTGCTGCCGCTTTCATCCTGACGCAGGTTTACGTCGGCATGGGCTATTACGTTCTGGGAGCCGTGGCCGCGTTCGATGCAGTGCCCGCGATTCTGCAAAAGCAAGCGGCTCTGCTCGGGCTTCCCCCGACAAAAGTTTTTCTGCGGGTCACGCTGCCGCTCTCGCGGCTGGGACTGGCAGTTGCTCTCAGCATCGCCTGGGTGCGCGCCATTGGCGAATTCGGCGCAGTCGTTGTGACGGCGTACTATCCTTCCGGAATGCCGGTGCAACTCTGGGTTAACCTGCAAAGCTTTGGATTGCCCGCAGTCATGCCGCTACTCGTTGTATTTCTGGCTGTGGCTTTGCCGCTGCCATGGCTGGTGCATGTGCTGGCCCAGAGAAATCGGCATGCTTAAGGCCCACATCATCAAAAAGCGCCGCGAGCTTCAGGTGGACGTCGCGCTTGAACTGGAGGCGGGCAGCGCAGTTGGATTGTTTGGTGCGTCTGGCGCAGGCAAGAGCACTGTGCTGGCATGCATCGCGGGAATCGAAGAACCAGATGATGGCTTTGTACAGTGGAACGGCATGCAACTTTTTCCGCCTTCTCTGCCGCTGCATCGCCGGCCTTTGGGATACATGACGCAGGAACCTGGCCTCTTCCCTCACCTGAGCGTGAGTGAAAACATTGATTTTGGAATTTCCAAAAGCCTGGCTACTACCCGAGACCAGCGGCAATGGATCGAGACATTGCGCGACCGCCTGCAACTGGCGCAATTGTGGCACGTGCCCGCGTCCCTGATCTCCGGCGGACAAGCGCGACGTGTTGCCCTGGCGCGCATGCTTGCCCGCAAGCCGTCGCTCGTCCTGCTCGACGAACCGTTTGCCGGGCTCGATCGCCAGCTTGTGCGCGAACTGATTGACGATCTGATCTTCTGGAGCCGGCAGATCGGCTTCAGCATGATTGCCGTCGACCACCAGGCTGAAGTGTTGAAACGCCTTTGCCCTCAGCAAGCCATCGTGCTGGAACAAGGACGAATCGTGCAGCGGGGCTGCTGGAGCCAGCTTTACAACTCTCCGGCGACGCATCTGCTGGGATCGCTACTGTCGCCGCTATGAAAATTTCTGAGGACCACCGCTCGTCATCCGCGCAAAGGAGTCGAATCCATGCGAGTTGAATCAACCAAAAAACTCTATCCGCTGCGCGATGCCTGCAAAGTACTAGGTGTAAGCTATCCCGCGCTCAAACAGTGGATTTACAAAGGCAAGATCAAGACCGTCAAGACGCCGGGCGGCCATCATCGCGTTCCCGAAAGCGAAATCGACCGGCTGCTGCCCGCTATGCCGCAACGCGGTCCGGTGCAAACGCGCAGAGGAAGTTTCCGCACCATCAGCGGCCGCAATCAGCTCGTGGGACGCGTGGTTGAGTTGAAGCTGGAAGGACTGATGGCGCAGGTCACGCTTTCGATCGCCGGCCAGCGCCTTACCGCCATCATTACCGCCGACGCCGTCCGTGAGATGCGTCTGGAAAAAGGCCAGATCGCTGCGGCCCTGGTGAAGTCGACCGATGTTATGGTGATGCGCGCGCGATAATTGCCAAAGAACTACCTAGCGCGGCTTCAGCACCTCAAAGCGAGCAATCGTATATCCCAACGCCGCTCCAAGAAATATGTCGGATGGGAAGTGCGCGCTCGATGTCACGCGAGAAAAGCTGATGGCTCCTGCCATTCCGTACATCACCCAAGGCACCCAGCGGTGGTTGTGATAGCGGCTGGCAATCACTGTGGCCACCGAAAAAGCTCCGGCGGCGTGTCCTGACGGAAAGGCGCTGCCTTTGAAAGGCGACTTACCGCCGGCAAAGAAGGTATCGTTAAACGTGCCTCCGGCAGGAACATCGGTCGGCCGTTTTCTGCGGCTGATCGCCTTCACGGCCAGATCGACGATCGCGCTGTCAGCGTAGGCCTCGCCGGCGAGGAGCGCGGTGCCGACCTCATACTGGTCGTGACGCAGATAACCGGCGAACATAAGTGTCGCTGGAATCGCTATGGTTTCTGCGGTAGTAATCTGAGTATCAAACGTGTCATTCAGGTCGTCCAGGTTCGTCGCGTGTTTACGAAAATAGGGCATGGTATGAGGATCAGAGTAAATCAGACCCGCTGTTCCGCCCACCACAGCCAGGGTTGGCAGCCAGTAATGGCCTTTGGCCAATTGCAGCGGGAACAACCAGATTCCCTTTTGATCGTGAAGAAAGTCTTTGGGCAGGCTCTTCCAGGTCACCGCTCGTTCTGACGCCGCGTCGCCCGGCCTGGATGACTCAGACGGCGAGGGAGCACTGGGCAGCTGGCTGTCGGCGGCCTGCGACCACGCGCGGTTTGGCGGACAAAAAAGTGTGGCGCAAAAGAGGACAATAAACAAGGACTGCTTTTTAAAGCGGCTCATAAGAGTTGGTTGGATGCGGTTCTCTGGTTCGCGCTATGCCAACGATTTGCAAGGAACCATGCGGCAAGCCGGGGTTTGCCGCTAGATCACAAGACTTTTGTTATCGCGATACCGTGGATGACTCTGTCGGAATAGCCTGCCAACCCCGCGGGACTTCCCCGTCGCCATTACCGCATACGCTCGGCTTGTGAAATAATTGCCGGTTTGCCCGAAGGCATCAAACAATGTGGCACCCCCACTCTGCCCGTGCACAAGTCGAGAAATCGCGAAAAGCTGTTGGGAGCGTAGTGACATATATTTGAGGACAAAGGCGGCGAGGCCCCAGATCGCCGAGCCGCCAGTGTCAAGGCAGAAGACGGCTCACAAGATGGACACTGCCAAAAGCGGTTTGGAGCGTAGCGAAAAAGGAAGCCATGGACTTTCAATTAACTGACGAACAACTGCAGCTCAAAAAATCGCTGCGCGAATTTGCAGAGCGAGAAATCCTGCCCAACGTGATGAAGTGGGACGAAGCTAACCACTTCCCCATGGAAACGATCAAGGAACTGGGCCGCATGGGCGTGCTCGGCATGATCTTTCCTGCTGAATACGGCGGCGCGGGCCTGGGCTACGTGGAATATGTAATCGCCATTGAAGAGCTTTCGCGCGTCGACGGATCGGTGGGCATCACCGTGGCGGCGCACAACTCGCTGTGCTCCAATCATATTTTTCTGGCCGGCAATGAAGAGCAGCGGAAGAAATATATTCCCAAGCTCGCCACCGGCGAGTGGTTGGGCGCGTGGGGACTGACCGAACCCGGCTCTGGTTCTGATGCAGGCGGCGCGCGCATGAGCGCGGTGCGCAAAGGAAAAAAAGGCGGATGGGTGCTCAACGGCACCAAAACTTTTATTACCAATGGCCACTACGCTGATGTAGCGGTCGTGATTGCCGTAACGGACAAGACCGCGCACACCCACGGCCTCTCGGCGTTTATCGTCGAAAAAGGCACCAAGGGTTTTCGTCCCGGCAAAAAAGAAAACAAGCTGGGTCTGCGTGCCAGCGACACTTCTGAGCTTATTTTTGAAGATTGCCACGTGCCGGAAGAAGCTCTGGTGGGCGTGGAAGGCCAGGGCTTTGTGGACTCGATGCGAGTGCTTGACGGCGGTCGTATCTCCATTGCCGCGCTCGGGCTGGGCATGGCTCAGGGCGCGTATGAAGCGGCGCTCAGGTACTCCAAGCAACGCCGGCAGTTCGGCAAAGCTATCAGCGAATTCCAGGCCATACAGTGGAAGCTGGCGGACATGGCTACCGAAATTGACGCCGGCCGCCTGCTCACCATGCGCGCCGCCGCCATGAAAGACGCGGGCATGAAGACGACGCAGGAATCGTCGATGGCAAAACTTTATACTGCCGAGGTAGCGGTCAGGTGCGCGAATGAGTGCGTGCAGATCCACGGCGGTTATGGGTTCATCAAGGACTATCCGGCGGAAAAGTTTTATCGCGACGTGAAGCTCTGCACCATCGGCGAAGGTACCAGCGAAATCCAGCGACTTGTGATCGCCCGGCAATTGCTGAAGGATTGAACTCATGAGTTTTACCGCAAAGGCCGCAAAGAGCGCGAAGGATGAAAACGAATTAAGTAGAAGTATTCTGGATGCCGCTTTCAGAGTACATTCAGCGTTAGGCCCAGGACTGTTGGAGGGCGCATATGAAGCATGTCTCGCTTATGAATTGCGCGCCGAAGGATTCAGACTCTTAACGCAGGTTCCTTTGCCGCTCGTTTATCGTGAAGTGACACTCGATGTTGGCTACCGTCTTGACCTGCTTGTAGAAGACTTGGTTATTGTCGAAATCAAGTCAATCGATGCTCTGTTAGCAATTCATCAGGCGCAATTGATTTCGTACCTCAAGCTCAGTGAAAAACGCTTGGGCCTTCTCATCAACTTCAACGTAGTACGGTTGAAAGACGGCATAAAACGATTGGTGAATGGCTTGTGAGATTTCCGAGATATTGCACGCAAAGATCGAGAAGGCCGCCTAAACAGAAGGATGTTGAAGAATGAAAAAAAATGAACCACAAGGATCTTGGTTATGCTCAGCGGGAAGGTTCCGCGTGAGATTGAAAACCAATCCTCCTTCGCGTCCTTTGCGCTCTTTGCGGTGAAATTTAGAAAGTAATAGGAACTAGAATTGTCCTTAACGGGAACACTCCAAAATTGGGTCGACCGCATTCGCGCCGGCGATGTGCGCGCGCTGGCCCGCGCCATCAGCACCATAGAGGACAACCGGCCCGAATCGCGCGAGCTGCTGAAAGCCATCTTCAACTTCACCGGACGCGCCCGCGTCATCGGCCTGACCGGCGCTCCCGGCGCAGGCAAAAGCACGCTGGTCGATCAACTAGCCCGCGAATATCGTAAACAAGAGCGCACGGTAGGCATTCTTGCTGTCGATCCCACAAGCCCATACACCGGAGGTGCGATTCTGGGCGATCGCATCCGCATGCAGTCCCACCATGCTGATCCGGGGATTTACATACGCAGCATGGCCACGCGCGGCAACCTCGGCGGCCTCGCCCGCGCAACGACGGACGCAGCCACAGTGCTCGACGCTGCGGGCAAGGACATTGTCCTGATTGAGACTGTAGGCGTGGGACAGGATGAAATCGATATCGTGCGACTGGCAGACGTGACCGTGGTAATTCTCGTCCCCGGCATGGGCGACGACGTGCAGACGATCAAAGCCGGCATCATGGAAATTGCCGACATCTTTGTCATCAACAAAAGCGACCGCGAGGGCGCGGACCGCGTGGAGCGCGAGATACGCTCCATGCAGTCGCTGGCAATACGTTCGGACAAATGGACTCCGCCGATCGTCAAGACCGTGGCTACCGACGGTCGTGGAATTCCCGAGTTGGCGGCG
>DASYKK010000421.1:0-6322 GCA_035995565.1 Candidatus Angelobacter sp.
GGCGACTTCCGTGAGTTCAAATTCCTTCAGCATCTCCGTGGTGCGCTGCCGCAGCAAGGGATCGCGCATGCCGTTCAGGGCGCCATAGAATCGGACGAGTTTGGCCGCCGATCGATGATAAAGAGCCACGTTTTCCGCCAGGAAACCGATGCTGCGGCGGGTGGGCGCGTGTCCAAATTCGTGTCCCAGCATCTCACCCCGGCCGCTGCTGGGAAACATGAGTCCGATGGCGAGATGCATGGCCGTGGTCTTACCTGCGCCGTTAGGCCCGAGAAAGCCGAATATCTCGCCGGGTTCAACCCGCAAAGAAAAATTGCGCAGCGCCGTGACCCACTGGCTCCGGAAAAAGCCGCGATACTGCTTGCTGATGTCGTTGAATGCAAGGGCCGGAACGCTAGGCATGAGTGGATCAAGGATACCACCCGAGCCAAATGAAAAGGCCCTCGCCGCAGCGAAGGCCTTTTCGTTTCCGAGATGTTACTGCGTGCGCAGGAAGAGCAGCACGAAGGTGAAAAGAACCAGCGACTCAATGAAAGCCAGTCCGATGAAAAGTGCGAGTTGGATACCGGCGCGGGCTCCGGGGTTCCGGGCCAGCGCTTCAGCCACTGAACCGGCGACTTTGCCCTGACCGAGTCCAGCCAGACCCGCGGCAAGACCCATGCCCAGACCAACGCCGATTGGAACTGCCCAGTTGCCCGCAGGCGCGCTACCCGGCGTTTGTGCATAAACCGGGGATGCGACCAGCAGGATTACAGCTGCGATCAACAATAGAAATGTCAGCTTTCTCATTTTTCTCCTTTTCAAGTTGCCGCCAGTGGGTGGTTGACGCAAGTCCTGGGGGACAGACGCCCTCACGCTGGCAGCGTGTTGCAAAATCTAGTGCTCTTCACTCACTGCCATACCCAGATACACCAGCGTGAGCATGACAAAGATAAAAGTCTGCACCAGCGATACGAATAAGTGCAGCCCCAGAAAGACGACCGGAACCAGCACAGGTACAAGCGAAAAGAATGCCAGCGTGACCATGTCCCCGGCAAACATATTCGCGTATAGACGGACAGTGAGTGACAGGATGCGGGCAAAATGGCTGACCACTTCAATCAGCAGCATGAGCGGCGCCAGCGGCCATACCGGTCCAATGAACTGCTTGATATAGCCAAGGCGATGAACGCGGAGCCCGTGATAATGGTAGTAAACAAAAGTCAAAAGCGCGCAGCCCAACGGAACGGTTGGGTTGGCTGTGGGCGATTCAAATCCGGGCACCAGTCCGAGCAGATTTCCTACCAGGATGAAGAAGCCAATCGTGACAGCGTAGGGGATGTAACGCTCATAGCCATGTCCCATAACGCCATGGGCCTGTTCGGCAATAAATTCTTCTGTGGCTTCAACCAGGTGCTGCAAGCCGCCCGGCTTTTCGACAGAAAGGCTGGCCCGCACGGCCACAAAAAAGGCCAGTAGAATCAGGACGACCAGTATTTCCATGGCCACCGGATTAGTGATGGGCGCTTCAGGATACGTGGGCTGCACGCCGATCATATGCAGCAGCGAAGCGGCAATCCCGCCGAAATAACGATTCAAGAATTCAGTAAACCAGAGTTGCTCAGGCATTTTTCCAGCACTTCAACTGTTGAAATTTAAATAAAAACTTGAAATCTTAACGGGAGGCTTGATCAATTTTTCTGATCGCTACGGCTTCATATATGCCCTCACCCATTGCGGCCAGAATCGGCAGAATGAGGCCCACTATGAAGCCAATGAGCAGCCTTGGATAACTTTTTAATATAACATATGCCACCGCGATCAGGAGACCGTAGCGGAGAGGAAAAGGGAACGCGAAACGAACCCTGCGTGGCTTTGTTTGGTCGGCTGAAGTCGATTTGTTCGACAGAACCATTCGTTCGACGAGCCGTTCCGTGCCGCGATACAGCCACACAAAATTAATGAATGCCAGAAGAGATCCGATCGCAAGACCCAACCCACTCTGCCAGCTAAACAGCAGCGCGCCCGCGAGTGTCCCAGCCACGCTTAAGCCGATGGCAACCCGCAGAATCCTTCGATAGGCGCCGGAGAGACGTTCCTCCATTGCAGGATCGACCGGCGTTTGATCTGGGATCGCCTGATTCGGTTCTTGATCTGGTGCTGGGTCGTCAAATGGCGTGTTCATGAATCCTTGCTGGACTGGATGATCCCGCGAATGAGCGCACCGAAGCCCACGATGCAACCTGCAAAAAGCCCAGCCAAGGTGATCCATGAGGTATTGAGCCAGCGATCCAGCAGGTGTCCGACCACCAACCCGGCAACGATTGCCGCAGGCAGGACAAAAGCCAGATTGCTGTACTTGCCAATCTGTCGCCACAGATTCTCTTCCCTGGCGTTCTTTTCCGGAGGCTGATCGGGCATAAGGCCAGTCTAGCAGCCGGACTATGGGCATGCATCCTGCGCGGTTGGCTATAATCAAATATTGGACTATGTCGCATACGGCTCTCTATCCCTGGTTGCAAGCACCTGAAACCCGCGTTGGCACATATAACGGCGCGGAGATGGCGCTGAGCTTTGGCGATTCCGCCACAGAGCTGGCGGCGTTGCGTTCCGGCTGCGGTCTTTTTGCCCTGGCCTGGCGCGGGCGGATCAACGTTACCGGCAACGACCGGGTGCGATGGCTGCACAACATGGTTACCAATAACGTGCGCGATCTGGCGGTTAATCGCGGCAATTACAACTTTGTGCTGAATGCTCAGGGCCGCATCCTGGGCGACATGCACATCTACAATCGTGGCGAGTCCTTCATTCTTGCGACAGATGCATCTCAGGTTGAACCGCTCATGACCGCCATGAAGCGCTTCATCATCATGGATAAAGTCGAGCTAACGAGCGCGGGCGACGATTCAATCTCTATCGGCGTTTGCGGCCCGAAGGCGGAAAGCGTTCTGGGGGCTGCTGAGATCAATGCCGGCGGCATGCAGGCGCTGGAAGTTCGCGACGTGACCATGGATGGTTTTTCTGCCACCCTGGTGCGCGGCCCAGAACAAAGGCCGGGCTGGTTTGAAATCTGGCTGGATAAGAACAAAGCACAGGATCTATGGACGAGATTGATGCAAGCCAAGGCGAAGCCCGTGGGCGCTGAAGCGCTGGAGATGTGGAGAGTTCTGCGCGGTATTCCCAGCTATGGCCAGGACATTCGCGATCGCGACTTGCCACAGGAAACGGAACAATCCCACGCGCTGAACTTCACCAAAGGTTGTTACATTGGCCAGGAGATCGTGGAACGTATTCGATCGCGCGGACAAGTACATCGCAAGTTCACAGGTTTTGCGTTTGGCGACGCTGTACCCGCCCTGGGGAAATACGATTTTGAAGGACGCGCGCTGGCAGAGATCACTACCATCGCGCGGGTGCCTGCTGCTGAGGGCCCAAGAAATATCGGGCTGGGCTATGTGCGCCGCGAAGCGGTGGCCGCAGGACCCAAGATTGCGTTAAACGGTGTTCAAGCCACTGCGGTGGACCTGCCGTTTGAAATCTAAATGGCTTTGAAAATTTAGTAACGTGAAAATGAATGGCTGTTGAAATTTTATAACGAGGAATGCATGGCTGACAAAAAGGTAGAGTTTGTTGTAACCGATCGCCGCAGATTTGGGACAGAAGGTGAGCCGCGGCCAGACGCGCAAGTGCTTGAAGAGGAAAAGCCGGCAACACCTCCGCCCGCAGTGCAAGCCACGCCTCCACCGGCAAAGACAGCAGTGCCTGCGCCGCCGGAGGCAGAAGCAAGCCAGATGGGACGAACTCAGGTCCAGCCGGAATCGCCAGAAACTGCGCAGGAAGAGGAAATGGCGCCGCCTCCGACAGCCGAAGAGCAGTACGAACAGAGCGAGGCGTACAGGGCGTCCGGCAAGAAAATTGACGAGATGATTTCCGCCGCGGGCAAAGCGCCCCAAAGCCCGATGGAAATGAATTTTGAGCGCGTGATCGAATCGTTTTATATGAGCGCCCTGATTCAGATGGGTGCGATCCGGCAGGACAACGAGCCGCCCCGCGTGGATATTATCGGCGCGCGGCAGACGATTGATTCGCTCTCAGTGCTACAGGAAAAGACGAAGGGCAACCTGACGGATCGTGAAAAAACGCTGCTGCAGAACGTGCTGTTTGAACTGCGGATGGCCTTCATTGAAATCACGAATGCGGTTGCAACTTCCGCCACCAAACCCGGAGCGATGCCGCCGGGAGTGATGCCGCCGCCCGACAAGAGATGAAGGCGACTCTCACCGTGCTGGGCAGCGGAACGTCAATGGGCGTTCCCACCATCGGGTGCGACTGCCGGGTATGCACGTCGGACGATCCGCATGACCGGCGCACGCGTCCTTCTATTTTGGTGGAGTACGACGGGCACACGGTGCTCATCGACACCACGCCAGATTTCCGGCAGCAGGCGATTCGCGAGAACATCAAACGGCTTGACGCGATTCTTTACACGCACGCTCATGCCGACCATATCCTGGGCCTGGATGACGTACGGCCGCTCAGCTTCAAGCGTGAAGGCAAGATTCCTCTTTATGCGCATGCCTCGGCAGCGGACAGCCTGGAAGACATCTTCCGCTACATTTTCAAGTCTGATTACAAATTTGGCGGCATCGCGCGGGTTGAGATGAACCGGTTTAATGGGTCAGTGGAACTCTTCGGAGCGAGCTTTGAGCCGGTGGAAATCGTGCATGGAGAAGCGGTGATTCATGGCTTCCGCTTCGGAGCTGCCGCTTACCTTACGGACTTCAGCGAGATTCCTGCGAAGTCAAAAGACCGCTTGCGTGGACTGGACATTCTGTTCCTTGACGCGCTGCGTCATCGACCACATCCCACGCATTCAACGGTCGAGAACTCACTCAAACTGGTGGAAGAACTCAAGCCGCAACGGGCTTTCTTTACCCACATCTCCCACGATCTGCCACATCGCGAAACGAACAAGAACCTTCCGGACCACGTGCGCCTGGCGCATGATGGGCTGAAGCTGGAGTTCGATATCGCATGAGAATTTTCCGCTCGCTGGAAGAAGTGCCCGCAGATTTCGGACCAACGATTGTCAGCGTAGGAAACTTTGACGGCATTCATTGCGGACATCTGAGCGTGCTGAAAGAAGTGACGGAGCGTGCCCGGCAGAACCACAGCAGGGCTATGGCGGTAACGTTTGAGCCACACCCATTCCGCATTTTGCGTCCTGACGTGACTCCGCGATTGATTACGCCGCTGGCGACAAAAGAAGCGCTGCTGGCGCAGACCGGGCTGGATGCATTATTGGAAATTCCCTTTACGCGTGATTTCTCCATGACGACGCCGGAGGAATTTGCTCGCGACATTCTTGCGGGAAGATTGCACGCAAAGGAAGTCCACGAAGGCGATAATTTTCACTTCGGCCATAATGCCCAGGGCAATACCGCAAGCCTGAAAGAACTGGGCCGCCAGTTTGGTTTTGACGTGCGAGTGTATCCAGTGATGATGGTGCGCGGGATTCCCGTTTCCAGCAGCCAGATACGCGCGCTGTTGATCGCAGGCAAAGTCAGCATGGCGCGGCGACTGCTGGGCAGGGTTTTCAGCATCACCGGCGCTCCGGGACGCGGGCGCGGATATGGCCACAAATATACAGTCCCTACTATCAACCTGAGCCGCTATGACGACCTGGTTCCCGGCGACGGCGTCTATTTCACCCGCACACGCGTGGACAGCGAGATTTTTAACTCGGTAACCAACGTCGGCCTGCGCCCCACGTTTGGCGACGAGTCATTCGCCATCGAAACGCACCTGCTCGACTTCCATCCACTGGACGTCACGGCGCAGACGGAAGTCGAAATTTCGTTCCTGAAATGGCGCCGGCCGGAGATTAAGTTTCCGTCGATCGACGCGCTGAAAGAGCAGATCGGCGAAGACGTTCGGCGGGCGCGGAGATATTTTGCGTTAGTCGAGAAGGGGCCGCTCACCACGGAGGCACGGAGACACGGAGAATAGCCTTATTTCTGAAATCGCGAAGCGAAGCGAGCGGCCCATTGTGGCGAGGATCTTGAATCAAAAAAAGCTATCCTGTTGTTAGCGTCAGAAGGACGTGGACGCCCTTGTGTGTTTTTCAAGTGAGTGGGGTTCCCTCACTCCGCTCGGAATAAAGACAAAGCTGTTAGAATCCCCACGTCCAATGGCCACCACTACACTACCGACGATCTCACAAACCACGTCGGCGCAGAAGCGCACGCTGATTGCAGCCGCGTTAGGGTGGGGACTGGATGGATTCGACGTCCTGCTTTATAGCAACGTTCAGATCCACGTGATGACGGCTCTGGGCATCCAC
>DASYKK010000422.1:0-8917 GCA_035995565.1 Candidatus Angelobacter sp.
TGAAAAATCTTAGCGCCCTAGTTCTACCGGACTAGGGTAGGAGCTTGATGGGTCCTCATTTTTCGCAGCAGAGAGCTGGAAATCACTCTCTCAAGATTCCGCAGCTCTCGTTTCTTCTGTCCTCCGTGTTCAATGAGGCAAACTGGGGAGCGGAGGCGTTATCTAAATCCCTAGCGCTACTTCTTCTTAGGCCGGAGCCAGTAGGCCGAACTTACCAGGAGAAATGTACATGAGAAAAACATGTTTGATCACAGCAATTCTGTTGCTGTCGGCAGTTTGGGCGGTTGCGCAAACTTCACCCAGTTCGCCGCAATCAACCATACCGAACGCAAGTTCGCAGCAGTCGACCTCTCCGTCGTCCACTTCGCCAAGCCAGCAACCAGCAACTCCCGATGCCAGTTCAACGACAACCCAGACCACCACGACACAAACCACACAGACCTCAAGTGACAGCGCAAACTCCATTGAAGGGTGCTTGAACGGCTCAGCCGGCAGCTGGACTTTGACGGACCAATCCGGCAAGACATGGCAGCTTGCCGGCGACACCTCCAAACTGGGTGACCACGTTGGTCATCAGGTCCGCATTTCGGGAACGGATAACAGCGGATCCGGATCCAGCAGCGGCAGTATGGGAAGTTCACCCAACCCCAGCAGTGGAACCAATGCCAGCGGCGCGGGCTCCTCTTCCGGATCTCAATCCACGTTTAATGTAAAAAAAGTCAAAATGATCTCGAGCACTTGCTCGACCACCAGCAAGTAAAATTGTCGTTGGCATAAGCCGCCCCTGCGCAATGCGCGGGGGTTTCTTTTTGCAGAGAGCGGGTTAACTGATTAGGGATTCACGTGCAGACGGCCGTCCCGCAGGACGGTGCATTTTCGATCGCGCCAGACAATCTTGTCACCGACAAAACCGCTGATCCAGATAAAGAAACCAATTACATCCTGAACGGGCAGCAACCACCACTGCTTTTGTATGACTGGATCATGGACAACGTAACGGGCCGTGGCCAGCGCCGCGACTCCGCGCAAAATCAAGGCAAGAAGGACGAATGGCCACGCGCTGGGATATGAAGCCCAAAGCAGGAGTGAGAGAGGCAGAGGATAGGTAAAGATCTGGCCCCAATAACCTACGGGACGCGATCGGCGGGTGCTGCGTGCCCAGCGCATGCGGTGGCCCAGGTTGCGCGCTATGCCCTGGCTTCCAATACGGTGCTCAATGACATATGACGAGAACAGAACACCGTGGCTAAGTTCCGCAGCGCGCTGTCCAATCACAAAATCTTCAGCGAGAAACTCCTGCAGGTAGCCGAATCCGCCCATGTCTTCAAGCACATTGCGGCGGACGGCCACGGTGCATCCCAGCGCAAAGCGCATGCCTTCCAGCATCCGCGCTACCAGCACGCCGCCCAGAAGTTCGGTGTTCATTCCAATGGCTTCCAGTCGCGACCACAAACTCTTTCCCGGCACTGCCCGGTAAGGGCAGCTGATCAATCCTATGTGCTCATTCTGAAATTCCTGCGCCAGATGTGAGAGCAGGCTGGGCGTCACGCGCACATCGCTGTCACTCATGACCAGCACGTCATAGCGCGCTTCGCGCACCATCCGGTTCAGGCTGAAGGCCTTGGCGTTGGGAATGGGAGACTCGCCGGTTACGATCAGCCGCGCTCTGATTCTGCCGCTAAACTCGCCGATGATCTTTTCCGCAACTGCAACTGCTGGATCGTCCCGGCGATGAACGCCGAATATCACCTCATATTCGGGATAGTCCTGCATGAAGAAGCTGCGCAGATTTTCTTCCAGGCCATCGTCATGACCGCAGAGCGGCTTAAGGACGCTAACGGGAGGCTTGCATCCCGGAGCGGGCAGAGTAGCAGACAAAAACCGCCGCGTGGCTGCGACAACGAGCACGCAATAGACGAGCGAACCGGTAAGCAGAACCGCCAATGCCGTTGTAAGAATTACCATAACGCGGGTTTGTTCTCCATATCGGAGCCGTCCGCAATCGCGCCGGAGAGGCCATTGGTGAAAAGAAATTTACCGCCGCTTTCAGCAATCTGGTGGAGGCGGGCGGAACCGACCAAGGCGCTCAGACGAGCGAGCCCGCTGCGGTCGGCCACCAGATAATAGCGAATTGTACCTGACCAGACCCTCATAAATTCAGCGTCATTAATAAAAACCGAGGGGGAACCCGGCGCGTAAGAGCCATATTCAAGGTTATTGACCCGCCCATTCAGCAGCAGCGCATTCTTATTGGCATAAAACAAGACAGAAGAAAAGGGATAGTAGGCGCCATCCACGATCAGTTGGCCTTCCGGGACACGCAGCAGAGCCTCCGCCAGGGGGCGGGATGACAAATATGGATCGAATACAACCAGGGCCATTCGGCTGGCATGCAGGAACAAAACCATCATGGCGGCCAGGGCAAACAAAGCCTTGCGTCCCCGCAGCCATCCGCCGGCGGCACCCACCAGGAACGCGACACCGGCCAATACAAGCGGCGCACGTAGATACGCGAATGATTCCAGCGTCAGGTCACCCAAGTGTCCGAGCGAAAGCGTGTAAGCCGCAGGATGTTGTTGCAAAGCGGCGGAGATATCTCCGGTTGCGGGTACATGGCGGACTGCAAATAAGATTGCTCCGATCAAGGCGGCGGCTATGGTCGAAATTACAGCTATCGTTCTGCTGCCGGCAGTAATAAATTTTCCTTCAGCGTCCATGGCGCAACCTAGCAAGAGCGCCAGGGCCGGATATATCGGCATGGAATAGTATTCCTGGGTGGTCGAGAAGGTGAAGAAAAGCATAAGAAATCCCGCCCAGCACAACGCCAACAGGCGGGTGCGACCGGCGCGATCCACCGGCTTATAGCTCAGCCTTGCGGCCGCCGGCAGATAGGCACTCCAGGGAAACAGCCAGAGCAGGTTCAACATCCAGAATGCCAGCCGCGGCACGGTGTTGTAGTCCCGCGGATAGCGGAGATTCAAGAACCGCAATAAATGCTCATTGAGAAAATAAAACCAGAAGAACCCGTGATATTCGCCAGGTCCGCCGTGCATGCTGAAATTCAGGTAAGGCGGCATGCGCAAAGTGGCCAGAACATGCCAGGGAGCCGCGATGATTAGAAAGGTCAGCAGTACGCTGATCGGACGAAGGCGACGCCAGGTCTCGCGCGAAAACAGCTGGCGCGTGATAGCCAGATAGACCAGCACACCCCCCACGGGAACCACTAGCGCAAGCAATCCCTTCAACAGAACACCCACGCCCAGCGCGACGCCGAACAAAACAGCCCAGCGGCGCGTGTAAAGTTCATCTCCGTCTTCATTCATGGCGCGCTGAAAGGCGATAAAACAAAGCGTGACGGTTAAGGTCAGCATTACATCGGGAATAAGAATACGGGTAAAGAGAAAGAGCCCAATCGAAGTCGCCAGCGCCAGTCCGGCGTAGAATCCGGCGCGGCGGCCAAACGCCCATCCTCCGTAACGCGCGGTGACAAAGCACAGCAGCACAGCCGCCAAAGCGGTGGGAATGCGGGCCACCCAGTCGTGCACTCCCATCAGCAGGTAACAGATAGCGATGAGCCAATAAGGGAGGGGCGCTTTTTCCATGTAAGGCACGCCATTCAGGTGGGCGATGATCCAGTCGCCGGACTGGATCATGTTGCGCGCAATCTGTCCGTGAACGGCATCCACATCATCCATCAATCCGGGAGGGGAAACGATGCAGCCGAAGAAAACAATTGCGGCCACAATCACCAGCGCGATTTCGTAGTAAAGGAGCGTCCGAGGCTGCTGCGGCACGCCGACATCGAAGGCGGCGTGGTCCTGCTGTTGCGCGAGTTCTTTCACCGGAGAAATATAGCCATCCCCTTATCTTACCTGCTGCGGAACCGCCGGTTGGCCGAGGATATTGTTTCCTCAGGAGCAGAGACATTCACGCGATGACTGCTTTGCCTCAGGAGACAGTATGATCCCACTGGCTAAAACTTTTAAACGATTACAGCTGATTTTGAACATGGAAATTGTAAAAAACTGTAAGCACGGCTGGCAGGTGCATGGCCTTTAGTTTCTCTGCGACAAATATCTTGAACTGACACGTGCGTAACTCCCGCGTTACTCTCTGCGCACTAAGAAATGTAAAGGTTGCGCGAACGTCATGTATTCAGTCGTAAGATAATCCTGTCAGCCAGTCCGCCATTTTGAAGGAAGACGACAAAGTCGACGGCTGGGCCCGCAACATTTACCGAATAGCAGTGTTCCTGTTTCAAGACCAGACGCAGGCCGGCGTGAGGACATGATTGAGGTATCGACATGACCTGGGTAAAAAGCAGAATAGCGGCAGCATTCGTGGTAATCGCAACCGCTTCCCTTGTTACACTCCTGCAGGTTGAAGCCAACCGCGAAACCGACGACCAGGTTGGGGAGGAAGCCATCTGGAATCCCGCAGACACCGATCTAAGCGCTATCAGCCAGGCTTGCAAAAGCCATGAGGCGGCGGGATTCAGCGATTGCTTTATCGAGCAGATGGGTGGATACGCCTCGTCGAATGCTGTAGCTTTCGCTCAACTACTGGCTTCGCAGAAATCACCGCGCCTTGGATATCTTGCGGGCATACGAGAATCCGGCCTGGTGGACCTTGGGTACGTCATGTATACCGGAAATTCCGAACAGCACCCGGGATGGGTGCTGATGAACGGAATTCCCACGCTGGTGAGTCTGGATGACGTCGCCATCCTGCCAAAATCCGAGATGCAAAAAGACTCCCAGTACATCGCGCTGCACAAAAACCATCCCCAGCTGCGATTGGTCGTGAATGACGACCAGCGAAAAGCGGATGCATCACCGCAAGTTCAAGCGCTGGCCGATGGCGGAGAGCGATTCGTAATTCCTTATTCACTCCAAGAGCCTTGTGCAGGCTGCGGCCCGGTTGCGCGAGCTAGTTTTGCGTTTGACTTTAGCGGAGCCGGCAAATTGATAGCAGTAAAATTTTTGAGAGTTGAAAGTGGCCGGCTTTAATCAGCTAGAGTTCCAGGGCGGCGGCAAAGCTCAAAAAATACAATCCACGATTCTGGCGAACCCCAACCGAGTTCTGCAAAATTAAATGCCAAACAGGTTGGGCTGGGCTTTCTTGTAATTGTGTTCCTGCGCCCAGAGATTAAGCGAGACGGTAGCCAGTTCATCCACTACGGGAACGGCATTGCCGTTTTTGGAAAGATCAATGGACTTGATGTAAGTATGGCAGGTATCGCAGGCGTCCACGCGAACGTAGTCGAATTCCTGCGCTATGAACACAGGCAGGCGCTCCTTGTTCTCTTCGGCGCAATTCGGACACAGAACGCGGCGGAAGAACCACTCTGTCCCACATAGTGAACACAGGAGAAAGCGCTTGCCGCCGTCGCCTTCCGGCCGCAGGACCGCCAGTTGCGGTCTGGAGCCGCAAAAAGGACAGAGCGGCGGTGAAGACTCGGTCGTTGAGTTGTTCTTCTCCGCCAGATATTCGGCAAATGGCTGAAGCAGAGCATTAGCGAAGAAGAGCGCCTCAATCGAGAGATCATGGCTTTGCACTTCGTGCTGCCAGACCGCTCGCAACAACTCCTCACGGTCCTGGGGCGATGATTGCTCGAGACTCGCCGCAGCGGTCTTGAGATCAGAGGAGCCGGCTTCTTTCACCAGAGAGAGCAGTCCATCCAAGTGGGGAACGAGCGAGGAAACGTCATGATCGGAGGAAGAGGCCACCGATTCATAGACGCTTTTTTGATAGCGGACCAGGCGCTGATAAAAAGCAAGCAGTTCAGCAACTGAGGACTGGTTTTGTAACAGTTCACTCGCCCGCGCAATACGACGGTCCCAGGAAAACCCAGACATCAAACCCCTTTAGTTCCTGCGACGACCGGTAATCTTCTCATACCAGAGGCGGTGGTGGGTCCGCGCCCAGGCGGTGGAGACGTGCCCTTCAATCATAGCTTTCATGCTGCCCGGAGTCACCCAGACGCTCATGTAAACGTGAATGATGAAAGCAGCAATGGTGATCAACGCCGTGGCCGAGTGAATAAAAACGATAATCGGAAGCACCCAGTGAAGTTCCCGAGGCATTTTCTCCGGAATCCACATAATGATTCCCGTGATCAGGAGAATGAAAGTGCAATACAGCATGACCCACCAGAACTGCTTCTGGCCGGCGTTGAAGCGGCCCTGCGGAGGCATGAGTTCATCGTGGTGTTCAGCATAAGCACGGATATTCTTAGACCACTGCTCGTCCTCAGGGATCTTCTGCATGTCGCGTTTCCACATGCGATGCATCCAGAAAACGGTGGCTAAATAGACCAGGCCGATCCAGGGGTGCCAGTAGCGAATGGTTGCAGGACCGCCAAGCACATATGCCAGCCAATACGCCAGCGGCGTAAAGAGCGCCAGACCGGTCAGCATCAGATAGGTGTATGCAATGCCATTGATCCAGTGATAAGCCCGCTCAACAAAGGTGTAGCGCTGGACCTGGTCTTCCGGTATTGCTGTGGTGGGACGCGCAACAATTCCGCCGCTCATCGCTTCATCTCCTCTGCCTTGTCAATTTCTTTCGGGCCGAAACGGATGTAATGCATGAAAACGCCGAGAACACCCGCCACCATGCCGATTCCGCCAAGCCACTTCAGCGGGCCTTTCCACAACTTCACGAAGATTGGAACGCGGGGGTCGGAAGGCAAGCCTCCATAATTTTCCGGATGCTTGGCATCGCCCAGAACGTAGATCACGTGCGTACCCTTCACTCCGGACGGATCATAGACACCAGCGTCGGCATGTCCGTTGGCATGCAACTGAGTTACGCGCTTTTCGGCTTCAAACTTCATGTCTTCTTTAGTGCCGAAATGCAGGCAGCCCGTGGGACACGACTTGATGCAGGCCGGTTCCAGGCCCGCTCCCACGCGATCAGAGCAGAGTGTGCACTTGTAAACTTTCTTGGTCGCTTCGTTGAATTTAGGAATATTGAATGGGCAGCCGGTGACGCAATATTGGCAGCCAATGCAATTAGCCTGATTGAAGTCGACGATGCCGTTGGTGTACTGCACAATCGCGCCGTCGGCGGGACAGGCAATCAAGCAACCCGGTTCTTCGCAATGCATGCACTGGTCTTTGCGCATCAGCCATTGCAGGCCGCCATCAGTTTCAACTTCGTTGAACTTAATCAGGTTCCAGAAATTCCAGGCCGTTTCCGGCATGGTCTGGTACGTGTTGTCGAAGGAAGTTTCCCGGAACTCGTAACCATTCCATTCCACGCAAGCCACTTCGCAGGCCTTACAGCCGATGCAGGTTGTGGTATCGATCAGCTTGCAGACGTCATAGTCGCGGGAAGCCCCAATGCGCGTGGTGCCATCTGGCTGCCGATATTCTCCGCCTCCAGGCGTGCCACCGACGTGCCCGGAGATCGCTTTGATTTCTAAATTTCCATTGCTCATGGCGTATCTCCTTAGGCCTTCTCGATGTTCACCAGGAAGCCTTTAAACTCTGGTGTGTAAGCGTTGGGGTCAATCGCCGTCGGCGACAAGACGTTGACTCCATTTCTCCGGTCTTCAGGGCGGCCATCTTTCAGCCCACGGTAGGCCCAATGAATCGGGATACCGACCGGATAAACGGGGTCTTCTTTCCCAGCGATTTTCAACGGCTGAATGCGCTTGGTGACCATAGCCTTGGCATAATAAACGCCGTATTCTTTGCCATCTTTCGAGCCGCTTCTGGCTGTGGAGACCTTAAGCCTGTCGCCACCCTTGATGGAAAGCTTGGAAGCGAGCTGCTCCGAGATTTCAACGAAAGGCTCCGGCACAAGCTGCATGTTCATGGGATTGTTCTTGGTCCAGTAGTGATAGTGCTCGGTCAGGCGATACGTGGTGCACGGATAGGGGAACTTGTCGGAAGTTCCGTACTTGTCCAAGTCCGACTTGTAGCGCTTCACCACCGGACTGGTTGTCTGCTTGGGATGGAAAGGATTGACCAGAGGGCTCTCAACGGGCTCGTAGTGCTCGGGGAAAGGGCCATCCGCCATGCCGGCCAACGGCACAAACAGCCGACCCACGCCTTCAGGATTCATGATGAACGGACCCATGTGGTCCTTAGGATTAGAGTCAGCCTTGAAGTCCGGCACATCATTGCCCGCCCACTTGCCCGTAGCTTCGTTGAACCAGACCTGCTTGCGGCTGGGATCCCACGGCTTGCCTTCAAGGTTGCAGGAAGCACGGTTGTAGAGCACGCGGCGATTCATCGGCCACGACCAGGCCCATCCAGGGTGGATGCCAAGACCGGATGGATCTGCAGGATCACGGCGCTGGGTATTTGAACCCGCGTCCGGCCAGGAACCGCAATAGAGCCAGTTGCCCGAGGACGTGGTGCCGTCGTCTTTCAGCCAGGCAAAGCCGGGAAGCTGTTGGCCTGCTTTCCAGTCGGTGGGCGTCTGCTTGTCGTCATGCAGATCAGCCAAAGCCTTGCCGTTAATCTCCTTCGCGACCTCGGTCAGCGACGGGCTGTACGGGGTGGTGTAAGGCCATGAGGCATTCAGGATGGCATCGGGGAACTTGCCGCCTTCGTTCTTGTACAGTTCGCGAACTTTAAGGAAGATGGTAGCCAGGATTGCATGATCCAGCTTAGCGTCGCCTGGTGAGGGAACAGCGGCCCATTTCCACTGCAGCCAGCGCGCTGAATTGACGAATGTACCGTCCTTTTCGGCGAAACCTGCACCGGGCAGACGGTAAACCTCAGTCTTGATTTGTTTCTTCTCGTCGTCAGAGATACCGGGCGAATCCCAGAAGCTGCTGGTCTCTTCAGGATAGATATCGCAGACAACGAGCCAGTCGGCTTTTTTCAGGGCATTGATATTCTTTTCACTGTTGGGGCCGATGGCAACGCCATTCATGCCAAAGCTGATCAATCCCTTGACC
>DASYKK010000423.1:0-3907 GCA_035995565.1 Candidatus Angelobacter sp.
CCCGTCCGCGCCACGCCAGCAGCGGTGGATGGCCGGCTCCCGCATACGCCAGCGCGCCGCGCCCGGGATCGAGATACAAATAACCGGCGGTGACAAACTGTCCCTGAAGATTGCCGCACAGAATCGAGTTGAGTCCTGTCAGCACCCGGGCGGGATCATCCGCCCAGTCGCGTTGCGCTTTTATAGCGACCTTCACCATGGACGCTGAGAGCGCCGCAGGCACGCCATGTCCGGAGACATCTGCGATCAACACACCCAGACCGCCATCTCTCGGCAGGAAATCATAGAAATCACCGGCGACGGAGCTGGCCGGAACATATCTGCTGGCCGTCGTAAGCCCAGCAACAGCAAAACTCTTTTCGGGAAGGAGTCCAGCCTGAATGCCGCGGGCAATTTCCATTTCTTTGCTCAGCGACAGCAGGCGCTCTTCATTGCGCTGGGTACGGCGCGCCGCGACATAACCTACGCTGGCGAGGAAGAAAACGAAGCCGATGAACTCCAGTCCGGAATTACCGTGAATCACTTTGATGTTCACGAGATTGGTGTACAGGACAAATAGTGCGAAAATCAGAATGCCAGTCCGCAGAATCGTCTGGTCGCGGCTGGCAGACCGGAACGGGATGAACAACATGGCCAACAGCGGAGGCATAGCAAGCAGCGCCGTCGTATTGATGAGCAACTGAACTAAGTGAAGATCGCGATGAAGCAGGATTCTGCCAACTCCAAAGACTGCAACCGCGCCGAACATTCCGACCAGGCCGTCAGACACGCGTTTCCAAAAGGGTGACGCCGTTACTATCCGCAAGAACAAAACAAGCGGAATTGCCACAAACAAAGAAATCACCATGGGAGCCCGGTGCCACGGGTGGTCCAAGTAGCTATCCGCGCCTTCAATAAAGACCCGGATGCCATAGAGCGATGCAGCCAGTCCAAAATAAAAGAGTGAGTTATCTCTCGGATTCAAGCGAACAAGATAAAGCAGAGACGCGACCAGCCCGGCGGCAGCGATCAGGACGCCGAAGAGCATCCGCACGAGATCGAGCGTGGAGAAGTCTGATACGGGAGAGCTAGTCATGAGATTTGCAAATCAATCAGGATCCCTCACGGATTCAGGATCACTTTCCCAAATTGCTCGCTCTTTTCCAGACGCTCATGCGCTGCAGCGGCCTCGCGCAACGGAAAACTCTTGTCGACAACAGGCTTAATTTTGCCGGAGAAGACGTGTTTCATCACTTCATGAAAATCGCCCATGGTCCCCATGAACGATCCCAGGAAAGAAAGTTGGCGCGCAAATAAAAACCTGATATCGAAGCTGGCTTCAGGTCCAGTGGTAGCCCCGCAGGTCACCAGCTTGCCGCCCGGCTTGAGCGATTTCATACTCTCCTGCCACGTGGCTTTGCCGACGTGCTCAAAAACGATGTCGCACATCTGGCGGTTCGTGATCTTCTTCACTTCGTCGCCGATCTTCTGTTTGTAGTGGTTAATTACGTGGTCCGCGCCCAAATCCCTGCACTGGTCGAGCTTGTTCTCGTCGCCCGCGGTGGCGATGCACGTGGCGCCAAACATTTTGCAAACCTGAATGGCGATGGTCCCAATCCCCGATCCTCCACCCAGTACCAGCACCGTATCTCCAGGCTTGATGCCGCATCGGCTCACCAGCATGTGCCAGGCCGTCACGGAAACCAACGGCAGAGACGCAGCTTCGTCATAAGTAAGATCTTCCGGAATCGGCAGCACACTTACGCGGGGGACGGCAATGTATTCGCAGTTGCCGCCATCATTCAAATACCCCAGCACGCTGAACTGGGGACAGAAATTCTGCTGGCCCGCGGTGCACTTTTCACAAATGTTGCAGAAAGTCATCGGAGCCAGCAGCACGCGCTGGCCTGCCTTCAGGTCCGTGATGTACTCGCCTACTTCAGCAATATCGCCGGAGACGTCACTTCCATTGATGTGCGGCAGCTTCACGCCCGGCAGCCCTTTGCGGATGAACAAATCCAGATGGTTCAGCGCGCACGCCTTTACCTGCACCAGCACCTGGTCTTTGCGCGGCTTGATGTCCGGCACATCTTCATACTTCAGAACTTCCGGACCGCCAAACTCGTGGAAGCGGACAGCTTTCATCAGGAACTCTCCTACACGATGCGTAAACAAGCGAGGATACACTCTGTTTTGTCCCGAGCGCCAGCGAGCGATCCCTTTTGGCCGTTATCTATACGTTAGATCCACCAATTTCCATCAAACCAGTCCAACAAATGAAGCGGCGCAGATAGAATGGGCGCAGAGACGTAAGGCAATAGAAACCTCTCTCTTCGCTCGAGGCCCAAACCTATGATTACCGGTCTTCATGCCATCATCTATTCTGGCGACGCCGAAAAAAACCGGGCGCTCCTCCGCGATGTGCTGGGCCTCACTTGGGTCGACGCAGGCCATGGCTGGCTGATCTTTGCCGCACCGCCTGCGGAGTTGGCCGTTCACCCGACGGAGGAACATGAGAAACCACGTCATGAGCTCTACTTGATGTGCGATGACCTTCGCGCCACGATGCACGAACTGGCTGACAAAGGAGTTCAATGCAGTGCGATAACCGAAGCGCGCTGGGGCTCCATCACCTCGATTCCTTTGCCCGGCGGTGGAACGCTGGGACTTTATCAGCCAAAGCACCCAACGGCGTTGCACTTGTGACATTCATTAGAAGTGACGTGGAGTCTCCCCAGCAACACGCCTCCCGCAGGCATGCCACGATTATGAAAAAGCAGAGTGGCCAGGCCCTCGCCCTACCTGCCCAAAAACGTTCCTATCTTCTCTTCAGAAACTTCAGGTTCTCCGGATTCGGGCTGCGCCTGCCGTATGCTCCCACAGCGATGGAAGCGGCGTGAGGGTCACGGTGCTCATCATCGCCGCCTCGTACCGCGCATCGCCGATCGGGAAATAAAGGTCCGTTTCTGACGGCATATAGAGAATGGCGCTTTGATCGATCGTCGCCCTCACGGATTTCAATTTGCCAATCACTCGATGTCCAGTTTGTTCCTAACAATTCCTTCCTGATCAGTGTCGTCAGGTTTATCAGTGGCAGGGGGTCTTCATTTAGAATTCTCTGTCGCCTATGAACCGTCCTCTTGTTCTCATCATCCTTGATGGCTGGGGTTATGCGCCGCCCTCCAAAGCCAACGCCATTGCCCTTGCGCGCAAACCCAACTATGACCACCTGCTTACCGAATATCCCAACACGCTCATCCACACCAGCGGACGCTTTGTCGGCCTGCCGCAGGGGCAGATGGGCAACAGCGAAGTTGGTCACCTGAATATCGGCGCCGGGCGCGTGGTTTACATGGACATTACCAAGATCGACCTCATGATCGAAAAAGGCGATCTCTTCAGCAATCCAGTATTGCTCGAAGCCATGAAGAACGCGCGCCACGGCGGACGCCAGCTCCATCTCTTTGGCCTGCTTTCTGACGGTGGCGTGCATTCCCACCAGAATCACGTTTACGCGCTGCTGCGCATGGCAAAACAAAATGGCGTGGATCGCACCTATGTCCATTGTTTCATGGATGGCCGAGACACTTTGCCCACCAATGGCGCGGTTTATCTTCAACAATTGCAGCAAAAGATGCGCGAACTGGGCGGCAAGATCGCCAGCGTGAGTGGCCGTTACTACGCCATGGACCGCGACAATAAGTGGGACCGCGAGCTAAAGGCCTTTGACGCCATGGTCGCCGGCAAGGCTGAAGGCGGCGAATTTGTAGATCCAGTCCAAGGAGTGAAAGATTCCTACAACCGCGACGTAACCGACGAATTCATTATTCCTTTTACCTGCGTCGACAATCGTGGCGAGCCGGTGGCTACGATTCGTGACGACGACTCGGTCATCAACTTTAATTTTCGAGCCGACCGTGCTCGACAG
>DASYKK010000424.1:0-6181 GCA_035995565.1 Candidatus Angelobacter sp.
CTCGCTCATGCTGGGCGCCTTGCCAACCTTCCGCACCACGCCCGCCCAATCCACGAACAATTCTTCCAGCGGAACTTTCTGCCCGCTGCTGATCTCGCGTTCCAGGTTGCACTCGCGTAGCGCTTGTGTGAACGAGCCAAACTCCTCTCTGATCTGCCGGCGCGAGACCTGCGCCATCTTCATTATTTCCAATGTGCTCGGCGCGCGCCCCGCTTTTCCGCGCAGCCCGTAATAGCTTCCATGATCTCCTGCTTGGTCATGCTGTCTTCTCCTGACTAGAGGGCCACTCGTGTGTGGCTCAGAATTTTGAATTCCGCACAGGCGATGGGCTCCCGGCCATTCCTATTTCTGGCGCATGGGTAGAGAGACTTCTGCCTGGAGATTTGCTCTTTAGTTTTAGATTTTAGGATTTTTCGATCCGAGCCAAACACCAGTACCAATTACCTCTTTTCCATGAGCGTGGTATTCCCGCTCTGGCTAAAAGCTAATGGCTAAGTGCTAACGGCTGGTTTTTTTGGCTCGACACAATCTGTGGCCCAAACGGTGGGCCGGCTATGATCGCGTGGATGCTGGCCTTTTTGGGCTTCCCGCCTCCATTTGGGATACCCGGATCGCTAAAAGGTTTGTTTTCACTACCTTCTTAGCGAAGGTTCGCCGCTGCCGCTCCCGGCGAGAACCATTGCGTATATTAAGCGAAAGCTGCAACTGGAGTCAATAGGGTCAATGAAAAATTAAAAGTTATCGGACCTAGTTAAATCGCTGGATTATCTAGTTCCCAGCCCCAGCTTCCGAGAAAACGTGGCATTCGTTTCACCATCCTCACACGCGCTTCGGTCCACGAAACAAGTATCGGGGGCGACTTAGCGGGGTGGGAGTAGACTCCAATTCGCCTTACTCTCACTGGGTGGAGCAGGCATTGCACTCTGGTAAGCTTTGATCTACCTTCAATGGCCATAAGGTAGGTTCGAACTATGCGGCGCTGCTTCGGTTCCTTGGTTGTGCTTGCTGCCTTTATCGCTCAGTTGCCTGCGTCGGCAATAAAAAGTTCCGCCGCGGAAGCACAATCCGCTCAAGCGCAGACCTACAAAGTTGAGGGGACGGTGGTTAACGCAATCACCGGCCGCCCCATACCCCGAGCCTTGGTGCAATGGAACAGCCAGACCGGCCAGATGGCGGTCCTGAGCGGTCCCGCAGGCGAATTTGCCTTTGCAGGTGTTTCCGCGGGACGCACCCAGTTCATGGTTCAAAAACCCGGCTATTTTCAAGGTCGCGGCGGTAATTTCAATCCCAGGTCCATTCTTCTAAACGTGGGTCCGGATTCCACCCGGCTGGATATCAAGCTGACGCCGGAAGCTGTGGTCTTCGGCCAGGTGCTGGGCAAAGATGGTGAGCCGGTTGAGGGTGCAACGGTTCGAATTGGAAAGGCGGACGCCGCTGGTTCATCCCGCTATCGAGGTGCGCCCCTGCGTAATGGACGCACCGATGAAGACGGTAATTTCCGTATCCCCGACTTGCCGCCCGGGCAGTATGTTGTCGCACTCCAGCCAGGCAATGTAATTCGTCGGATTCTCGGCAGCCAGTCTGCCGACGGAAGTGAGGCCTACCCAGCCGTTGTTTATTATCCTTCCGCGGATCAAGAAGCCGGAGCGGAACCGGTCAATCTGGTCGCCGGGCAGCATCTTGAAATCAACTTTTCCATTACGCCGCGGCCGGCCTACAAAATATCCGGGACCGTGAGCGTTGCGCAGGACTTGAAGCAGGTTGCTCCGCCTTTTTTTGTGGATCGCCGCGGCCAGGTGCTGTTCGGGACGGATGAATTTGATCAGCAGACAGGTGCCTTCACTTTCCGCACTGTCCCCGCAGGCACATATACGCTGCGTCTGAGTGCCGCGGACGAAGCTGGGAATCCGGCTGTCCTTCATCGCCGCATGAATGTTCATAAGGATCTGATCGGCCTGCGGCTGTCGCTCTCTGGCGGTATTGAGGTTCCCGTCCGCGTCCGCAAAGAGTTCACCGCCAGATACACTTCCTCCAGCAGTTGCTCCTACAACTCGGCTGATGGCAAGGTTCATCCTTCTGATTGCTCTGACTATCCGCCTTTTCAGCTGTCACTCGATCCAATTGATTCTTTTAATGTTCAGGTGCGGTCCAATTGGAGGCCGCCGGTGGGAGATACACTGCTGCTTCGCGGATTACAGCCGGGACGGTACAAGGTGCATGCAACGGGCGGGTCATTTGCTGGCGTTACGTATGTTTCCTCATTGCGCTGCGGTGGTGCTGACCTGTTGCGGGATGAACTGTTAGTCCCGGAAAACGGACAACTCCCAGCCATTGAAGCGGTTGTCCGGGATGAGATGGCGACGGTTCATCTTCTGGTGAACGCGGATAAAAATACCTACGCGACGGTGGCCATTTTCTCTGGCCAGGAACTGCCGCAGGACATGGGCCAGGTCAGAACGATGTCGTTGTCCGCTGACAGCATGCTCAACTTGCCCATGCCGCCGGGTGACTACAAAATTTTTGCATTCGCCGATTCGGCGGACATTGATATCAACGATCCGGAAGAGCTCTCTCTCTACATGAAGAAAGCTGCGGCAGTAGCCTTGTCGCCGGGAAAAATCAGCAACGTGGCCGTGGATTTGATTCGTACGGGAGAGTAAAGCGTGTTGAGCAGAATTCTGTTTTGCGCATGTTTGTGCATCTTCTCCTGGCAGGAAATTCTTTCGCAACAAGCTGGGCGTTCCGGCTTCAAAATTGATGGCCGCCTAATTGACAGTACAACCCACCAGCCGATTGCCCGCGCCCGCGTAGCCATCGCTCCGGTCACACAGCGCGATTCCTTTACCACCGTCGTCACGGCTGAAGATGGCCTGTTTTATTTTAGCGGACTGAAAGCGGGCAAATACACGCTATTTGCCCAGGCGCATGGTTATGTTGTCCAGGCGTTCAATCAGCATGATCAGTATTCTTCGTCTATCGTGGTGGGCGAAAATGCAAATTCCAGCGAGCTGTTCTTTCGGCTGGACAAAGAGAACACAATTGACGGCACGATCACTGACGAAGCCGGCGACCCTGTGCGCAACGCGCAGATCACGCTTTACCAGACGGGCATCGCAGGCGGAAGCCAGGGCACGCGTGCTCGCACACATGGATCAACCAACGATCTGGGTAATTACCACCTGGGCCATCTCCCGGCCGGCGACTACATCATCTCCGTGGAGGCCATGGTCTGGTATGCGCAGCGGCCCCAGCACCGCGTTGTCTATACGTTCACAGACTCCTCGCAAGGGTCCAGTTTTTCGAGGAATGCTTTTGGCAGCACTGCGGTCGGAACAAATCCTACTTCCAGCCAGCCGGAAACGCCCAATCCCTTAGACGTCGCTTATCCGCCCACTTTTTTCCCCGGAGTCACGGAGCCAGGTTCAGCAGGCGTTATCCATCTCACCCGCGGGGAAAAATATGTTGCCGATCTCACGCTGCAGCCAAGGCCGGCGCTTCATCTGAAACTTCCGGCTGCCGGATCTCCGGAGTCGCCGGCCAGCTACAGGCTGGAGCGCAAGATGCTGGATGGCACCACCCAGGGAGTAATGACGGAAATCAGAAATCTGCCTTCCGGCGAAGTGGAAATAGAAGGCGTGGCGCCCGGACAGTACACGCTCGTCACTGAACTCCATCGTCCTGCGGAGCCGGGTAGCCGAAAAGTCGCAGCCGCAGATGCGGCTTCTGCTCGCGAAATCAATGCGGTCGCGAATGACGTAATGGATGAAGGAAAGATGATGTCGTTTGCGGCGGTCAAAGCGAAGCTCCTTTTTGAGCCCGGCGCTGCCGTAGCAAACCGTTCTTACCTTATGCTCTATGATTTCAAGACACGTAAGAACATCTTCGAGCTGATTCCCGCGGATGGAGAAATTGAATTCAAGCAGACCGTTCCGCCGGGCAACTACGAACTTTCCATCAATGGCAACGGCAGTTCCTTCATTCGCTCGATCACGGGAACCGGCGCCAAAGTCTATGGCCGCACCGTGATGATTCGGGGAACTGTTCCGGTCAAGCTGGAGATCACAATTTCCAAAGGTCAGGGCCAGATCACAGGCGTGGCGCTGCGCGATGGCCAGCCGCTGGCCGGCGTGATGATCGTCGCCGTGCCCAGTGACCCCGTACACAACCAGGTCCTGTTCCGGCGCGACCAGAGTGATAGTGACGGCACATTTACTCTTCCCAACGTGGTGCCGGGCAACTACACCCTGCTCGCAATTGAAAACGGATGGGATCTGCAATGGCTGAAGCCTGAAGTTCTCAAACCGTATCTTGCTCGGGGTGAAGCCGTGCAGGTACAGCAGAACGGAAAATACGAGCTCAAGCTCAAAGCGCAGTAGGTTTTCTGGCCGGTGCCGGCGCTTTCCCCCTTTTCTTCACTAACAACACCGTGCGTGCCCCATCCTTCGCCGCTTTTGCGAAGGGTGGGATTCGATTCACCATTTCTCACGCACTTCGGTCCACGGCACAAGTGTCAGGGCAACGGCTTCAGCCGTGCCGTAAGAGCACTTGAATAAAGATATCTTCCTTGCGCCGCAGGCTCGCGCGCTAGCGAAGCGCGCGCAAAAACTTCAAACGACTCTGTGTCTGTTTCCCGTTACAATCGGGAGCCATGAAGATCTTTCATTGCTTACCCTTGGTTTTGCTTCTCGCCGGAGCAACAGCCTCCGGCTTTTTGATCAACTCGCTCCACGCCGCCACGCCGCCCTCGGCAGAGCCCTCCGCAAAGGAAGCCCAGGCGGTCATGGCTCCGATCACTGCAATGTTTGACGCCATGGCGAAACGCGATGCGGCCGCAATCAAAAAGCCGCTGCTGCCCGGCGGCGGCATGGTGCTGATGCGGGACGGCAAGCCGACCCAGATGACCTTTGACGCTTTTGCCGATCTGGTGGGTAAACCGGGGAAGGCACAGATTCAGGAGCGCATTCACGATCCGCTCGTGCGTATCGATAACGACCTGGCAGTGGTCTGGGCCCCATTCGAGTTTTTGGTGGATGGCAAGGTCGATCACTGCGGAACGGATTTGTTCAACCTTGTTCGCGCGGATGGCAAATGGCTCATTGCCAGCGTCGCAGATACCGGGCGGAAGGACTGTTCTATCAAGTAACGCCCGATCAAGTAACGTTCAGTCAAATAACTTCCGACCAAAATATCGCGAACCCACCATTCATCACGCTTTAGTCCACGAGACAAGTGTCAGACTCGTCCCCGGGTCCGCCAGGTGACCCGCACTCCTTCCACAGCTTTTCCCAATTCCATATCCCGGACGTCACCTGCATCTGCAAAGGGAATCCTAGCTGATGCGCCAGCATGCACACCTGCCCGCGATGGTGGGCTTCGTGAGCCAGCATATAGCACAGCATTTCCGGACCAACAGGCCAGGGCTTGGCCCAGCCATCTCTGTGAAACTTCTCGACGCGGCCCCCGACGCCGCCGAGAGCTTCCGCCAGCATCTCCGCGCAGCGCGCGGCGCTCTCCTTCAATCCCGCGCGCGCCTGCCGCGGCGTGCATTGCGTGCGGCTAAGCAGCGTTGGAACTTTCAGGTGCGGAGCTGTAAGCCTGACCCACTTGGCGCGGGCGTTATGCATGTGCGTGAAGATCGCCGCAATGGTGCGGACGTTACCGGGCGGTTTGGCTCTCCAGGCGGCAGGGTCAAGATGTTCAATGAGAATCTGGTTCATTCGATCATTGGCGGCAAAAGTCTGCACTGCGGCGCGGCCGAGTTGAGTGCGGACCTTGCTTTGAGACGTGATATGTTGACGCGCCACGGATACCTGCTCCTGGTCTTCAATACGAACGACCTAATCATACTTCCGAAACCTTTGAAACACAGAGGAACCGAGGGACGCGGAGGAAAAACCACAGATGAACACGGATCTACGCGGATGGGAAAAGGCAGCAATTCGGCGATTTTGGCAATCTTTTCTGCCTCTCCTCGTGCCTCCGTGGTGAGATTTTCTTCCCCTGCCCCTCGGCGTAGAATATCCACGACTGACATGCCTGCCGTCCCCCAACCCGAAATTGCCGCAGTTCAATCAAACGCTCAACTCGGCACACAGTTTTCCGTTCGTAATCCCGCGACGCAGGAGATCATCGGCACGCTTCCGAATCTTACATCTGCTCAGATCGCAGAAGCGGTGGCCAA
>DASYKK010000425.1:0-10050 GCA_035995565.1 Candidatus Angelobacter sp.
AAACTTTGCTGCCCGCTCGGGATTATCTGCTGCGAATTCAAAATGAATAACACGTGGCATGATGGCCTCCTTCAATATTTTGGATGACTGAACGGAAATACACGAAGCTTCCGCAGGTACGCGGCGAACTACCGCCCTGAGAGAGCAAATGATTTTGCGATTCGGAATTTATGCCCGCTGCAACTGGCTGGAAACGCCGTATTTCTGTGTGGCGTAGCCCACAATCAAGCCGACCATGGCGCCCGGTAGCATGATCGCAAAGTAATGGTCATGCACAGCAAAGCGGGCGACTAGGAATGCTAAGAGCAACCCAACGCTCAAACCAAATACGATGCCCAGCGTAAGTGAGTTTACTTTTCGGGCGAAGACTCCGATTAACACTCCGGCAAGAAGACCTTTCAGCATGGAACTAAACACAATGCTCATCATGTCTTTGCGAACCTCTGGAGTGAACCAGGCCGTAAGACCATCCAAAATTCCTAAAATTCCACCCAGTACCAAACCCAGCACAATCTTGTTGCTCATAGTTGCTGACTCCCTGCGAGATTATGTCTCTATTGCTGTATTACCCGCTTTTGTCCGGACCTTTAACTTAACGTCGTGGAAAAAGAATAAATAGCAGGCGCATGAAGAGATATGCCAGCACCAGCACCACGGCCACGCGATTGCGGCTCACCAGGCGGGCCGTGCGCTCAAAAATGTTCTCGCGGTAGGCGCTGACCGGCATGTCATCAAGATACTTTCCCACGTTGGTGGCCAGTTCCTGCACGGAAGGATAGCGCGCGGACATTTCCCACGCCATGGATTTGTTGCAAATCGCTTGTAGCGGGCGCGATGCCCGTTGATTCGGCACGCCGGACTGTTCTCGCGACAAATAATGCAGTATGGACCCGAGAGCAAACACGTCTGTGCGCTGATCGATCAGGGTCACATCGCCACGCTCCTGTTCAGGAGCCATATATCCCGGCGTGCCGAGAATTGTGCCGTGTGCGGTGGTGGCGAGAGTATTTTCAGGGACTAAAGCCCCAGATTTTAAAGGGTCCTGGACGGCACGAGTAAACTCGTGCCGTGACGCGTGTTTCGCAATGGAGGACAGCCCGATAGCGCCCATGACATGTCCGGAGACTTCTTTCCCTTCCGAGGATAGTCCAGTAGTGCCCATGACTTTCGCCAGTCCCCAGTCCATTATCAGCACTTCGCCGAAAGCCCCCACCATGATATTGGTGGGCTTAAGATCGCGATGAATGATGCCGCGCGAATGCGCAAAGGCCAGTGGCTCGGCGATGCGCTGGAACAACAGCAGGCGCTGGCGCAGAGCCAGTTGACTAACATACTGGTCCAGCGTCTGGCCTTCTACATATTTCATGCAGTAAAAGGTGCGCCCGTCAGGGAGCGTGCCCGCATCGTGCACGGGAACAATGCCGGGATGTTCCAGACCGGCCAGGACTACGGCTTCCTGCATCAGACGGGCCGCCAGATTTGCCGAGCTGTTTTCAGCCGCGAGTATCTTGAGCGCCACGAGACGGTTGAGAATAGAATCCTGCACCAGCCAGACTGTGCCCATGCCGCCGTGGGCAAGAAACTTGAGCGGGCGATAACGCGTGCCGGAGAGGTCCGGGGTTTGCATCTCGGTTTGCAGGCGGGCGACAACCTGGTCGGGAAGAAACTTCATTTTGGCTCGACTCCGAGCAGCGACTTGGCTTCACGATGAAATTCTTCATTGCTGCCGGTCATATCGCGAAGCTGGGCCAGCACGCAGCGGCGAAATTCGCGCCGGGCAAAAGCCAGGTAGTTGGTCACGTCAGTCAGCGCAAGATGAAATTCTTCGGCCAGCGCTGCATATGGAGGACGCGCGTCTTCGTCGCCCAGGTCGTAGCGTTCGAAGAGCGTGCACTGTGTGGCCTTCCCGGCGGCCAGGCACTGTGTCCGGAGCCGCTCAACCGCCAGGGCAAACAGAGTCCGCACCCATTCTTTTTCAAAATAGTCTTCAGCCGAGCCGGTCTGCATCGAGGCGGCCAGTTCCTGCTCGGCTTCCTCGAAATCGAGCGAGACGTGGATCGCGGCCTCGCCGCGCTTCTGGCGGTGCGCGTCGCGAGCCTGATTCATGAACAGGCGATCGATGCATGTACGCAAAAATGTGCGAAGCTTCCCCTTCGCGGGATCGTAAGAAGAGAGGAAGTCTTTTTCCAACAGCCGAAAGAAAAACTCCTGGGTAAAATCCTCGGCATCTTCACGCTCCACGCGCCAGCGCAGGCGCACATACTTATAAACAGGTCGCCAGTAGGAACTGGTGATGGCGTCCATGGCGCGGATGCGGTCTGCCGGATCAGGGCCCTGCGCGGCCGCCACTACCGAATGGCGGGTGAGGGGAAAAGCATCGCCTTGTGGGTTGGGCGGCAAGGGAAACTCAGTTGGAGAAATGCTGGGGCGAGTCTATTCGTGTAAGGGGGCGTTGACAAGTATTGAGATTCTCTTCAGCCGGACAATAAGGTTGCGGCTGAACACTAGCGTTGCCGCTATTTTCGGAAATTGGCCATCAAGGGCGTTGCTCGACCGCCGAAGCGTGACCGCCGCTTTACTCACCTGCTATCCTTCGGCGCATGAGTCTTTCTGTTTGCATCATCACCCTCAACGAAGAGGCGAACATTGGCCGCACGCTGAAGAGCGTGCAAGAAATTGCCGACGAAATTATTGTGGTGGATTCGGGCAGCACGGACGCAAGCGTGAGCCTGGCGCGGCAATTTGGCGCGAAGGTTTTTGTGGAACCGTGGAAAGGCTTTGCGCGGCAGAAGAACTCAGCGCTGGAGAAAGCGACGTGCGACTGGATTCTCGCGCTCGACGCCGACGAAGAGGCCAGCCCGGAGCTGGCGGCGAGCATCAAGGTGCTGCTGACTTCGGGCACGCCGCAGTTCACTGGATATCTGATGAACCGCCGCAATATGTACTTTGGCAAGTGGATCAGGCGCAGCGGTTACTATCCTGACCCCAAGCTGCGGCTGATCAAGCGTGGCACGGCGCAGTTTGCGCTGCGCGACGTGCATGAAGACATGAAGATGGCGGGCGAATTGGGCCACCTGAAGGGCGATATGATCCATCATGCCTATCCGACGCTCGAAAGTTTTATTGAGCATGCCAATCGCTATTCGTCACTGGGCGCGGACATGGTGGCGCGGGAACGCAAAGTTGGGTTCAGCGTGATGAACATCGTTTTTCGTCCGCTGGTCCGATTCATCTGGGCGTATTTTTTTCGCGGCGGCTTTCTGGATGGCCGCGAAGGCCTGCTGGTGCTGATGAACCATGCGGCGTACGTGAGCTGGAAATATGCGAAAGCTTGGGAAAAGTCGAAATCTAAATTGGTAAATGAGTAATTTGGTAAATGGGTGATTGAAGCCAAAAACCAAAGTCTTACCACGGAGGCACGGAGACGCGGAGAAACCGGCCTGGTCACCTTGGCTCGCTGATAGAAGAGATCTTTCGTCTGTATGACCCGAATCGGGCAGGGAAAAGGCACTCGATTTCCACGCAACCCGCGCCCTGTTTTGTTCCTCAATGCAGCGGAGCGATCCCTCCGGTCCTGCTCGCAAGCTGAAGAAAACGCTTGCTCGCGGACGGACCTGTCGGGATAGCAATCTTGCGGGTAGCCGCATCCTCAAGAAAGCCCACAAATTTCAAAAAAAGGACACAGGCGTGATTCCTGCACCACCGTCGATCATTCGGCAGTGACCTTTCTGATCAATGACTTAGCACTCCTGTAACTGTCGTTAGGCAGGTCATATGGCCTATGCTTGCCGCATGCAGCGAAGATTTCTGTATCCAGGCACGTTGTTGGCGGCGGCAATGGCAATATCCGGTGTAAAACTGGCGGCTCAAGATTCATTGGGCGACGTCGCCCGCAAGATTCGGTCGGCAAAGGGCGATGATTCATCCTCTGCGGCGGACAAGACATTTGCAAGACCGCGAACCGCTCCGACTGCTGCCGAGTTGAAAGCGATCACCGATCTTTTATCCGAACGAGATGAGACTGCATACGGCACGCGCGTGCGAACCCAACTGGAGCAGGAAAATTTCATGGTTTTGGACGATGTGGCCATAGCCGAGCGCGCCGGCAAAACCAGGTTTCCCGGCGGTGGCTGGAAGCTTTTTACTTTCTATTCCGCGGTCGAGTCGCCCAAGGGGAAGCCGCCAGCGACTGAAGCGGAATGGGCAGATACGCTGGACCGGCTAAAGCGCTGGAGTGCGCAGCATCCGGAATCCATCACGGCGCAGGTTGCCCTTGGTTATGCCTACCTGAACTACGCATGGCAGGCGCGCGGCGATGGCGACGCAGCTTCTGTGACTCCGGAAGGCGGCCTGCTGATGCATGAACGACTGAAGCTGGCGGAAACAGAATTGCTGGGCGCGGAGGCGAAGTGTCCGGAATGGTATTACGTGATGCTGCAAGTCGGACGGTTGAAAAGCTGGGAAGTTGAAGACCTGACAGCCACGTTGCAAAGGTCAATCGCGTATGAGCCGGAGTTTTATTACAGCTACCAGGAAGTGGCGCGCAGCCTGATGCCGAAATGGCACGGCAAAGAAGGCGACGTTGAAAAGTTTGCCGAGGAATCGGCAAACAAGCTGGGAGGCAAAGCCGGCGACATCCTTTACTTTCAGATCGTCCAGTCGCTCATGGGCGACCGCGAGTTGGGAAATATGGTGCAACATCTCTCATGGTCACGAGCAATGGTGGGATATCAGGCGCTGGTGGCGCAATACGGCGTGACTCCCATCGGACAGAACCAACTGGCACAAATGGCAGCGCGTTTTGGCGACTACATGGTGACGGACGAGACCATGACGCAGATTAGAGATCGCTGGGACGCCGGCACCTGGGGAACCAAAGAGTATTTCGAAAAAGTGAAAACGTGGGCCCGGGATTCCGCAGTTCCGTTCCGCAGGATCATTGAGGCTTACAAGGCCGTGAATGCCAACGTGGCTACGCCGGAAGGCCAGAGGTATGACGGCTTGATTGCGCAGGAATTTGCCAAGCGTTACTTGCGCACCGTGCAGGATTGCAATGCGGGAGGCAGCGGCCCTTCTCCGACATTGCTGATCCTGCAAATGAGCAAGAACGGAGCAGTGCAGCAGATGATGGTGGTTCCTGAAACCGCCAGTGATGCCTGCCTCCGGCCAAAGATGGCAAAGGCGGCGTTCACGCCTCCGCCAAAGCCGGAGTATTGGGTGAGAGTGAGTCTCCCGTCGAACCACTAACTCGTACCGGGCAATAAAAACCCGGGACGCGAGAGTCCCGGGAAGTGTTGCTGCGGAGAGGTTTACCAGTAAGTGAGAGTCACTTTATCCAGCCATGCGGAGAAAGCAGTTTGCTTGTTGTCTCCATCCATCTGGAAAGCCACGTTGATTTCGCTGACGTTGTTGGGACGCGCCGGATAAGTCCGATTCACATAGTACGTGACGCCGTCATAGGTAAGAGATACATATTTGACCTGCGTGTCCGTGCGTTGTAACTGCCACGTCAGGTGGTGCCATGTGTACGCTGCGGGCGCAGTGCAGGCGATTCCGGTGTGAATCCAGTTGCCGGAAGCGTTGCCCCAGACGTCCCACTGACCGCCGTCTTTGATGTTGCATTGCGTGCCAAAAATGAATTTATAGACGTTGTTGGATTGATTTACGTCAAACTCCAGGGCCTCTGGCGCCTGCGAATTCGTAATATAGAAATTCAGGTCGTAGGTAAAGTTCTTGATGGCATTGTTGCCCCCAAGCTGTTTCCACCACAGAGCGTCAGAGTATGGCGTGGCGCCGGCAAGATTGAACTGGGCTGATTTGCCGTCGACCGCAGGAGAGAGCATATTCTGGCTCATGGAATACACTGCCGAAGGTCCGGCAGCGTTCGCACCGGCGCAAACCGTGCAGTTCTCCCAGCCGGGCATCTGATCAATGTCGCTTTTCACGGTGGTTCCGGGAGCGGGCGTGGGCGAAGCTGATGGAGTCGGCGTGGGGGACGCTGATGGCGTTGGCGTGGGCGAAGCTGAGCTTCCGACTGTCAAAACCATTGCGTTCTTGAAGACGGCGCCCGTGGAATCCCAAGCCTGTACCACTGTACTGTGCTGGCCTGCTGCAATATTCACTGAAGTATCGAGGCTGGCATTGTTCGTCAGGTAAAAGCTTACGCCGTCAACATAGATACGCATGGCCGTGATGGGGTTGACGGAGTTCGCCGTAGCGACAAAATGGACAGGCGAGGTAACGCTGGTATTCGACGGAGATTGAACGGTCACACCGGCAAACGACGTCCCAGCCAGCAGCAACATAAAAACGCACAGGCACACAGTCTTTTTCGACAATTTTGTAGTCTCTCTCTTCTTGAGGTGGGTAGTGAAATCGAGTTTAGGGACGCATCTACTCTGCTTCCACAGAAAAGAGCTTGTAACACAAAATGGACCGGCCTAAGTGATCCGCATTTAGTACTAAGGAGTCATTTCGAAGTGAAAGTTACAATGAGGGCTTTAGTGAGTAGTATCACAAAGCAAAATGGCCGTAGAATCCCGACTGCTCCGGCGGCGTGGTGGGGCGGAGCAAACAGAAAAAGAAGACCCGGTAGTGGGGTCAACCGGGTCCCCCTCAACTCAATTCGAAAGGTGGGACAATCGATCAGGCAGTTTGCGTTGTAGCTTGCTTGGTAACGCTCTCTGCTTGAGGGCCTTTCTGTCCCTGCACGATTTCGAATTCAACATCATCGCCCTCCTGGAGGCTCTTGTATCCCTCCGACTGGATGGCACTATAGTGGACGAACACATCAGGGCCGTCATCTCGGCCGATAAAGCCGAAGCCCTTTGCGTTATTGAACCATTTCACTTTACCTTTAATTCGAGACACGTTCCTTACTCCGGGCTGTCCCTGGGGACACGGTAAACTGTGGTCCCGAGGACCAGTTTTTCTTCTCTTGGGTTTGCCACTTTTTTTGGTAAGGGACGCAAAAACACCGGAGGTTAACCTTCTCCCGGCACGCTTACGTCTTATACCCGTACTTTGGCTTTGCGCTTATTCTGCCCTCATCGCCGGGTGATGTCAACATGATGTATGTGCTCAATAAGCAAGGGTTTAGCGCAAACAAGACTTCCTGCACCTGCACCGTGAATGTGCAACTTCTTGTAAAGTGAAACGGGAAAATGAAGGCCGTTTGTTAGTTGCGGCGCAGTTTTTTTTCCAGCCAAAGCAGAGATGCAATGGTCTTGGCGTCGACGATTTTGCCCGAAGTCGCCATGCGCACGGCTTGTTGCAGCGGGAAGAATCGAACCGCAATTCGTTCGTCCTCTTCCGGCTGAGCAATGCCTTTTTTTAGTCCACTGGCTAGATAAACCGTCATGCTCTCATCCAGAAAGCCCGGGCTGACATAGAAAAAAAGCGCCTTCTGCCAGCGCGCAGCCGTGTAACCAGTCTCTTCGATGAGTTCTCGCTTCGCGGCGGCAAGCGGTTTTTCGTCCGGATCAACGCGTCCGGCGGGCAGCTCCCACATCCGCTTGCCGGCCGCATATCGATATTGACGCTCCAGCAGCACCCGGGGCATTCGCCCGGAATCGTCGAGTGGCAGAACGACAATCGATCCGGAATGCCGAATCACGTCCCGGCGCACGCGGATGTTGCCGGGCTCTTCGACCTCGTCCGTGGTAACGGTGAATACCGAACCGCGAAACACTGTTTTCGTTGACATCACGCGAACCGTTCGGCTGGATTTTTTGCGAGAAGGAGGCATGTCAAACAATATAAAGTCTTCTTCCACCAAAAACCAAAACCTTGAAACACAGAGGAACAGAGGACGCAAAGGAGAAGTGAACATCGAAGGTGAGGAAGATTGAATCTACTCGATCTGATTGAGCTGATGGTCCACCTGTCCCGATCATTCCCATTTCCTCTGTTCCTCTGCGTTCCAAAGGTGTTTCCTCACGGCTTCTGGTATTCTCGCGTTTGGATGGCACACAGGCGTTTGGACAAGGCGACCGTCACCCTGATCGGCGCGGGCAATCTGGCCCAGGCGCTGGGGCCGGCGCTCAAAGCCGCTGGCTATCGGATTGACTTCGTTGGTGCGCGTGAGACGGCCTCGTCACGCCGCCGAGCTGCCATGCTGGCAAGAACGCTGGAAGCACAGACACAGTCGCTGAACGATGCAGGCCCAACGTCAGACATATTGTGGATCTGCCACACCGACGACGCCTTAGGCGAAACCGCGCAGAGACTCGCGCGCAAACCAGGATGGTCCGGCAAAATTGTCTTTCATTCAAGCGGCGCGCTGACCAGCGATGTCCTGTTGCCATTGAAGCGCAAAGGCGCCAGCACAGCTTCCCTTCATCCCATGATGACGTTTGTTCCAGGCGCAACGCCGCAAATGGACGAGGTTCCATTCGCGGTTGAAGGCGACACTCGAGCGGTGGCCATGGCGCGCAGGATTGTTCGTGATTTAGGTGCGGAAATCTTCTCCATCAAGAAAGCAGCCAAGCCCCTGTATCACGCGCTGGGGTCTTTCTCCTCACCTTTGATTGTTGCCACGCTTGTAACTGCGGAACGCGTTGGTCGAAGTGCGGGACTTACCGCCAGCCAGTCCAGACGAGTAATGGTGCCCATCTTGCGGCAAACGTTCAAGAATTATCAGGAACGCGGAGCCGCAGCAGCTTTCAGCGGACCAATCAAACGCGGCGACGTGAACACGGTGCTTCGTCATTTGAAAGAACTAAAGCGCGTGCCCGGCGCGAGCGACGTTTATCGAGCACTGGTGAAATCGGCGTTGATGGATTTGCCTTCGGCGAAGAGGAAAGAACTGATCAGGCTTCTGCAAAAATCTTGAAACACAGAGGAAAGGAGGAACCGGAGGGAAAACAACAGGAATTTTAGCCACTGATCCTGCTGATCGGAAGTTGTCAAATTCCAAAGTTCTGAGCTAAGCTCTTAAATTTCTTCTTCTCTGCTTCCTCCGTTCCTCTGTGTTTCAAGGTTTCGGTTTTATGTTTCAAGATTTTGGTTCTATCTATCCGTAAACAAATGTCCCAGCTTTTCCTTTTTGGTATTCAGATAGCGCTCTGACGCGGCGTGCGCTTCCACCTCGCACGGTACGCGCTCCACCACTTCAATTCCGGCGGACTCCAGCGCGGAAACTTTCTGGGGATTATTGGATAGCAGCCGCACCTGCTTCAGGCCGAGCGCCTTCAAAATTTCCGCCGGCAACTCGAACCCGCGATGATCAGCCTTGAATCCAAGCTCTTCATTGGCCTGCACCGTATCAAGTCCTTGATCTTGCAGACCGTAGGCCTGAAGCTTAGCCATCAGACCGATGCCACGGCCTTCCTGCTGTTCATAAAGCAGCACGCCTGCGCCGACCTGCGCGATCATTGAAAGCGCCATCTCAAGCTGCTGGCGGCAATCGCAACGCAATGAACCAAACACATCTCCCGTCAGGCACTGAGAGTGGATGCGCACCAGCGGCGGAGCAGAATGGATGTCGCCCATCACCAGAGCGACAGCTTCTTCTTTGCGGCGATCGGGCGTTGCTGAAGCCGGCCCGAATTGGCCTTCAAAACCCATGATGCGGAAATGCCCCCAGCGCGTGGGAAAATCGGCCTCGGCCATTTTGCGAAGAGTGAAATCGGAACTCACATTCCAATTATAAATGGGACTGCCTATTTCATTCCTGCGTGCTACCATCTCTGCATGCCGCCTCCATTGGATACAACTCCTGAAATTGAGGCCATGCAAATCCGCCTCTTCCGGTCCATGTCGGTTGAACGACGGTTGGAAATCGCCCTGCAAATCAGTCTTCTTTCACGCGAATTGATGAAGTCGGGCGTGCGCAACCAACACCCTGATTGGTCGGACAGGGAAATCGAGCACGAGGTTCATCGCCTTGCATTTTTCCCTCAACCCCTCCCGGATTGGGTGTAATGGCACCCGAAGATTTGTTTCGCCGAATCTCGAGCTTGCTGGAGCGTGCCGGCATTCAATATATGCTCACAGGATCATTTGCGAGTAGCGTTTACGGTATGAACCGAGGCAGCGCTGACATCGATT
>DASYKK010000426.1:0-9758 GCA_035995565.1 Candidatus Angelobacter sp.
GGCTTTCCGGCGGTGAGCGCGCGCGCGTGTTGATCGCGCAGTTGATGCTTCAGCCGGCAGATCTGCTTCTGTTGGACGAACCGACGAATGATCTCGATATTCCAACACTGGAAATCTTAGAAGAGAGCTTGCTCGAATACAGCGGCGCTCTGGTGGTGGTGACGCATGACCGCTATATGCTGGACCGCGTTTCCACGATGGTTCTTGGTCTGGACGGACGCGGCGGAGCGGAAGCGTTTGCCGATTATCTGCAGTGGGAAGAGTGGCAGGCGGAAAGCAAACAGTCGGTGCAGACGGGAAGCGATGGAGCGTCGCAGAGTAAGTCTGCGAAAACGGCTGAAGGATCTGCCAGGAAGAAGCTTTCTTATCTGGAAGCCCGTGAGTTTGCGACGATCGAGCAGCGGATTGCGCAGGCGGAAGACACGCTGGAGAAGAAACGCGCGGCGGCTGAAGATCCGAAAATCGCGAGTGACGCGGCGCGATTGCTGAGCGCGCATGCCGAGATGGACGAAGCGCAGAAGACGGTAAATGATCTTTACAGCAGATGGGCAGAGCTGGAAGGGAAGCAGGGTTGAAAGCAGTAAAAAGTTGATTGGGTGATGTAGCTGCACCTGACATCGTTGGACTTCAGTACAACTCACGCGAGGAAACGATAAAAACCCGCTCCATCACCCTCACTATTAGTATGATGCGATTAGTTTTTCCCAGGTCGTCTCAAACTGAATATGCTCAGTTCAAACTGAATATGCTCAGCGTGTCGCGCAAACGTTTATTGGATCTGCAGGCTGTCCAGCATCTTCTGGTAGGTCGGGTGAATCTGGTTGAAGTCGCGTTCGGGCGAAACAAATACCAGATAAAGCAGCCCACCCTGCGAGCGCGGAAGCGCGACCAGCCAGTCACGTTCAGGCAGCGGCTGACCGTTCAGCTGTAACGGAGAGTTCCCAGTAAGCTCGAGCGACCGGCCCTGCATGCCGTGAACATTGATGCTTTTCATCTCGCCGGAAATTTTCATTCCTGGATTCTGCTGCTGCATGCCCTGCGCCAGTTGCTGCGTGGCCTCATCCAGCGACGGCGCGTTACTTCCCGGCTGGTTGCCAATAAGGACGCCATAAGAAATGCCAGTTTCCGTCTGCGCTGAAGGTGGACCGATGAGTGTAGTGTTCTGGTCGCCGGCCACTTTCCAGTTGTCGGGGTACGAGATGCTGAAGCCCTGGCCTTGATGGGTGGCGAAGTTGGCACTGGGCTTCACTTCCTTAAATGCGACATTTTCCACTCCAGCGCCGCTTCCACTGCCGCTCCCACTGCCTGCGCCACTATCGCTATTCGCTTCGCTGCTGGATCCACTGCCGCTACTTGCGCCTGTGCCGCTTCCATTCGCTGCGCCATTGCCGCTGCCTGCGCCACTACCCTGGTTCGACGACGACGGTAGATTTGCCGGCATGACATGGTTCTGCCTGTTCATCTGCTCCCACTGGCCAGACTTCGCGCCGTTGGCAATTTCCTGCGCGGTGTAAGCTTTTATGTGAAGCGCATCCTGCTTTACCTGGGCAAACTCCGGGCTGTTAGTGACGAAGTTTTTCGGTGGCCAGTTCTGGATTTGCTTCTGGATATTTGCCATGCGGTTGCCGGGATTGGGATGGTCGCTCAGCAACTGCGGTCCGCCTTTGCCGTATTTCTGTTCCAGCTTCTGAAAGAAATCAGCCATCGCCTTCGGGTTATAGCCCGCGCGGTACATAATGATGGCGCCGGTTGAATCGGCCTGGGCTTCGTCGGCGCGCGAATATTTCATCAGCATGGTGCCCGCGCCAATCTGTATGCCCATGCGTCCCAGGCTGCCCAGCCCGCTCTGCGGCAGCACCGCACCGGCCAGCCCGGCGATAATCTGCGCCACAGTGGCTTTCGGCGCCTGCTTGGCTGAGTGCTGCATGTACACGTGCGACATCTCATGCGCCAGCACGCCGGCCAGTTCGGCTTCGTTGTCAGCCGCGGTGATGGTGCCCAGGTTCACAAAGATCGGCCCGCCGGGAAGGGCAAACGCGTTGATGTCCGCCGCGGGAATCACATGAAACTGATACGGCCACGACTTGTTTGCCGGAATCACCCCCGCCAGCTTTTTGCCCAGACGTTGAATGTACTGCGTCTCCGGACTCGAATCCGGCAGCACCGGCATCTGCTTGTAGACTTCGCCCATGGCTTGCAGGCCCAGTTGCTGCTGCTGCGGCCGGGTCATTCCCGTATTGCCCGGATCAGGCAGCTGCGGCACGCCTGCGGCCTCAGCCTGCAGCTTTGTCATCAAGGCCAGAGGCTGCGCCAGCAAAAGCGCCAATAGCAGCGCCAGCGTCCGGGTGGAAAAGTTACGTGTTTGCATAAATATCCTCTGAATATCAAGGCTGACGAAGTTGGCAGGGAACCGTTCTATATTGGATGCAGCTGGAAATTATAGAAGATGCATGAGCAGAATCGGCTATGAGCGGGCCCACTCAGTGTCTATTGTTGGCGATTTCAGCAGGGTTTGCAGAACAACGCAATATTGTTCCGTCTTCTCCTGGAGCGCCCGCAACTGCTCTGGCGTCGCCTGTGGCGCGTCAATATCGAACTGGATGCGTATTGCCTCAAAGCCAACTGGGACGTCTTTGGCAAGGCCCAGAGTACCTTGCAAGTCCATATCGCCGCTAACGTTGACCTCGATGTGCTGTGTGGGAACGCCCATGGCGGTTGCGACGAGTTGGCAGGTGATTTGCGCGCATGCAGCCAGAGCACCGAGCAGGAGGTCACCAGAACACGCTGCCGCACCCGATCCGCCCACGCCTTTGTGAGCTTCGGCCTGGTAGATCGCCCGTCCGATATCCACGGAGCAGGTCATGGGAGTAGCAGTCTCGGCGCCCTTTGCCGTCAGGGTGATGCGCGAGGTACTGGGATCACGACGATATTGCTCCTTTAACGGCCGCTGCAGAGATCTAATGTCCATAAACACCCTCCGAAAAACTTTGCTATGCTTCAGCGATGAGACTTGTGTTGGCTGGCGACGCACACCAGCCGAGAAACTAAATGGACGAGCGGCACACAACATCGGACCCGGTAGTGACGACGCAAAAGCCGCCGCCGCTTTCATCCGGAACAAGATTCGGCCGCTACGACATCCTTGGCCTGCTCGGCACCGGCGGCATGGGCGAGGTTTATCGGGCGCGGGACACTCACCTCGGCCGCGAACTGGCTATCAAGATCCTATCCCGCAAGCTGTCGGCCGGCAAACAGGAGCTGGACCGTTTTGAGCGTGAAGCCTGTTCGGCTTCGGCGCTCAACCACCCCAACATCGTGACGATATTCGAACTGGGTCACGTTCAAAGTACTTACTACATCGCAATGGAGCTTGTCGAGGGAGAGTTGCTGCGCGACATGCTAGACGGAGGTCCAACTCCGCTGCATAAGGCCATCACCATTGCGGCGCAAATCGCGGACGGGCTGGCAAAAGCCCATGAAGCAGGCGTTGTCCATCGAGACCTGAAACCGGAGAACCTGATGGTTTCTCGCGACGGTTTCGTGAAGATCCTTGACTTCGGGCTTGCCAAGCTTGTCAGCCCCAGCAGCACCAACCCAATGCGTCCTGGCAGCACTCAGGATACCTCTGACACTGTTCCGGGAGCACTTTTAGGCACTGTGGAGTACATGTCTCCGGAGCAAGCGAATGGTCTGCCATTGGACTTCCGATCAGACCAGTTTTCGTTCGGGTCAGTCTTGTACGAAATGGTGACTGGAAAACGCAGTTTCCAGCGGCGTAGCCCGGCACAAACCCTGGCTGCCATTCTGCGGGACGATCCGGAACCGGTGGTGTCGTTAACTCCCCAGGCTCCGGCACCGCTTTGCTGGGTCATCGAGCGCTGCCTCGCCAAGAATCCCGCGGATCGTTATGGATCCACCCGTGAACTGGCCCGGGATCTTGCGACCCTGCGCGAACGGCTGTCGGAAGCCCCGTCGAGACATTCCCCGCCGAGGATGAGTAGTCTCCCCACCCAGCGAACGGCATTTATTGGTCGCGATCGGGAAGTGGGAGCGCTGAAAGACTTGCTGCTGCGAGACAATGTGCGCCTGGTAACGCTTACGGGACCAGGCGGCATCGGGAAAACCCGTCTGGGGCTGAGGGTCGCAGGCGACGTTGCCCAGAGCTTTCCCAGCGGGGTGTGTTTTATTCCGCTGGCGGCAGTGAGTGATCCTGCTCTGATTCCATCCATCATCGCGCAGGCTTTGGGCATGAGAGAATCCGGCCGGCAGGTGACCATCGAGAGCCTGATGGAATATCTGCACGACTTGCGCACGAACCTGCTGTTGTTCTTCGATAATTTCGAGCACATGCTTGCGGTGGCGCCCGCAGTGGCGGAATTGATGACAGTGGCGCCTAAAATCAAAGTCCTGGCGACCAGCCGCGCGCCTCTGCACATTTATGGCGAGCACGAATTTCCAGTGCCTTCCCTTGCCCTGCCGGACCTGCAATCCATGATGCCGCTGCAAGCGCTTTCGCGGAACCCCGCGATCGCCTTGTTCCTGGAACGCGCGGTTGCGGTGAAGCCAAATTTTGAACTCACGGAGGAAAATGCTCTCGCAGTGGCTACGATCTGCACCCGGCTGGATGGGCTGCCTCTCGCCATCGAACTGGCCGCCGCGCGCATCAAGCTGCTCTCGCCTTCTGTGATGCAGACGCGGCTGGAGAGCCGTCTGCAACTGCTCACGGGCGGGGCCAAAGACCTGCCGCTGCGCCAACAAACCCTGCGGGGAACAATCGACTGGAGCTATGGGCTGCTCAGCCAGGCCGAGCAGGCGCTGTTTCGGAGAGTTTCGGTTTTCGTGGGTGGGTGCACTCTGGAAGGAGTGGAGGCGGTCTGCAACACCAAACAAGACCTTGAGTTGGACGTCATAGAAGGCATGGAATCGCTTTTTGATAAAAGCCTGGTGCAGCAAATTGAGCATTCAGGCGGAGAAACTCGTTTCGGCATGCTGGATACGGTCCGTGAGTATGGGCTGGAACGTCTGGTTGTTAGCGGAGAGGAACGCGCAACCAGGCGCGCTCATGCCGCGTACTGTCTGGTGCTTGCGGAAGATTCCGCATTCCAGGCTGCTGATCCAGCGCGGACGGAATGGGTAAGTTTGTTCGAGGTGGACCACAATAATTTTCGGGCGGCGCTGGAATGGCTGACGAAAACAGGCGACGCTGACTGGGGGCTGCGTCTGGGAGCGGCGCTCTTTCAGTTCTGGGACATGCGTGAGCTTTTAACCGAAGGACGCGACCGGCTGGGAAAACTGCTTAGTCTTCAAGGCGCCACAACACGTTCCAATACGCGCGCCCGGGCGCTATTCGCCGCTGGCGTACTGGCGGGAGAGCAGGGCGACTATGACGCGGCATATGCGCTGATCGAGGAAAGTCTTGAGATCTCCCGCGAGTTGAACGATACCCGCGGCATTGGAATTGCGCTCAATGCTCTGGCAGCGCACGCTCGGGATCGGGGCGATCTGGCAGCTTCGCGCACGTTGTTCGAAGAAAGTCTGGAAGTCTGGAGGGGCTTGGGCGACCGCGTGGTAATGGCGCGTTCACTCAGCAATCTGGCAAATGTGGTCAAGCTGGAAGCAAATTATCCACTTGCCCGCTCCCTTTATGAAGAAGCCCTTTCTATCTTTCGGGAACTGGGTGACAGCACGGGGATGGCGTGGTCACTCAATTACCAGGGCGATGTGGCCCATGAACAGGGTGAGGATGCAACGGCGCGAGGGCTGTACGAACAAAGTCTGGCCATTTTCAGGGAATTGGGCGACAAATGGGGTATCGCTGGATGTCTGGTTGACCTGGGCAACGTTGCACGCGACCACAGGGACTATCACACTTCACGTGCACAGTATGTTGAAAGCATGAAGCTTTTCCAGGAGCTGGGACAGAAACGCGGTGTGGCCCGTCTGCTGGATTGCCTGGCGTGTTCAGCGGCCTTACAGTCCAGGCCGGAGCGCGCACTCCGACTGGCGGGAGCAGCCGCAGCCATGCGGCGGGTTCTTGGCGCACCCCTGCCACTGGCCGAGCAAGCGCGTTTGGAAAAAACGCTCGATCCGGCGCGCCAGTCAGTTTCCCCTACCATAGCTGCCGCCGCATGGATGGATGGTTGGACGACGCCGGCTGATAAAACCATTCGGGATGCCCTGGCTCAAGAATGAAACTGCAGGTGACTTGCAACATGCCGCAGAGGGAGAGTGGCAGCTGATATGAAACTCTTCACGCAGGATTAATCACTCTGCGGTTGCGGGATCGATCATGCGGCGCACGGCGGAGATACGATTCGCGGGAAAGCCGCCCCTGGTCGCGTGTTCCCGGATAGCAGCTTCATCGGGAGCAAGGTAGACGCAGTAAATTTTGTTGCCCGTCACGTAGCTATGCAACCACTGAATCTCCGGACCCATCTGCTTGAGAATCCCCACTGATTTCTGCGCCAGTGCACGCAGTTCGCTATCCGACAGATTGCCCGCATTCGGTATTTCACGTTCGATGACAAACTCGGGCATAGTTCCCCTCCTGAATAGATGCCGTCCCTTCTGATCATAGCAAGCTTGAAAGGCCTGCGAGCCAAACTCTACTCCCGGGCGTGAGCAGCAGTCAACGGAGCAGGGTTTCCTGATACGAACCAAAACTTCGTGGGCCTGAGTTTTTCCCTTAGTCCTTCAAAAACTCCGTCGTCTCTTTCAAAAACAGATCGAGTTGATCATGATGCACCCAGTGGCCGGCCTTCGGGACTTTTATCAGGCGGCAATGTTGCATGGCCGTCACGCGAGGATCGTTTTCCGGCACCGGAGCAAAGCTTTCCAGTCCCCAGAAAAGCAGGGTAGGCGAGGTGATCTGGCCGTAAATCTCTGAGGTATCGGCAAGGTTGTGGCCGAAAGGGCCGATGGCGCGGGCATAGTTATCGAACTTCCAGGTAAGGCAGCCTTCGGAATCCCAGTCGGTGCCATGCAGCGTGAGGTGGCGCGCGACCTCGTCGCTCAGATGCGGATTGGCTTCTTTCATGCGTGCCATGGCAGCGTCCAGGTTGGGATAAGGTTTGCGTTTGCGCTTCTCGATGTCGCGCCGGGCTTCAACCCAGTAGCGCAGCCGGTTGGAAGCCGGACCGTGCACGCGATGACTGGGAGGGAATCCGATACCTTCAATCGAAACGGCCTTCGCCACGCGGCTGGGATAGATGCCGGAATAATGCAGCACGATAATGCCGCCGAGCGAATGTCCGATGAGGCGGATAGGAAACTCGTCGACGATATCGAGCAGCGTGGAAAGATCGAGCACATGCTCCGCGACGCTGTACATGGCGCCCGGAGCCCAGGCACTGTTGCCGTGTCCGCGCAGATCGAGCGCATAGACGTGATAGTGCTCGCGCAGCGAGCGCGCCACCCAGTCCCAGTTGCGCGCGTGATCAAGGCCACCGTGGACGAGCACCAGCGCGGGCTTGCCGTCCTGGCCGTAATCCCAGAACTGCAGCTTCAATCGGTCAGAATAAAAGAAGTGCGAGATTGGTTCCATGTTGGTGGTTGAACGTAACAAGCATTCTAACGTGATGATGGCGCTTCTTGACACAGGCTTTCCGCAGACTCTAGACTTCGTTCCTCACGCGGTTACAGTACTTTGCGGCGACGAGCAGTTAGGATTTTCTTCCGGAGACTCTTTCCCATGGCCCTGTTGATGAACCTTCGCATGCATGCGATAAAAAGAGGAGCGATGTACCATGTCATCACGCACGATCAAAATCTTGTCAGTCCTGGCGCTGGCCGTTTGCGCGTTGGGAATGGAGGCTCAGATGCTGCCTAACCCTTACGGACCACCCATCACCGTTGAAAACGCCAAGAAAGCCGCGGCTGCCGCGCTGGCAGAAGCGGTAAAGAACCACTGGACGATGGCCGTCGCCGTGGTTGATCCCACCGGCACGCTCGTTTACTACGAGAAAACGGACAACACGCAGATCGGCAGCGCCAACGTCTCCATCAATAAAGCGCGTTCGGCGGCTTTGTATAAGCGTCCGACCAAGGCGTTTCAGGATTCCCTGGCCAGCGGCGGCGCCGGAATGCGCGTGCTGGGACTGGAAGGCGCAGTGCCTGTGGAAGGCGGCGTTCCTATTCTGTCCGACGGCAAGATTATCGGCGCGATCGGTGTTTCCGGAGCAAACAGCGACCAGGATGGCGTTTGCGCCACGGCGGGAGCAGCGGTCATCAAATAGACTTCAAGCAAATAGACTTCAAGCGTCCTACCAAGGATGGCCTGCTACTGCGAACGTGTGATAGCGGGCCGCTCTGTTAAGGCGAAGTTAAGCAGCGAACGAACCTTCAACACTTGCTCATGGTTGTGATTGGGCGGCAGCAACCTGAGCTGCTGGATTCACATCTCATTCAGCACCCCTGGATGTGAGAGTGAAATGGTTCGCCTAAAGACTTCGTCTGTAGTTCTGAAGAGTGTTCTGCAAGCTGTCCTAAAGATTTCATTTGTTCTTATTGTTCCTGTTCTCATCGGCTGTGGCGGAGGCGTGGTCACACCGCCCGGACCATCACAGGCAGTGATCGCTTTCGCTGCCGGACAAAGCACCATCGTCCAAGGTCAAAGCACCACGATCACCTGGCAAGTCACGAATGGCGCATCATTCTCCATCTCGCCAGCGGTTGCTTCGGGTGCGCTGCCATTGTCAGGATCAGCTACCGTGTCTCCGGCGCAGACGACAACTTACGTTGGCACGGCGACTGACGCAAACGGAAAAGCAGCCACGAACTCGATTACGGTAAATGTAGTTCCTGCGGGCTCTGCTCCCGCGATGTCGCTGAGCGTTTCTCCCAGTGTTGTCGCTGCCGGGCAGAGCACGACCTTATCCTGGACCAGCACGAATGCCACGTCGGTTGCAATCGTTCCGTCAGTTCTGGGCGACGATGTGACCTCGGTTGCGCTGTCGGGATCCACGGCGATCGTCTCGGCCGCGACGACTACCTATACGGCGACGGCCGCCGGAGCTGGGGGGGTAACGGCCTCGGCTTCCGCGACGATAAATATTCTTGGCGTAACTCTGGTCGCCACCCCCACGAGAATTGGCCCCGGACAAACCGCCAGCCTGAGTTGGACCAGCGCCAATGCAACTTCGCTGAGCATTGATCAGGGAGTTGGCGTGGTGAACGGTCCGAGCGGAAGCTTGAGCGTCTCTCCCGCGGCGACGACCATTTATACAATCACGGCCACCAACGGCACGGCGACTGCCACGGCCACTGCCACGGTCAACGCGCCGCTGGCCGTGACGTTGAAAGCCACTCCAGCAAACATTGCTCCGGGCAGCCAGTCAACGTTGACGTGGGCTTCACAAGGCGCTGTATCTCTGAGCATTGATCAGGGCGTTGGCCCCGTGACAGGCGCAACGGGAAGCGTTGCGGTTTCGCCCACGCAAAATACTACTTACACCATCACTGCGCTTGACGCTCAGGGAAATGCGACTACCGGCTCGGCCACGGTAAACGTTGTCACCAACGGTGGGTTGCAGGGCATCAAGCACATTATCGTAATGTTGCAGGAGAACCGCTCGTTCGATAGCTATTTCGCCAAGCTCGGCGACTATGCTACGTCGAAAGGCATCGCCAACTATCAGATCAATGCCGGTTATGATCCCAACGTTATTCTGCCACTCTTCGGCGGTGGCACCGGACACCTCTTCCATGAGCCCACTGTCCGCACGGACAACTTGTCTCCGGCGTGGGACGAAAGCCATTTT